>DATIDF010000052.1:0-7667 GCA_035456445.1 Anaeromyxobacter sp.
GAGCAACGAGCTGCGCATGGCCCAGTTCGGCGCGGCGATGGCGACCCCCCACGACCCCGAGCGCATCCGCCGGCTACGCTTGCTCGTGGAGCAGCGGCAGCTCCTCTCGCGCCGGCTCGCCGCTGCGCTCGCCGAGGCTGCGCGGCTCGACGCCGAGGCGAAGGTGATCGAGGGCGAGCGGTAGTCGCGGGGTTCGTTTCAGGCCTCGGAGAAGCCCACGCGAGCGCTGAGGTCCGAGGCCTGGGGGCCGAGGCCCTGCTTCGTCAGCTCCGCCGCGAGCTCTGCCGCTGCGCTGCCTCGCCCTCGAGGTACGCGTCGAGCGCAGCCGACGGGACCGGCACCGCGAGCCACCTCGCCACGAGCGCTCCGTCCGCGAGCGCGATCTCGCGCTCGACGCCGGGCGTGAGCTGCATCGTCCCGCTCGTCTTCACGTCGTGCCCCGGCACCCACAGGGCGTAAGCGAGCGCGATGTCGCCCGTTGCGTCGCGCACCGCCTCGACGCGGAACGCGACCCGCACCGTGCCGGGATCTCCCGGCTCGTGCAGCACCACCTCGGCGGCCTTGCCGGCGGGCGCGATGATCCGAGGGCGCGCCAGGAGCTCGCCGCTCGGGTCCCGAAGCTCGAGCGCTACGAGCTGACCTGCGGAGCCGAGCTCGCGCTCCGCGCGCGCGCGGGAGATCGCCCCGTGCGTGCGGACCGCGACCTCGGCCGAGGCGCCGCCGACCAGGAAGGCCGAGAGGATCAGGAGGCCGACGCGGGCGACCTTCAACGCGCGGGGGAGCATGGGGTCGTTCGGCTGCAACGTGTGTGCCCGTGTCACCTCCCGGGATTTCGGGGGCTTGGGAATTCAGCCGGTGTGTCCGTGTGCCATTTCCAAGAGACACCACTCGGAAATCCGCGATCAGCGACGCCAGCCCTCGCCCGAACGGGCGACTCGCCCCTGGGCGGCGAGCGAGAGGAGCGCGGCGAGGCAGCTGCGCTCCGCGAGCGGCAGCGCCGAGGGAGGCGTATCGGCGTAGGCGCGCGCGGTCACCTCCGCGAGCGTTCGGGGGGCCGTGTCGAGCGCGGCGATCACGAGCGCCTCGCGCGCGTGGCGGTGCGCGAGATAGGCGCCGAGCCGGTCCGGCGCGCCCGGCGCGGGCGGGCCGTGCGCCGGGTAGAGCGTGCGCGGTCCGAGCGCGCGAAGCCGCTCCAGCTGGCGCTCGTACTCCGCCATGTCCCCCTCGGGAGGATCGATGACGATCGTCGAGTACGTCGAGACCATGTCACCGCACACGAGCGCCCCGGAGTCCTCGTCCAGGAACGCGAGGTGCTCCCTCGCGTGGCCGGGCGTCTCGAGCACCCGGAAGCGGCCGCCGAGAAGATCGCCGTCGCGCACGGGACGGACGGCGGTGACGCCTGGCACGCGCCCTTCCGCGAGGCGATGGCCGAGGACGGGGACGCCGAAGCGCTCGGCCACGACCGCGGCGGCGCCGGTGTGATCCGGGTGCGCGTGCGTGAGCCACACCGCGCGCGTCGGCCGCCCCTCCGCGGCGAGCGCGTCGAGCAGCGCGAGGAGCGCGGCCTGTTCCGCCGGATCCGACGGACCGGGATCGACGACGGCGAGGCCGCCGTCCGCGGGGACGAGCCAGGCGTTCGTGTGCGTCGCCGGGGGGAGCGTCGGCGTGCGCAGCGCCGCCAGGAAGAAGCCCTCCTGGAACTCGATCCGCCGCGCGACGAACGCGTCGCAGTGCGGCGGCGCGCAGAGCGCCTCGACGGACGGCTCGCCCGGGCGCGCGAGCACCTGCAGCGCGTGCAGGTTCGGCGGGTGGAGGAGGAGCTCACCCCGCGACCAGCGCCGGAGCGCGTCACGGACCGGGACGAGCGCCCCGGCGGCGAGCTCTCCCGCCCACACCTCCGGCGCGTCCTCCGGCGCGAGCCGCACGAGGAACAGGCGCGCGTCGTAGCGGAGCGGCAGGTGCTCGGGGGTGATCCAGCGCCCGGCGGGGACGAGCCGCGCGGTGTCCAGGACGAGCGCATGGCGCGCGAGGAACCCGCGGAACGACAGCGTCCCCTCGAGCACGGCGCGCCGCCCCCCGTTCCGCTCCGCCGGCGATGGCGCGGCGCCGCGCGCGAGGAGGACGCCGGTCTCCTCGAAGAGCTCGCGCGCCGCGCAGGCCGCGAGCGCCGCCTCCTCCGCGCCGAGCCCCGGGACCTCGATCTCGGCGTCCTCGGGATCGAGCCTGCCGCCGGGGAACGCGTGGAACCCCGCCGCGAAGCGACGGTCGGAGCCGCGTCGCACGAGGAACACCTCGCGGCCACGGGGACCGTCGCGGAACAGGACGACCGCGGTGGCCGCGATGACGGGGGCGGCGGTCACCGGATCAGCACGAGCTCCCGCTGGATCTTCGAGAAGACCTTCGGCCCGTCGCCGGCGAGAAACACATCGATCTCGCTCCGGACGCCGAGCCCCTCCTCCGGAAGGTAGATGCCCGGCTCGATCGAGAAGCCGAGCCCGGGCACGAGCGGGCGCGTCTCGTGCGTCTCGAGGTCGTCGAGGTTCGCGCCGTCGCCGTGGACGGAGCGGCCGATGGAGTGACCGGTGCGGTGGACGAACCGCTCGCCGAAGCCCTCCCGGGAGATGTGGTCCCGCACGGCGCGATCCACCTCCCAGCCCTGCAGCGTGCGCC
Organism: Anaeromyxobacter sp.; assembly: GCA_035456445.1. Lineage (GTDB taxonomy): Bacteria > Myxococcota > Myxococcia > Myxococcales > Anaeromyxobacteraceae > Anaeromyxobacter. The sequence continues at coordinate 2,671 of DATIDF010000052.1, forward strand.
CCTCGCGGTGGGCCCGCTCGAGCGTGGCGAGGCCGACGTCGCGCGCGTCGGCGGTGACGCGGAAGATCCGGAGGAGCCGCTCGGGCGGCGAATCACCGCAGTAGGCGACCCAGGTGATGTCCGCGTACACGTCGCGTGGTCCCTTGCCGCGCGCCCACAGATCGATGAGCACGAGATCGCCCGCCCGGATCGGCGTCGCGGTCCTCTCCGAGGGCTCGTAGTGCGGATCGCCGGCGTGGCCGTTCACCGCGACGATGGGCGGGTGGTCCGTCTCGAGGTCGGCCTCGGCGAAGCGCTCCAGGAGGAAGCGCTGCACGTCGGTCTCGAGGAGGGCCTCGCCCGCGCGGATCGCCGCGCCGATGCGCGCGAACGCTGCGTCCTTCGCCCCGTCGATGGCGAGGAGCGCGCGCTCGTGGCTCGCGACCTGCGCCGCGTCCCAGCGGCAGAGGAAGCGCTGCACGAGCTCTCCGGAGGAGACCACCTCCACGCCGTGGGCGCGGACGAGCTCGAGCGTACCTGCATCGACGCGCGACAGGGTCGGGATCGCGCCGTCGGGGAAGTACTCCATCGCGACCCTCGCGCCTCGCGGGAGCGTCCCGAGGAGGCGCCCGAGCGCCTCGCGGAGCGAGGCCCACGAGGCGTACCGCTCGCGCCGGCCCGGGATCTCCTCGGGGAACGAGCCGAGCTCGATCGCGTGCACGAGCGCGACCGCCTCGCCCACGGCGGGCACGAGGTAGAACCAGCGCCGCGTGAGCATGTGCCCCTCGAGCCCGACCGCGCTCACGGCCGTGGGGTTCTGCCCGTGGAAATCGTAGAGCAGCCAGGCGTCGAGCCCCGCCTCCGCGAGCGCGCGCTGCAGTGCCGGTACGCCGGCGGCCGGGATGGGAGCCGCGGAGGTGGGGAGGTCCATGGCGTCGTCCTAACTCAGATCGGGACGCGGTACCGCTGCGCCGGTCCGCGCTCGGACGGGTGCGTGATCTCGTGGAGCCGGATCGAGTTCGTCGCCCCCGGGATGCCGAGCGGCGAGCCATGGACGAGCACGACCCGATCGCCGGGCTTCACGACGCCGTCCTCGAGGAGCCGGTCCGAGACGATCTCGGCCATGAGATCGGCGTTCTTCACCGGCTCCATGATCCTGGGGACGACGCCCCAGTACAGCGCGAGGCGGCGCCGGATCGACTGATCGGGAGAGAACGCGATGATCGGCACGCGAGGCCGGAAGTGCGAGAGGAGCCGCGCGGTCGTGCCGGAGAGCGTGAAGCAGCAGATCGCGACGGCGCCGGCGGCGTCGGAGGCCTCGCAGGCGGCGGCCGAGGTGACGAGGTTGAAGGGCGCCTGGCCGCCCGGCACGGCGGGGTCGAAGACCGCGGTGGCCGGGCTCGTCTCCGCCTCCCGGACGATCCGGTCCATCATCTGCACCGCGTTCAGCGGGAAGCGCCCGCTCGCGGTCTCGGCGGAGAGCATCACGGCGTCGGCGCCGTCCCAGATCGCGTTCGCGACGTCCGAGGCCTCCGCGCGCGTCGGCCGCGGGTGCTCGATCATCGACTCCAGCATCTGCGTGGCGATGATGACCGGCTTCCCCGCCGCGTTCGCGCGCCGGCACATGTCCTTCTGCAGGAGCGGCACCCGCTCCGGCAGGATCTCCACCCCGAGATCGCCGCGCGCGACCATGATCCCGTCGGCCGCGTCGATGATCGCGTCGATCGCCTCGAGCGCCTCCGGCTTCTCGATCTTGGCGATCACCGGGACGATGCGGCCCGCCCGCTCCATCTCCTCGCGGCAGGCGCGGATATCGGCCGCGGAGCGGACGAACGACAGCGCCACCGCGTCGACACCGTGCGCGAGCCCGAAGGCGACGTCCGCGCGGTCCTTCTCGGAGAGCGCCTCGGCGCGGAGCGCCACGCCGGGCAGGTTGATGCCCTTGTGCTCGCGCAGGATGCCACCCTCGACCACCTCGCAGCGGGCGCGGACCCCGTCCGTGCCGAGGACCCGGAGCTCGATGAGCCCGTCGTCCACGAGGAGCCGGTCGCCTGCGCGCACGTCCTCCGCGAGGTGCGGGTAGGTGGTGGAGATGAGCCGCGCGTCGCCCTTCAGCTCGCTCTCGGTGGTGATCACGATCTCCGCGCCCGGCTCGAGCCGGACGCCCGCCCGGCCGGCGGTGAGGGGGCCGGTCCGGATCTTGGGCCCCTGCAGATCCTGGAGGACGGCGACCGCGCGCCCGAGGTGCCGCGAGGCGGTCCTGATCCGGTCCAGCACCTGCGCGTGGTCCTCGTGGCGGCCGTGCGAGAAGTTGAGCCGCGCCACGTCGACGCCGGCGGCCAGCAGGCGCTGCAGCACTTCGGGGTCGGAGGAGGCGGGACCGAGGGTTGCGACGATCTTGGCGCGGCGCATGGACACATCGTTTAGGCCGGGTGCCGAACGCCGTCCACCAGGTTCAGCGCCAGGCGGCGAACTGCGTCCACGCCTCCGCCTGATCGCCGCACGTCCCGTGGCGGTGCCACGAGAGGACGTGCAGGACCTTCCAGCTCGTGGCCTCCGGAGCCCCGATGGAGAGCTCCCGGCGCTCGCCGCGACTCAACGTGAACCTCTCGTCGTCGCCCAGCACCTCGAGGGCGTCGTAGTAGACGGGGCCGCACTCGGCGGGCTCGAACTCGGTCCAGTCCGCGATCACGCGGAAGAAGGGCAGGTCGTCGGTCGGGTCCACCGGACCGATGGTGACGATGTTCGTGCCGGCGCCCGCGTAGGCGGCGTCGACCATCGCGAACTGGTGGCGGAGGTCGGGGGCGGCGCCGGTCGCGATGCGGAGCGCAGGGTAACGAAGCGGCTCGCCCTCCGGGTCGATGCCGGTCGGGTCGCTGACGAGCACCACCGTCACGGCGCTGCCGTCGAGCTGCGGCGGAAACACCACGCCGCCCGGCGCGTCGGACCGGAAGCGCAGCGTCACGTCGAACGGCGGGGTGTCCGGAAGCGACGCGCCTTGTACGAGCAGCACGGTGGGCTCCAGGAGCCGGGCGGTGCCTTCGAAGCGGTAGAAGGCGGGCACGTCCACGACGAAGCTCACGCCGTCGGAGCGCGACGCGTCGATCCGGAACGGCGTCGTCTCGACGTCGCGGTTCGCGCACGCCGCGACCGCGAGCACGATCGCGACCACGCTAGATCGCGAACCCGGCACGGAGCCTCCACTGGCCGAGGGTGGAGAGGCCTGGCCGCGTCCACACGTACGCCTCGGCGCCGACGATGAACCTGCCGAGCACGTGCTCGACGCCGATGCCCAGCTCCCCGTCGTGCACCCAGCCCGGTCCGCGCGACTTCATGCTCGAGAGCCACCGGATGTCCGCGCGCCCGTACAGCGTCGCGAGGTCGAACACCACGCCGGCGGTCGCCGAGCCGCGGATCGCTGCCACGTTCGTCAACGTGTTCTCCCCCGGGGCGAAGAGCTGGCCGACCGTCAGCTCGGCCCCGGCGCGGAGGACGCCCTGCGAGAGCGGCGACGCGCGAAGGCCGAGGTAGAACCCGCTGTGGCTACCGAACCCGTCGTAGAGCAGGAGCGCGTCGACGCGCAGGACGAGGTCGAGCCACGCGGCGAGCCCGATGTCCCCGCGGACGCCGCTGCGCAGCCAGCCCAGATCGAGCGAGACGACCATGTCGCCGCGGCCGGCCGGCCCGAGCGCGATCGAGCGGGAGGGGATCTCTGGCTCGAACTCGCTGTCGTCTCCGGTGACGGTCTCGCCGCCCGCGGTGGACGGCGGCTCGGCAGGCGGCGAGGGAGGCGCCACCGGCTCCTGGAGCGCGGTCCCCCGCGCGCTCGCGGCCTGCGCGCGGCCGCCGGCGGGCGCGCAGAGGAGCACGGCGACGACGAGGATGGTCGCGCGGGAGCGCACTGAGAGCACGGAGCGTAACGCATGTCGCGCGGGTGGGCCCGGGAATTCGCGCCATCCGCGGGGGGCGCTGCCCGCCGCTGTCCCGCGCTGGTAACGTCGCGACACACGCGATGAAGCTCTCCCGCGAGTTCTACGCCCGCGACACACGCGAGGTGGCGCGCGACCTCCTCGGCAAGGTGCTCGTTCACTGCGATGGGGGCGTGCGGCGGGCCGCGCGCATCGTCGAGACGGAGGCGTACCACGGTCACGACGATCGGGCCTCGCACGCGCGCTTCGGCCCGACGCGCCGCGCCGCGATCATGTTCGGCCCGCCGGGCGTGGCGTACGTCTATCTCATCTACGGCACGAGCCACTGCATGAACGTCGTCACGGGCGGCGAAGGCTTCCCGTCCGCGGTGCTGCTCAGGGCGGGCGAGCCGGTCGAGGGCTGCCTGCACTCGACGCGCGGCCCCGGGAACCTGTGCCGCGCGCTCGCCATCCGGCGCGAGCACGACAACGGACGCGATCTCGTGGGCGACGATCTGTTCGTCGAGGACGCGGCGCCCCCGCCCGAGCCGATCGTCGCCGCGCGGCGCGTGAACGTGGACTACGCCGGCCCGTGGGCAGAGCGGCCCTGGCGCTTCGCTCTCGACGGGAACGCGTTCGTGAGCCGCGCGCCGGGCGAGTGGCGGCCGGTCCGGCGCCGCCGCAGCTGAGAGCGAGGAGCCGCCGAGGAGGAGGTGGCTCGCCAGGGCGAGGGCTCGTGGCAGGCTGGAGCGAGAGGCCGTGGAACAATCCCGGCGCCTGCTGCGACGCACGCTGCCTGCCTGCGCCGGTCAGACTCCTCCCTGCGCTGCTCGACGTGCCTGCAGGCACGCCTGCGCTGCTCGGTCGTCGTGTGCCCGGCTCGGCGACGGCATCGCGCGTCTCGCGACGGCCCGGGATTTCTTCACGACCTCAGAGCTCGTCAGCGCACCGTAACGTGCGCGCGCCCGCCGGCACCGCGCGGAGCGCGGCACGGACGGGCGCGGACGAGCCCCACGAAGGGCTACAGCAGGATGGCGCCGGCCGCCTGCGCGAGGCGTACGACCGGATCCGCCACGATCCCGAGCAGCACGACGACGGCCACGGCCGCTG
>DATIDF010000053.1:0-22853 GCA_035456445.1 Anaeromyxobacter sp.
TACGTCGACCTGAAGTTCATGGACTTCGTCGGCATCTGGCAGCACTTCTCCATCCCGCTCTACGAGCTCACCGAGGAGGTCTTCGAGGCCGGTCTCGGCTTCGACGGCTCCTCGATCCGCGGCTGGCAGGCGATCCACGCCTCCGACATGCTCGTCATGCCGGACTCCGAGACCGCGGTGATCGACCCGTTCATGGCGGAGCCCACGCTCTCGCTCATCTGCAACATCGTCGATCCGATCACGAAGGAGCCGTACTCGCGCGACCCGCGCAACATCGCCATCAAGGCGGAGAAGTACCTCAAGTCGACCGGCATCGGAGACACGGCCTTCTTCGGGCCGGAGCCGGAGTTCTTCATCTTCGACGAGGTCCGTTACGACCACGGCGTGAACCACGCGTTCTACAAGATCGACTCGGTCGAGGGTCAGTGGAACACCGGGCGTGAAGAGGCCGGCGGGAACCTCGGCTACAAGCCCCGCTACAAGGAGGGCTACTTCCCGGTCGCGCCGACCGACTCGCAGCAGGATCTCCGCACCGAGATGTGCCGGGTGATGGAGTCCGTCGGGATCCACGTCGAGCGCCAGCACCACGAGGTCGCCACGGCCGGCCAGGCGGAGATCGACATCCGCTTCGAGTCGCTCGTGAAGTGCGCCGACAACCTCCAGTGGTTCAAGTACATCATCAAGAACGTCGCCCGCCGCCACGGCAAGACCGTGACGTTCATGCCGAAGCCGCTCTACGGCGACAACGGCTCGGGCATGCACGTCCACCAGTCGATCTGGAAGGGCGGCAAGCCGCTCTTCGCTGGCGAGGGCTACGCGGGCCTCTCCGATCTCGCCATGTGGTACATCGGCGGCGTCCTGAAGCACGGCCCGGCGCTCGCCGCGCTCTGCTGCCCCGGCACCAACTCGTACAAGCGGCTCGTCCCGGGCTTCGAGGCGCCGATCAACCTCGCCTACTCGGCGCGCAACCGCTCCGCCTCGATCCGCATCCCCATGTACTCGCCGTCGCCCAAGGCGAAGCGCATCGAGTTCCGCTCGCCCGACCCGTCCTCGAACGGCTACCTCGCGTTCGCGGCGATGCTCATGGCCGGCCTCGACGGCATCGAGAACAAGATCAACCCGGGCCAGCCGCTCGACAAGGACATCTACGGCATGTCGCCCGAGGAGCTGAAGGACATCCCGAAGATGCCGGGCTCGCTCGACGAGGCGCTCGAGTGCCTCCGCCGGGACCACAAGTACCTGCTCAAGGGCGACGTCTTCACCGAGGACGTCATCGAGACCTGGATCCAGTACAAGTACGACAAGGAAGTGAACCCCGTCCGGATGCGGCCCTCGCCGATGGAGTTCGCGCTGTACTTCGACATTTAGGCGCGGGGCAGTAGCGGTATCGAGCGACGGCCGCCCGCGAGGGCGGCCGTTCTCTTTTGCGCGAAACGTCGGGGTCGCGGTCTGAAGCGTCCCGAGCCGTTGAGTTGGGCCCCGGCCCCGGGCCCGAGTCCGAGCCCGAGCCCGAGCCCGGTTTTTCCGGTCGTCTTCGGGCTCGGGCGCGGGCGCGGGCTCGTTCACGGGCTCAGGTGAACCGTCGCGGTCGGCGGGATGATCCCGCCCCCCGGGCTCTGCTACACGTCACGAACCGTGATCACGCTCCGCGCGAGGCTCTCCGCCGCGATCGGCGGCCTCCCCGCGACGTTCTGGACGCTCTTCGCCGGGATGCTCGTGAACCGGCTCGCGAGCTTCGTCGCGATCTTCCTCGCGCTCTACCTCGTGCGCGAGCGCGGGCTCACGCCGGGGGCGGCGGGCCGGATCGTCTCCCTCTTCGGCGTCGGCGTCCTCGTCGCCGGCCCGCTCGGCGGTACCCTCGCCGACGCGATCGGGCGGCGCGCGACGATGCTCCTCTCGCTCGTCCTCGGCGCCCTCGCGGTCGGCGCGATCGGGTTCCTCCGCGAGCCGTGGCTCCTCGGGCTCTTCGCGTTCCTCGCCGCGGCGACGAGCGAGCTCTACCGGCCGGCGATGAACGCGGCCATCGCCGACCTCGTCCCCCCGCCCGACCGGCCGCGTGCGTACGGGCTCGTGTACTGGGCAGTGAACGCGGGCTGGTCGGTGAGCCTCGCCGTCGCCGGCCTCGTCGCGGAGCGGAGCTTCGTCGCGCTCTTCCTCGCCGACGCGGCGACGTGCCTGCTCTTCGCCCTCATCGTGTTCCTGCGCGTCCCGGAGACGCGGCCGGCGGGGACGCACGCGCACTCGCCGCTCGCCGGCCTCACCCGCGCGTTCCGGGACGGCCCATTCGTCGTGTTCCTCCTCCTCCACCTCTCCGGGCTCGTCGTGTTCCTCCAGTTCCAGCTCGCCGCGCCGCTCGACATGGCGGCGCACGGGCTCGGGCCCTCGGCGTTCTCCGCGCTCATGTCGCTGAACGGGCTCGGGGTGGTCGTCCTGCAGCCGCTCATCGGCCCTTCGCTGCGGCGGCACGACGGCGCGCGGCTCCTCGCGCTCTCCGCGCTCCTGTTCGGCCTCGGCTTCGGGATGAACGCGCTCGTGGGGACCTCCGTCGCCTTGGCGACCGGCCCGTTGCCGATCTATCTCGCCGGCGTCGCGCTCTGGACGCTGGGAGAGGTGGTCGGGTTCCCGGTCGCGGCGACGCTCGTCGCCGATCTCGCTCCCGTCGCGCTGCGTGGCCGCTACCAGGGTGCGTTCTCGATGGCGTGGGGCGTCGCGTTCGCGCTCTCGCCGCTCCTCGGCGGCGAGGTGCTGACGCGGTTCGGCGCGCGCGCCCTGTGGCTCGGCTGCCTCTCGCTCGGGCTCGGCGTCGCCCTTGCCCATCTGGTCGCGGCCGGGCCACGACGCCGACGACTCGCGGCCCTCCATCTGGACGGCTCTCCGCCAGCCTGAGCGCCTGCGAAGGACTCGGGCGCGTCCCGAGGCGCAGGCCATCCAGCTCTTCATGGGTTCCGAAAGCCCGCACCCGCCCCTCCACCGGGGAGGCGCCATCCCACGCGCCATCCGCAGCATGGAGATCGAGGAGGCCCGACATGGGCGAGCCACGGACCGGAATCGATGGGCTCTTCGCGGACCTCGAGCGGCTGCGCCCCCGGGTCGCGCCGAGGTCGCCCCCCTACGGGCGCGCGCTCGCGGAGCTGCCGCAGGTGCTCCGCGGAGCGCCCGGTCGCTACCTCGCGGCGGCATGGTCCCACCGCACGTTCCACGTCTGGTGGGACCGGCCACTCCTCCTCCTCGCCGCCCTGCGCCACGCCGCGATGCTGGAGGGCGAGGGGCACCCGCTCTTCGCGGCGTTCGCCGCGTCGTCGCCGCGCGCGGAGGCGGTCACTGCGGCCGCGCTCTCCGCCGCGCTCGACGGCAAGCGGGAGCGGACGTTCGACGCGCTCGCGAGCCGCGGGGTGCAGACGAACGAGACGTCCCGCGCCGTCGCCTGGCTCTGGCCAGCCGCGCTCGCGGGGCTCTCGAACGGTGCCCGCCCGGTGGCGCTCGTCGACGTGGGCGCGAGCGCCGGCCTGAACCTCGTCGCCGACGTCTTGCCGCCGATGTGGACGGACGAGCAGGGCGCACCGCTCGAGGTCGCGCGAGGGATCGGCGCGGTGGCGCGGCTCGGGCTCGACCCCTCGCCGCTCGACGCGACGAAGGAGGACGACGCGGACTGGATCCGCGCCTGCGTCTGGCCCGGAGACGGCGCGCGGCTCGTGCGCCTCGAGGCCGCGTTCGCGGCGTTCCGGCAGGCGTACACGCGCCCCGACGCTCCCGTGCTCGCGCCCGTCGCGGCGGCCGCCGTGCCCGCCCGCCTCGACGTGCTCTCCGGCGCGGATCGCGGCGCCCTCGTTTTCGCCTACCAGACCGTGATGCGGGACTACCTCGCGCCCGCGGAGCGCGCGGAGTACGAGGCAGGGATGCGCGACTGGCTCGCCACCCAGCCGCCGGGTCAGGCGCTCTGGGTGGAGCTCGAGGCCGCCGAGGAGGACGGGAGCCTGGATGGCGGCGCGGCGATCGTCGCGCACACGCGGGCGCCAGGCGGTGGGGTGCGGGATCTCGAGCTCGCGCGCTGTGGCTTCCACCCGACGCGGATCGACCGGCGGCACGCGGCAGTCGCCGAGATCGCCTCGCTCTTCGTTCGCGAGGGGCCCGCAGCGCAGCCATGACCGCGCGCGCCCGCCTGCTCGCCTCCGCCGCCCTCCTCGCGGTGGCGCAGGCGGCGGCGGGCGCGGAGTGGGGCGTGCAGCTCCTCTTCGGCGGGCCGCTGAACCTCCGCACGCCGCTCACCATCCGTCAAGGCGGCGAGCGCGACGTGCACGTCCAGGCGCGATGGACGACGCGGCCGTTCGAGAGCCCGATCTACTACGGGGTGGGCGGCTTCCGGCGCGACGGCGGGCGCGAGTGGGCGCTCGAGCTCCTCCATCACAAGCTCTACCTCCGGAACCCGCCGCCCGAGGTGCAGCGGTTCTCGGTGTCCCACGGCTACAACCTCCTCCTCGCGTCGTACGGGATCGAGCTCGCGCGCGGGATCTGGACCCGCGTCGGCGCCGGCGCGGTGGTCGCGCACGCGGAGAGCACGGTGCGCGGGCGCGCGCTCGACGAGGGGCGCGGGCTCTTCGGGCTCGGGTACCACCTCGCCGGCCCCGCCGTCTCGGCGGGGCTCGAGGGACGCGTGCCGCTCGGCACCGAGCGGCTCCGGCTCGCGCTCGGAGGGCGTGTCACGGGCGGCTACGCGGTCGTGCCCGTCGACGGCGGGCGCGCGCACGTGCCGAACGTCGCGTTCCACGCGACGGCGGGGATCGACGGCATCGTCGTTCCGTGAAGGCGGAGCCGCGCTCGGCGCGAGCGAGCGCGAGCTCGCCGCTCACATCGAGAGCCCGCCGTCCACGTCGACGCAGCGGCCGTCGAAGTAGTCGCACTCGACGATGAAGCGGAGCGCCTTCCACACGTCGTCCGGCGTACCGATGCGGCCGACGGGGATGGCCGAGACGAGCGCGTCGCGCGCCTTCTGGTTCATGCCCTGCGTCATGGGCGTCTCGATCATGCCCGGGGCGATCGCGCCGACGCGGATGCCGAAGGGCGCGAGCTCGCGCGCCCAGGTGACGGTGTTCGCGGCGAGGGCGGCCTTCGCGGCGACGTAGTTCGACTGGCCGCGGTTGCCGTGGCGCGCGATCGACGAGAGGTTCACGACGACGCCGGGCCGCGTCCCCGCCCGCGCCATCGTCGCCGCCACCTCGCGCACCATGAGCGTCGCGCCGGTGAGGTTCACGCCGATGACGGCGTCCCAGTCGGCTCGGGAGAGCGTCGTCACCTCGCCGGTCACCCGGTCCTTCTTCACGAGGAGCCCGTCGCGGATGATCCCGGCGTTGTTCACGAGCGCGTTCACGCCGCCCATCTCCTTCGCGGCCCAGGCGACGAACGCCTGGACGTCGTCCTCGCTCGACACGTCGAGGCGCCGGCGGTGGACGCCCGCGGGCAGCTCCGCGAGCTTCGCCTCGTTCACGTCGCCCGCCGCAACGGTCGCGCCCGCCTCCGCGAGCCGGCGCGCGAAGTGGGCGCCCATCCCCTGGGCGCCGCCCGTCACGATCACCTTCAGATCCCTGAGCTCCACGCGCGTCTCCCTTCGTCGCGTCGCCGTTCGACGCCGGCCTGCCCGGCCGGCCATGGGCTCTACCACACGGATTCGACGTCGGGGCTCCCGGCGGGCGCGCTCCTCGCCGCCGGCTATCCGTGGACGCGACTCAACGCAGCGCCGCCGGCCACCAGCGGTAGGTGCACGCGTCGGGCGCGCCGACCGCCTCGTGCACGATCGTGCCGTCGAAGCCGATCCACGGCGAGGGCGGAGCGCGCCACGGGAAGCGCGCACAGACAGCGGCGCCCGGGAGCGGGATCGTTCCGCAGCTCTCGCCGTCCGCGGCGACGAGCTCGATCGACTGCGCGCACGCGCCGTCCGGGCCGGGCTCGCTCCGCGCGAACGCGTAGGCGCTGCCGCCGAGCACGCGGTGGAGCGACGCGCCGGCGCGCGCGGCGAGCCACGCGGGCACCGGGCCACCGGCGGACTCGCCGGCCGCGAAGCGGCGCACGAACGCGCCCGATGCATCCTGCAGCGCGAGGCTGCCGTCGAGGAGCGGCACGAGCGTGCCGGGGGCGGCGGCGCCCGCGTCGAACGGCGGGCCGAGCGGCGCGCCTGCGCCGTCGAACCAGCGGCCGGCGACCGCGCCCGGTGCGCAGGGCGTGACGCCGGACCAGAGCACCAGGATGTGGCCGGAGGGATCCGCCCCGATCGCGAGGCCCGCGGAGGAGCGGAGCACGGCCGCGTCGGCCTCCCGGCGCGAGGACTCGACCGTGAAGAACGCGCGCAGCGCGCCAGCCGCGTCGAACCGCGCCGCCCAGATCCCGCTCTCGCCCTCCACGTCTCCCGGCCCGGCCGAGACGACGACCGCGCCGCCCGCGCCGTCGGCCGCGACCGCATACGGCCCCTGGTAGCCGGCGCGCAGCTGGAGGAGCTGGAAGCCCGACGGCCAGGGGTCCGCGGAGACGGGCGTCGTCCGGCCGTCCGCGTCGAAGGTCGAGGCGCCCGAGGCGTGGCGGTAGGCGACGAACCGGTCCGGCCCGCCGAAGAGCGCGCCGCCGCCGAAGAGCTTCGCCGGATCCGACGCGTACCAGGCCTGCGTGCCGTCGGACCTCCAGACCGAGAACGATCCGGTCGCGTAGGTCGGGCCGTACAGGAGGCCCGCCGCGACCGAGCCCCTGCCGTCCGCGACGGCGGCGGTGCAGGCCGCGCCCGCCCCGAAGGCGGGCAGGGTCGCGGTGACCGCCGGCGGCAGCGATGGGAGAACGAGGTCCGCGCAGGAGCCGCCCGGCACGACGGGCGGCGCCAGGTCCGGGCTCGTCGCGCAGGTGAGCCGCGTCACGTCGGCGTCCTGCAGCCGGTTCCCCTCCGACTCCGGCCCCCGGCCGTCCGTCGCGCCCGGGTTCCCGCACGCCCAAAGAAGCGTGACGACCGCCAGCACCCGCGCCCGCATCACGACCTCCGGGGCGTAACCTACGTGCGGTGGGTCGCCCAGGCTACGCCCGTCCGGCACCTCCCTCGGGAGGCTGGACGCCCCGCGCTAAGGCTCCCCCGACGACCCCGAACCTGTGCCTGAGCCCCGTAACCGAGCCCGCGCCCGAGCCCGCGCCCGATTTACCGGCTCGGGCTCGGACCCCGGCTGCATCGGGGTCGCGGCGGCGAAGCCGAAGGACGTCCGCTTGACCGGACGCGCCACCGTTATCTAGGATGTCCGCTATAACGGACATGTGACCGCCGGGCGGCTCACGGGAGAACGACATGCAAGGGATCCAGTCGAAGGTTTGGAAGCTCGCCGCGGTCGCGGCGCTCGTCATCGCGGCGGCTGGAGCGCCGCCGGCGCGGGCGGCGGGCCCGTCCGGCGGCGGAGAGGTGAAGCTCCTCAACGTCTCCTACGATCCGACCCGCGAGCTGTACGACGCGGTCAACGCCGCGTTCGCCGCCAGTTGGAAGGCGAAGACCGGCCAGGACGTCGTCGTGAAGCAGTCCCACGGCGGCTCGGGGAAGCAAGCGCGCGCGGTCATCGACGGGCTCGAGGCGGACGTCGTCACGCTCGCCCTCGCTTACGACATCGACGCGATCGCGCAGCGCGGCCTCCTCCCCGCGGACTGGCAGAAGCGGCTCCCGCACAGCGCGTCGCCCTACACCTCGACGATCGTGTTCCTCGTGCGCAAGGGGAACCCGAAGGGCCTCAGGGACTGGGACGACCTCGTGAAGCCCGGCGTGCAGGTGATCACGCCGAACCCGAAGACCTCCGGTGGCGCGCGCTGGAACTACCTCGCGGCCTGGGCGCACGCGCTCGAGAAGAGCGGCGGCAACGAGCAGAAGGCGCGCGAGTTCCTGAAGGCCCTGTTCCGGAACGTGCCGGTCCTCGACTCCGGCGCGCGAGGCTCCACCACCACGTTCGTCGAGCGCGGCATCGGCGACGTGCTCCTCGCCTGGGAGAACGAGGCGATCCTCGCCCTCGAGAAGCTCGGGAACGGCAAGCTCGAGATCGTCGTTCCGAGCTCGAGCATCCTCGCCGAGCCGCCGGTCGCGGTCGTCGAGAAGAACGTCGAGAAGCACGGCACGCGCGCGGCGGCGCAGGCGTACCTCGAGTTCCTCTATTCGCCGGAGGGCCAGGAGCTCGCCGCGAGGAACTTCTACCGGCCGCGCGATCCCGCCGTCGCGGCGCGCCACGCGAGCCGGTTCCCGAAGCTCCGCCTGGTCACGATCGACGGCGCGTTCGGAGGCTGGCAGAAAGCCCAGGCCACCCACTTCGCGGACGGCGGCGTGTTCGACCAGATCTACACGCCGGGACTGTGACGGCGCCGAGCGTGTGAATTGACCCGGGCCCGAGCCCGAGCCCGAGCCCGAGCCCGAGCCCGGGCGCGGACTCGGGCGCGGGCTCGTTCACGGGGCCTGGTAGGCCCCGCGGCCACAAATGCGCACGCGTTGATCGCCTGTCCACCCGCCGGTATCGTGCCGGCATCGTGCGGCCGAAGATCCTCCTCGTCGACGACAACGCCGAGCTGCTCACGCTGCTGGCCCGCCTGATGGAGGCGGAGGGATGGACGCCCATCGCGGTCGGCAAGGGGCACACGGCGATCACCAAGATCAAGAGCGAGAAGCCGGCCGCTGCGGTCGTCGACATCCTCCTGCCCGACATGATGGGCTACGACGTCGCCCACGCGCTCCGGAACGCGCAGGTGCCGTTCGTCTTCATGACCGGCGTGTTCAAGGGGGGCCGCGCGGCGAGCGACGCGCGCTCCCAGCACGGCGCCGCGGCCTACTTCGAAAAGCCGTTCGAGGCGCGCAAGCTCGTCGAGGCGCTCCGCGAGCTCATGCCCGTCGAGCGGCCCTCGCGCGCCGCGCCGCCGCCCCCGCCGGCCGCCCACGAACCCGACTTCGATGTGGAGGTCGCGGTCGAGGCGGACGAGCCCATCGAGCCGATGGAGCTCACCGGCAAGGTCGTCCTCACCGAGGACGGCAAGGTGTCCGCGGTGCTCCGCGGCGAGAAGGTCACCGCCGCATCCGTGGGCGTGCCCTCGCGGCCGCAACCGGCCCAGCCGTCCGCGCCGCGGCCACCGCCGGCGCCGCGTGCGAGGACGCGCACCGCCGATCTCTCGCGCACCGAGGGCAAGCTCGAGGACAACGTCCCCGAGCTCATCACCGCGTTCCACCTCGCGCAGCAGACCGGCGAGCTGACGCTGCAGAAGGGCAAGGTCAAGAAGACCATCTACTTCGAGACCGGCCGCCCGTGCTTCGCCATCTCGAACCTCGTCACCGACCGCTTCGGACCGTTCCTCGTGCGCGTGGGCAAGATCACGACCGCGCAGCTCGAGGAGTGCCAGGCGGCCGCCGATCGCACCGGGCGCCGCACCGGCGACATCCTCCTGGACCTGAAGCTCCTCAAGGACACCGAGAAGCTCTACTACGTCGCCCAGCAGGTGAAGGCGATCGTCTACTCGGTGTTCGGCTGGGAGGAGGGCGAGTACCGGATCCACTTCGCCGACCGAGCCGCGCAGGAGGCGATCAAGATCGACCTCCACCCCGCGAACCTCATCGTCCGCGGCGTGAAGAAGCTCTACAAGCCGGAGCGGCTCTACCGGCTCCTCTCGCCCGAGGAGCGGCTCATCCCGAGCCCGCAGCCGGCGTACGGGCTGCACGAGGTGGAGCTCGAGCGCTGGGAGGCGGAGATCCTCCCGAAGGTGGACGGCACCCGCACCGTCGCCGAGCTCATCCACGTCGCCCAGCGCCCCGAGCACGCCGTCTACGGCTTCCTGTACGGGATGCTCGCGCTCAAGGTCCTCGACCGGACCTGATCCGCGCCGCGACGCCCGTCCCCTCGCGAAGAGGTGCTCGCGGCCGGCGCTCGCGCACGGGCCACGGCCGTCTCGGCGGCCGCTCGCTCGCCCACGCGGGCCCCTCGCGATTACAGCCGCCCCGCCCGACCGCTCGCCCTGTCGATCGAGGGGGCGCGCGAGCGCGCGGGTCTGACTATCGTTTGTGCAGCATGCATCTCTTGGATCTCTTCATCGGGGTCGCCATCCGGGGTCATCACTTCTTCGAGGACGGGTGGGGCGATCGCGCCGTCTGCGAGGCGTCGGATCCGGAGGTGCTGCTGCGCCGGCGGACGAGGCCCATCGACGTCCAGCTCGGAGCCGGGAAGCGAGCGCACGGCGCGCTGCTCTACGACGGTTCGTTCCAGAGCCCGGAGGAGCGGCTCCCGGAGTGCGCGCGGACCGCACACGTGAAGGTCCTATTGCCTGCGGGTGAAGTGCGCGGCATGTTCGTGCACCTCGCCGCCTCTGGCGATCAGGGGTTCGGGCTCAGGCTCCGCTTCGCCGAGCCGCTCGTCGCGCGCGGCGTCGGCGCGGTGGTGCTCGAGAACCCGTACTACGGCGCGCGGAGGCCGAAGGCCCAGTACGCGCACCAGGTCCGCTGCGTCTCGGACATGCACCTCATGGCTTCCGCGACGTTCCTCGAGGGCCGATCGCTCCTGCGCTGGCTGCGGGACGAGCTCGGGTTCGAGCGCGTCGGCGTGACGGGCTACAGCATGGGCGGCCAGCTCGCCGCGATGGTGGGCGCGGCGATGCCGTTCCCGGTCGCGGTCGTGCCGGTCGCGCCCGCGTGCTCGCCGGACTCGGTCCTGCGCGAGGGCGTGCTCCGGCACGTGCCGTCGTGGCAGAAGCTCGCGGCCGCGGGCGAGGACGAGGCGGCCGTGCGCGAGGCGCTCCTCGGCCGCGCCTCGCAGTTCTCGGTGACGAGCCTGCCAGCCCCGGTCTATCCCGAGGCGGCGATCGTCGTCGGCACCTCGCAGGACGGGTTCGTCCCCCCCTCGGACATGCGACGCATCGCCGAGCACTGGGGCGCGGAGCTGCGCTGGCTGCCGGCAGGACACGTGAGCGCGCTGCTCCGGCACCAGGGTGCGATGCGCCAGGCCATGCTCGATGCGCTCGCGCGGCTCGAGTCGGCGCCGCTCCAGCGCCGCCGACCGCGGCGCGCGTCGACGGGAGAGCTCGCGAAGGCGGCCCCGCCCGCGAAGGCACCGGCGCAGGTCGCCGGCGGTGCCGCGCCGCTCGGCCGGCGCGACCGGCCGCGCAGCGCCGCGATGCGGCACCGCCGCGCGCTGAAGCGCCGCGGGTCGCGCGGCTGACGCCAGCGACATCGCTCGTGCGACGGTCAGACGACCGTCGGGTCGTGCCCGGTGGCGTGCCGCGGGATGCGCGCCGCGATGGCGAGGTGCTCGCCGGTGCGGAGCCGCGCGCGGACGGTGCGTGGCTCGGGTGCGGGTCCGGCGAACGCGCACAGCGCGGACACGCGCGCCCGGGCCTCTGCGAGCCTCGCGCGAGGGATGCGGCCGTCCTCGATGGCCGCGCGCACCAGATCGATGGCGCGGTGCTGGACGTCGGGGCTGTGGCAGACGAGCAGCGCGTCCACGCCCGCGGCGATCGCGCCGGGCGCCGCCTCCTCGAGCGAGAAGTGCTCGGCGACCGCCTTCATCTCGAGGTCGTCGGAGATCGCGCAGCCCTGGAACCCGACGCGATCGCGGAGGAGCCGCATCACCTCCGGCGAGAGCGTGGCCGGCCGGCGCGGATCGAGCGCGTCGAAGACGACGTGCGCGGTCATCACCGAGGCGACCCCCGCGCGCGCGAGCGCCCGGAACGGGAGGAGCTCCACCTCGTCGAGCCGCGCGAGGGGATGCGGCAGGCGCGGCAAGGCCTTGTGCGAGTCCTGGCTCGTGTCGCCGTGGCCGGGGAAGTGCTTCGCGCAGGCGGCGACGCCGGCCGACTGCAGCCCGTGGGCGAGCGCCGCGCCGAGCCGGGCGACAGTCTCCGGATCGCGCGAGAAGGCGCGGTCGCCGATGACCGGGTTCGCAGGGTTCGTGTCCACGTCCACGATGGGCGCGTAGTCCTGGTCGATGCCGACCGCGCGCAGCTCGCGGCCGAGCAGCGCGCCCACCTCGCGCGCGAGCCCCGCGTCGCCCGCCTCGCCCACCGCCCGCATCGGCGGCAGCTCGGTGAACCCCTGCGGCTGGCGCAGGCGCGCGACGCGGCCGCCCTCCTGGTCGATGGACACGAGGAGCGGCCGGCCCGCGGCCTCCTTGAGCGCGAGCACGAGCTCCGCCACCTGCTCCGCGTGCTCGACGTTCCGCCCGAAGAGGATGACGCCGTACACGCCGCGCCGGACGAGCTCCAGCACCTCCGGCGACGGGGTCTTGCCGTGGAAGCCGACGCAGAACAGGCCGGCGACGTCGCGATCGAGCGTGGAGGGCACCGCGCCATCCTAGCCACGGGCGGGCGCGGGGCAACCCTGCTCCCGTGAATGCGGCCGAGCCCGAGCCCGAGCCGGAGCCCGGCTTCGCCTCGGGCTCGGACGCGGGCGCGGGCTCGGGCACGGGCCACCTCGCGCCGTCACGCGATCAGCAGCCCCTCGAGGAAGAAGGCCGCGACGGCGAGGACGAGGAGGATCGACCAGAGCGGGATGGAGCGGCCGCCGCCAACGGCCTGCGCGTCCCCCTCGACCTTCGCGTGCGAGGCGCCCCCGAAGTAGGCGGTGAGCTCGTCGGGCGCGAGGCGCCGCGTGTCGGACTCTCGCGGGTCGGGCGAGACCGAGAACGCGAGGCGCGGCTCCACGCGCTCCCCCCTGCCCTCCGCCTGAACCTTCACCTGCCAGAGGCCAGGCTCGCGCGGCGTCACGACGAGCCCGCCGTCGTCGCCCTCGCCGAGCCCCATCCGTTCGAGCTCCGCCTCACCGCGCTCGCGGCCGTCCGGGCCGAGGAGCGACACGAGCCGCTCGCCGGGCTCGAGCCGGATCGTCCGCTGCGCGCCGACGACGAGCGCGCGGTCGTGCCGCTCCTCGAGCGCACCCGCGAGGAACCCGGCGAAGCGTTGCATCGCCGGGAGGAAGCTCGTGCGGATCGGCCAGTCGGTCCAGTCGCGATCGGCGCTCGAGGTGAAGAGGAGCACCCGTCCCTTGCCGCGCCGGCCCTCGACGAGCGCGGGAGCGCCGTCGTCGAAGCTCGCGAGCACGGTCGCGGGCGCGCCCTTCTGGGAGGGTTTCGCGAGCACGTAGCGGAACGTCCGCACGCCGAGGAGGCCCTCGCGCGCGTCCCCGGTGAAGACCGACAGCGCCGGGTGATCCCACGCCACGTCCGCGAATCGCGCCGCGCGCGCCGAACCGTCGCCCGGGTTCGCGGCGGTCTTCACGACATGGAGCGGCATCGGCAGGAGCTTCCCGAGCTCGCGGCCGTACGCCTCGGGATCGACCTCGTCGCCGACCGACAGGAAGAGCCCGCCCCCGTTCTCGACGAAGCGCTCGAGCTCCGCCGCCTTCGCGCCCACGCTGCGGACGTTGAGCAAGAACACCACGTCGTACTTGGCGAGGTCCTCCCCCGCGAGCGCCTCGGCGTCCACGAGCGTCGGCCGGACCGGCGAGGCAGGCGAGGCGAGCGCCGACTCGACGAAGTAGGCCTCGTCCCGGTAGCGCACCGGGGACGGGGCGCCGTCCACCACGAGCGCCCTCACCTCGCGCGGCACGACCAGCGCGAGCGCTCGCGCGTCGTCCATCGCGAGCGAATCCTCGGGCAGGGCGACCTGCAGCACGGCCGGGCCGCCCTGCGGGAACGCGTAGGAGAGCGCCTTGCGCACCGTGCCGCCGGCGGGGAGGTCGACGAACGCGCGGATCGCAGTCTTCGCGCCGGGCCCCGCGCCCGCGGAGAGTTGGAGCGACACGTCCTTCCGCGCCTCGCCCGCCGCGCTCGAGACGGCCGCGGTGATGCGGTAGCCGCGCGGTCCGGCGGCGGGGTCGGGCTCCGCGTCGAGGGCGACCACGGCGAGGTTCGGGAGTGGCGCGCCGCGCGCCGCGTCCTGGACGGTGACCTCCGGGAGCACCCGCCCCTCGGGCCCCTCGATCGCGGGCGGCGGCACGTCCAGGCGCCAGGCGCTCGCCGTGAGGTCCGTCGCGACCACGACGTGCTTCGCGAGCCTCGCCTGCGCCTCCGAGCTCGCGAGCGCGCGCACCGCCGCGCCGACGCAGGCGGTGAGGTCCGCGTGGCCCGCCCACACCTCGGCGCCCTCGAGCACCCGGCGCACCGCGCCGCGGTCGAAGCCGGGCGGCTCCGCCGCGGGCGTGTCTGCGCCGCACACGACCGCGGTGGCGGGCTCGTCCGGCCCGAGCGCCGCGAGCGCGCCGAGGGCGTCGGCGCGCGCGCGCTCGAACAGCGCGCGGCCATCGAGCCGGTAGCGCATGGAGCCGGAGGCGTCGAGCACGATGGCCGTCGCGCGCGGCCCCACCGCGATCGCGGCGGCCGCCTCGCCGGGCCGCTCGGCGCGCGGCCGCGCGATGGCGAGCGCGGCGGCGGCGAGGAGCAGCGTGCGCGCGGTGAACAGCAGGACCTTGCGGATGCGCAGGCGGCGCTGGGTCTCGCGGCGGGCGCGGAGGATGAAGTCGATCGCCGGGAACGGCGTCGGCCGGGGACGCCGGCGGAAGAAGAGGTGGATCGCGACCGGGATCGCCGCGGCGAGGAGGCCCCAGAGGAGCGCGGGGTTGAGGAAGCCGATGTTCATGCGGCGCTGCGCTCGCGGCGGGCGAGGAACGGGAGGATCACCTCGTCGAGCGGACGGTCGGTGCGGCAGAGCGCGTAGTCCACGTCCGCCTCGGCCGCGGTGCGCTTCGTCTCCTCGAGCCAGCGCTGCATCACCTCGAGGTAGCCCTTGCGCACGTCGCGCCCGTGCGCCTCGACCTGGCGCTCGTCCTCCATCGACAGGAACAGCGTCGGATCGTCGAACGGGAACTCGAGCTCGGCCGGGTCGAGCACGTGGAAGATCGTGACCTCGTGCTTGCGGCGGCCGAGCTGGGCGAGCTTCTTCACGATCCGATCGTCCCGGTCGAACAGGTCCGAGAAGACGATCACCGACGACCGCCGCGGCGCGTGCTCGATCACCCAGTCCACCGCCGCCGCGAGCCGCGTCTCTCCCTCCGGCTTCGCCGCCTCGAGCGCCTCCACCACCGGCCCGAGGTGGCTCGCCGAGGCCCGCGGCGGGATCGCGCCCGCGACGTGCCCCTGCACGAGCACGAGGCCGGCCGCGTCCTGCTGGCGCACGAGCAGATACCCGAGCGACGCGGCGAGCGAGCTCGCGTACTCGAGCTTCGTGAGCCGCTCCGGCGCGCCGCGGTAGCCCATCGAGCCGGAGGCGTCCACGACGAGGTACGCGCGGAGGTTGGTCTCCTGCTCGAAGCGCTTCACGTAGTACTTGTCGAACTTCCCGTAAGCCTTCCAGTCGATGTGCCGGATCTCGTCGCCCGGCGAGTACTCCTTGTGCTCCGCGAACTCGACCGACTGCCCGTGGTGAGGGGACTTGTGGAGACCGGACAGGATGCCCTCGGTCACCGCGCGCACGCGGAGCTTCAGCGTGCCGAGCTTCGCGAGGACGGCGGGGTCGAGGAGGGGGCGCTTGGGGTCAGGCATCGGGAGGCTCTCGATCGTCCTTCTTCCGGATGTTCGCCCCGAGCGTCGCCGGCCAGGTAAGGGGTTTTCTTTCCTCTCCGTTCGCCCCGAGCGTCGCCATCCGGGTGGCGGAGTTCCTTTCCTCTCCGTTCGCCCTGAGCGTAGGGCCCGTAGCGGAGACCCCGCCCCGATTGACGGGCCCGTAGTCGAAGGGCGGACGGGACCGCTGAGCCACCCGGTCCTTCCCGCGCGCGAGCGCTTTCACGCGATCCCAGTCCCCCGCGATCAGCGCTTCCTTCTTCCGGCGCGTCCAGCGCTTGAGCTGGAGCTCTCGCTCGAGCGCGTCCTCCCGCGTGACCATCTCCGCGAACCACACCAGCTCGACCGGCCTCCGCTCGCAGGTGTAACCGGGGAACGTCCCTGCGTCATGCTCGGCGACCCTCTTCTCGAGCTCGTCCGTGTGGCCCACGTAGTAGCTGCCGTCCCGGCAGCGCAGCATGTACACGAAGAACGGCCGCATTCCCGTTCGCCCTTCGACTACGCGGCCGCTGCGCGGCCGCTACGCTCAGGGCGAACGGACGATTGGAGTCGCGTCCTCGAGCGAGAGTCGGTGGCCGTCCGCCCCGTCGACGCGGAGCATCTCGGGGCCCGGTTCGAAAATCCGTTCGACCTGAGCGTAGTGCCCGTGCCGGAGCGCTCGCTCCGGTCGCCGGGCCCGTAGTCGAAGGGCGAACGGTATTGGAGGATCCCTCGGATCACCCCTTCACCCTCTCCAGCAGCCGCCCCACGATGTCCGCGCTCGTGACGCCCTCGCTCTCCGCCCGGAAGTTCGTGATCACCCGGTGCACGAGGACGTTCCTCGCGAGCGCGCGGATGTCCTCGACGCTCGCCGCCATGCGGCCGTCGAGGATGGCGCGGCTCTTCGCGCCGAGGACGAGGTACTGGCTCGCGCGCGGGCCGGCGCCCCAGGAGACGTTCTCCTTCACGAAGTCGGGCGCCCCCGGCTCGCCGGGGCGCGTCGCGCGGACCAGATCCACGGCGTACTTGATGACGTGGTCGGCGGCGGGGACGCGCAGGACGAGATCCTGCAGGTCCCGGATCTTGTGCGGCGAGAGGATGCGCCGGAGCGGAGGGCGGGTGGCGACCGTGGTGAAGCGGACGATCTCCTGCTCCTCCAGCGCCGTCGGGTAGCTCACCGTGACGTAGAACATGAACCGGTCGAGCTGCGCCTCGGGGAGCGGATAGGTGCCCTCCTGCTCGATGGGGTTCTGCGTCGCGAACACCAGGAATGGCAGGTCGAGCGGGTAGGTCTCGCCGCCGGCGGTGACGCGGTACTCCTGCATCGCCTGGAGGAGCGCGGCCTGGGTCTTCGGCGGCGTGCGGTTGATCTCGTCGGCGAGGAGCAGGTTCGCGAAGATCGGCCCGCGCACGAAGCGGAACGTGCGGCGGCCGGTGGTGTGGTCCTCCTCGAGCACGTCGGTGCCCGTGATGTCGGAGGGCATGAGGTCCGGCGTGAACTGGATGCGGTTGAAGGAGAGGTCGAGGACGTCGGCGACGGTGGAGATGAGCAGCGTCTTCGCCAGCCCCGGGACGCCGACGAACAGGCAGTGGCCGCGCGCGAAGAGCGAGACGAGCAGCGAGTCCACGACGTCCTTCTGGCCGACGATGCGCTTCTCGATCTCGCCGAGCAGGAGCCGCCGCGCGTCGTGCAGCTCGCGGACGGCCTCGAGGTCGGACTGGGGGGTGGGCGGTGCGTTGGTGTCGGTGATCATGGCCTCGTCCGATTCGTGACCTTTCATCGTCCCGCTCGCCCTGAGCCTGTCGAAGGGCGACAGCCTCAGCACGAGCGGGCTCTCCCAGGCTCAGCTCGCCTGGACCTTCCCGGATCCGCTCACCCTGAGCCTGTCGAAGGGTGAGCTCGTCGAAAGGCGAGCGTCACGGCTTCTCCCCCGCGAGTATCTGCGCAAAGCGGGCCTCCCGCGACGCGCCGCCCGGGTCGCCGGTCGCCTCGAGCGCCTTCGCGAGGCCGGCGTGGATCTCCGGGTCGAACGGATCCTGGCGGTTCGCCACGAGCAGGTGCTCGCGCGCGCCGCCGAAGTCGTTCCGGGCGAGGAGGAGCCGTGCGAGCCGCACGTGCAGCGCGGCGTAGTCCGGGTTCCAGCCGAGCGCCTCCTTGAGCACGCGCTCCGCCTCGCCGTTCGCGCCGGACATCATCGCCGCGAGCGCGTACTGGTTCGAGAGGATCGGGACCCGCGCGCCGACCCGCTGCACGGCCTTCCCGTACTCGATCCGCGCCGCCGTCCACTTGCCGCGCATGCGCATGATCTCGCCGAGCCGCGCGAAGCCGCGCGCCTTCTCGTCCGGGATCTCCGCCCACTCCGCCCACTGCCCGGCCTGCTTCGGATCGTCCTTGAAGCGGAGCCTCGCGAGCGCGTGGTCCCCGCCGCGCGGCAGGGCCCGGCTCGCCATGTGGCGGCGCCACTCGCCGAGAAAGCGCGGGAACGGTGCGCCGAGCGCCTTCGAGACGGCGGCCTCGGTCGCCTCACCCTGGGCCACGAGGTCGAGGATGCGCGGCAGGACCGGCGGGCCCTTCTGCGCGACGAGGTACTCGATCGCGAGCGCGACCTGCGCGTAGGCGAGCGCGGCGCGCTCCTGCGAGGGGAGCTTGGCGAGCGAGGGGTGCATCTCGTCGAACGTGACGAGCGTGTTCGTCTGGACGGCGTCGCGCACGAGCGCGGCGGACACCGGCGAGATCGGCTCGCCGCCCCCGCGCCAGTCGTCCTCGAACCACTTCGCGAGCCCCTCCTGCAGCCAGATCGGCGCGCGGTTCCGCGACTTCTGCGTGAGGACGTGGTGCGTGTACTCGTGGGCCGCGGTGTCGAGCCAGTCGTAGCCCTTGAGGAGCGCCTTCGGGGACAGCAGCATCAGCTTGTTGAACTTGCAGACCGCCACCGTGCCGGAGGTGCGGATCTCCTGCTCGGTGAGCGTCGAGACCTTCGCGAGCTCCTTCACGTCGCCCACGATCTCGACCGAGAGCCGCTCCTCGGGCGTGAACGCGAGGCTCCTCGCGAGCGCGGCGCGCTGCCGCTCGAGCGCGTCCACGAGGTACGGCACGAGCACCTCGTCCTTGCCCTTCGGGTGCGAGATCGCGAAGTGCTCGCTCTCGGAGCGCGCGTCGTCCTTCGTCACCTCGAGCGCGGACTTCGCGAGCGCGAGGTAGCCGGCGGGATCGCCCATGCCGGAGGACTCGATGAGCTGGACCGCCTCGGCGTAGCGCTGCTCGTAGAAGCGGAGGATCCCCGCGGCGAGCCGGACGGCGGGCTCGTCCGGATCCGCGGCGAGGAGCGGCTCGATCACGGCGCGCGCGCCCGCGACGTCCTCGTCGGCGAGCGTGTGGAGCGCGGCGGTGATCTGGTCGGGGACGCCGCCCTTCGGGGCGGCGACGCGGCTCGGCGGCGCGTGGGGGGTGACGTTGCCGCCTTCGCCCTTCGACTTCGCGCCGTCCTTCGACAAGCTCAGGACGGCGCTACGCTCAGGGCGAACGGTGGAGGGTCGAGTGCGGACGAAGATCGGCGGTGCAGTCCAGGCTCGTGCTTCGACGGGCCCGGCACGCGCGGCAAGGTCCCGTGCGGTCCGCTCGCCCTGAGCCTGTCGAAGGGCGGCGGGCTCGGCACGCGCGGCAAGGTCCCGTGCGGCCCGCTCGCCCTGAGCCTGCCGAAGGGCGACGGGCTCGGCACGAGCCGCACGGTCCCGTGCGGTCCGCTCGCCCTGAGCCTGTCGAAGGGCGACGGGCTCGGCGCGAACGACAGAATCCTGCGTGAGCACTTCGACGGATCCGGCGCGAGAGAGAGCACTCCCCGTCCGCTCGCCCTGAGCTTGTCGAAGGGCGACGGGCTCGGCACGCGCGGGGAGCGCGAGGACGAGCGCGATGGCGAGCGCGGCCCGGATCACTTGACCAGCTCCTCGTAGTAGCGCTGCACCTCGCCCTTGTAGCGCTCCGGAGCGCCCTGCCTCATCGCGTCGAGGAGGTCCTTACGGAACTCCTCGGGCACCTTGTACGCGTCCGCGCCCGGGATCTTCACCTTCTCGCGCGACGCCTCGCGCCCGTCGCCCATCTCCTCGCCGCCGCCGGGGTCGCCGAACGGGAACGGGAAGCCCATCCCGCCGCCGCCGCCCTTGCCCTGGTTCTTGGCCGCCTCCTCGAGCCCCTTCTGGAAGCGCGAGAGCGCGTCGAGCGCCAGCTCCTGCTCGCCGTGGCCGCGCTGCGGGTTGCGGTTCCCGAGCTCCGCCGCCGCCTCGCCCATGTGGCCGCGCGACTCGCCGAGCTGGCTCTGCGCGTCCGGCGGGAAGATCGGCGCCTGCTGCATGAGCTCCGCGAGCTTCTGCTGCAGTCCCTGCGCCTTCTGCTCGAGCTCGCCCTGCTTCTTCGCGAGCTCGCCGAGCTGCTTCTGCGCCTCGGGCGGCAGGACCGTGCGCGGGTCGGGGAACATCTTGGCGAGCGCGTCGCGGATCTCGCGCGTCTTCGGCACGGCCTGGTCCACCGCCTCGTGCGCCTCGGTGACCTTGCTGCTGTCGCGCCGCATCATGGACGGCGTCTCTCGCGTGAGCGCGGCGTCCTCCTCGAGGTAGCGCGAGAGCCGCTCGACCGCCGGCGCCGCCCGCTGCGCCGACTCCCACGCGGCGCCCAGCTCCTTCATGCCGAGCGCGCGCTCGAGGTCCGAGAGCGACTCGCGCGACTGCTCGTACTCCAGCTCGGAGCGGTAGGTGATCCCGGGCTGCGCGCGGTCCACGTCGCGGCGCGCCTCGCCGGCGAGCTCCTCGAGCCGCTTGACCTCCTGCTCGGAGGCCTTCGTCCGCTCCTGCAGCTTCTTGCGGTACTCCGCGCGCACCGCCTCGGTCTCGCCGGCGGTGCGCTCCTGCTCGGCCTTCACCTTCTCGAGCTGGTCCTTGAAGGCGAGCATCTCCTTCATGAGCGCCTGCGCCTTCTCGTCGGGCACCCCGGCGGTGCGCTGCAGGCCGGCGAGCATCTGATCCATCGACGACGCCATCTGATCGAGCGCCTTCATCGCGCCCTCGACGTCGCCCTTCGCGAGCAGCTGCTCCACCTGGTCGAGCCCGCCCATGAGGTCCTTCGAGCGCTGCAGCTCGGCGAGCGCCTCGGCGTTCATGTGCTCGTCGTTGAAGCCCTTGGACAGCTCCGCCATCTGCGCGAGCAGATCGCGCACGCGCTCCTTCATGCGGCCGATCTCGGCGATGAGCTCCTGCTTCGCGGCCTCGCTCGGCGCTGCGCGGTACTTCTCGAGGAGCGAGGCGAGATCGCGGCGGCGGTTCGCGACGTCCTTCGCGAGCCGGACGAGGTCCTCGGCGCGGCGCTTGTCGAGGAGCTGCTCGAGGTAGAGCACGCCCTTCTCCATCTCCTGATCGAGCAGGGCGTCGAGCGCAGCCATCGTGCGGAGCAGCGACGGATCGGGGCGGATGCGGACGCGGATCGCCTGCGCGACGGTGCCGCGCGCGCCGGCGATGCGCCCGTCGGCGCTGCGGATCGCGCCGGCCACGTTCGTGAGCGCGGCGGCGATCTCCTTCGGGCCGGCGCGGTCGCGGCGGATCTCCCGGGCCGTCTCGCGCATCCGCTCGTGCAGGTGCCGCACGCGGACGTCGAGCTCCTGCACCGGGGCGAGCCGCTCGGCGGTGGTGATCGGCCCCGCGGCGAACGTCTCGAGCCGGTCGCCGAGCAAGCCGACCAGCTCCTCGAAGACCGCGCGCGCGTTCTCGAGCACCTGCCGGCGGTGCTCGGCCTCGGAGTAGATCTTGAGCGTGTGCGTCTCGCTCCGCGAGGTCTTCGGGCCGGAGACGGTGTCGGTGTCGACCGCCTCGATCCAGTAGACGAGCCGGTCGCCCTCGCGGAGCTTCTCCGCGGCGAGGTCGAGGTCGTGAACGCCGCCGTCGCGGCGCAGGCCCTGCTGCTTCCTGAGCACGCGCCGCCGCTCCTCGGCGCCGCCCGGCTTCACCACCAGCGCGACCTCGGACAGCCCCACGTCGTCCTCGGCCTGCCACTCGATCCCGACGCGCGAGTCCGCGTCGACCTCGAGCTCGCGCTCGGGCGCGGTGATGCGGACCTGCGGGAAGGCGTCGGGCTCGACCACGATCGGGATCGGCGGACCCTCGGCGATGACCTTCTTGCCGTCCAGGTAGCGGAAGCGGTAGCTGCCGCCGTCCATCACGAGCATGCGGCCGCGGAGATCGCGGGTGCCGGTGACGGTGAGCGCGTAGCGCCTCGCGACCGTCCCGTTCCCGTGCTTCGACTCCGCGACCGCTTCGCGGTCGCGCGGCCTGTCCTGAGCGTAGCGGCCGGAGGCCGCGGAGTCGGAGGGCTCGGCACCAACGGCCTTCGGGCCCGTCCGTTCCTGCGCAGCGCGTGGGTTCGTCCCTCCGTCCTGCGCGCCGCGTGGATTCGTCCGCCCGTCCTGCGCACCGCGAGGGCTCGTCCCTCCGCCCTGCGCACCGCGAGGGCTCGTCCCTCCGCCCTGCGCGCCGCGTGGGTTCGTCCCTCCGCCCTGCGCAGCGCCTGGACTGATCCGTTCGTCCTGAGCGTAGGCCCCGGTCTCGACCTGCTTGCCCCGCGCGTCCGGGGCCGTAGTCGAAGGACGAACGGGCATGGAGGCAGGATCGACCTCGGACTCCACCACGATCTCCACCTGCTTCACGTCCCTGTCCGCCCGGGTCTCGAGCGTCACCTCCGTGCCCTTGGGCGCGCGGATCTCCCCGCCCGTGCCGGACAGCGTCCGGGGCTCGCGCTTCATGTACGCCGGGTACTGGTAGGTGAGCTGGATGTCGCCAGTGATCGGATCCGCGGCCGGCTCCGGCGTGCCGGGCGGATCGCCGCGGAGCACACGCCCGTAGGCGCGCGCGAGGGGGGCTCCGGCGAGGAGGAAGGCAACCGCGTGGACGGCCACCACTGCGGCGAGCGCGAGAGCTCCGCGCCGTGCCCAGCGATCGGGCACCGCTCGCGCCAGATCCACGGACAGCGCCCGCGCCGCGGTGTGCTCGACGTGCGCGTCCACGAGCGCGACCGAGTACCGCCCGCTCGCCTGGATGTCCTCGCGCTCGCGCTCGAGCTCGACCGACGACAGCAGGTCGGAGCGCAGCGCCGGCTCGTCGCGCGCGACCGTGCGCGCCGCCGCCTCGGCGGTCCAGGCGGTTCGCAGGAGCGCCCGCACCGCGAGGACGATCGCCGCGACGATCGCGGTGCCCGCCCCGGCGAGCACCACCGACCGCAGGCCGATCCGTGCGCCCGAGAGGACCGCGAGCGCGCCCGCAAGCACGACGGCGAATCCCGCCGCGAGCCCGAAGCCGAGCGCGGCGAGGAGGACGACG
>DATIDF010000054.1:0-3141 GCA_035456445.1 Anaeromyxobacter sp.
GGCGATGCTTCCCGGCGAGCCGCCCGCTGTCAGTTCCCGAGCGGGGCACGCCCTACCTCCCTATCTCCGCTCCTCCAGCTTCACCTTCGCGGTCCTGCGCTCCCCGCGGTGCGACCACTCCACCTCCGGCTCGTCGCCCGGCCGGTGCGAACGCAGCGCGAACGCGAGGTCCTGCAGGGACAGGAGCTTCGTCGCCCCGACGCGCAGGAGGACGTCCCCGCCCGCGATCCCAGCGCGCTCGGCGGGGCTCCCCGGTCGCACGCCGGTGAGGAGCACGCCGGGCTCGCTGCGCTCGGCGAAGTCGGGGATCGCGCCCAGGTACGCGCCGTAGCCGCGCTCGCTGCGCTCGCGGGGCGGCGGGGCCGCGGTGCGGACCACGAGCAGCCGTCCGTCCCGCGAGGCCGCCTCGCGCGCGGCGCGGTAGGCGAGGCGCGCGACTTGGGCGAGCCCCTCGCCGTCGATCTTGTCGGCCGTGTCCGAGGGACGGTGGTAGTCGGCGTGCGGGCCCGTGAAGAAGAAGAGGACCGGGACGTCGCGCGCGTAGAAGCTCGTGTGATCGGACGGACCGTAGCCGTCGCCCTCGCCGAACGCGATCCGGAGGGGCAGGGGCGGCGAGCGCTTCGCGAGCGCGGTCACCATCTCGCGCAGGCCCTTCGCCGTCTCGGCGCCGTCCACGTAGACCTTCCCCGCGAGCGGCCGGCCGACCATGTCGAGGTTCACCATGAGCTGCATCTTCGCGGCCGGGCAGCGCGGCGGCGGACTCTTCGCGAGCTCGGACGACCCGAGGATTCCGAGCTCCTCGGCCCCGAACGCCGCGAACAGGACGGTCCGTCGCGGGGCGCCCTCCGCGGCGAACGCGCGCGCGACGGCGAGGAGCGCCGCGACGCCGCTCGCGTTGTCGTCGGCGCCCGGATGGACCGTGCCGAGCTGCTCGGGGGCGAGGGAGGCGTCGCCGCCGAACCCGAGGTGATCGTGGTGCGCGCCGACGACGACGCACTCGTCCGCCACGGCGGGGTCGCGCCCGGGGAGGATCGCGACGACGTTCGCGGTCTCGACTCGCTCGTGGAGGACCTCGACCGCGAGCCGCGCCCGCGCGCCCAGCGGCCGCGGGTGGGGCTTCCCGTCGGCCTCGCCGGGCGCGGCGAGCGCGCGGACGTCGATCCCCGCGCGGGCGAGCGCCGCGGCGGTGACCCGCGCCGCGACGATCCCGGCCCGCGAGGAGACCTGGCCGCGCCAGGGCGGCAGATCGTCCGGCCCGGCGTGGCCCCAAACGTCCCGCACGCCCAGGATCGCGGCGGCCCCGTGGTCGCGTGCGTTCGTCGCCTTGTAGCGCCACTCCGCAAAGCGGTAATGCCGCGGATCCCGGAACGGCGAGGCGGCATCCGACTCACGCGGGAAGTCCTGCGCGACGAGCACGATCTTCCCCTTCACGTCGAGGCCGGCGTAGTCGTCGTAGCCGAGCGCCGGCGCGGTGATGCCGTGCCCCGCGAAGACGACCTCGCCCTCCGCCGTACCGTCGTCGCTGAAGTCGAACGGGAGGAAGTCCGTCCCGAGCGTGGAGGCCGCCTCGCCGACCGCGAGCGCGTTCCGCTCCCCGAGCGTCGCGCGGAACGGCGCCTCGAAGCGCTGGAGGTAGCCCGCCTCGAACGCGGGCGCGAGGCCTGCCTCCCGGAACCGCTCCGCGATCCAGGCCGTCGCCTCCGCGCCGCCCGGCGTCCCGACGCCCCGGCCCGTGCGCGCGGGATCCGCTAGCCACGCCACCTCCGTGCGGGCGCGGGCAGCGTCGATCGGGGGCTCCGCCGCGGCGCGATCCGCTGGGTGGCGGGCGCAGGAGGCGAGGGCGAGCGCGAGGGCGGCGAGCTTCCGTGACCGGCGCATGCTCCCGGTACATAGGGCGGGCGACCGCCCTCCACGACCGCGAATTGCCGGGCGGCGGGGGCGGAGGTATTGAGGGCGACCCGGATGCGCACCCCGAGCCGAGACCCCCACGAGAAGCCCTACCCCACGCCGGGACCCCGCGATCGCCACCGCCTCTACGAGCGCGCAGTCCAGGACCCCGACGCGGACATCGCCATCCTGGACCGCGTCCTTCGCGGCCGCCCGGCGCATAGCCTCCGGGAGGACTTCAGCGGGACCGCGGCGCTCGCCGCCCGCTGGGTGCAGCGCGGGCCGGAGCGCACGGCCTTGGCCGTGGATCTCGATCCCGCCGTGCACGACTGGGCCCGCACGTACCGGCTCCCCACGCTCGGGGCGGCGGCGAAGCGGCTCCGGCTCCTCACCGCGGACGTGCGAGAGGTCCGCGGACGGTTCGACGCGATCGTCGCGTTCAACTTCAGCTATGGCGTGTTCCGGACGCGCGCCGCGCTCCTGGGGTACCTCCGCGCCGCGCGCCGGGGCCTCGCTCCTGGCGGAGCAGTGGTGCTCGACGCCTTCGGCGGGTGGGACGCGCAGAAGGAGCTCGTCGAGCGCAGGCGGCTCGGCGGCGGCGTGACCTACGTATGGGAGCAGCAGCGGTTCGATCCCGTCACGCATCGGATCCGCTGCGCCATCCACTTCGAGTTCGCGCGCGGCCGTCCGATGCGCCGGGCGTTCGAGTACGAGTGGCGCCTCTGGAGCCTCCCGGAGCTGACCGAGCTCCTCGCCGAGGCGGGGTTCGACGACGTCGAGGTGCTCTGGGACGTCTCGGCCGGCGTGACGGCGCGCTACCTGCCGCGCGCGAGCGCGCGGAACCACGCCGGCTGGATCGCCTACGTGGTCGGGCGCAGGCGGGTCTGAGCGGCGGTCGCGATCCTCGATCGGTATCCGGCCGTCGCTATCTCCGAATCGCGCTCGGCGGTTCAAGCCGCCCGCTTCCGCAGGACCACGACCGAGGCGACCAGGACGAGGATGAGCACGGTGAGCAGCGAGAGCTCCCACATGACCTGCCGGAACAGCTGATCCGCGGGCCGGGTCTGCGCCCCGAACTCGGCGGTGATGACCAGGATCCGGCGGACCGTCGCGATGAGCGCGACGAGCAGGAACGGCTCCGGCACGAGCGCGTGCTCCTTGAAGGACACCTGCACCGTGTAGAGCAGCTCGACGACCATGAGCGCGAGCAGGATCCGGTCGAGCAGCGTCACGATCGCGCCGGCGTCCACCCCC
>DATIDF010000055.1:0-4240 GCA_035456445.1 Anaeromyxobacter sp.
TGGAGGTGGGGATGCCCACGGTCCTGGTCGTCGAGGACGACACCTCGATACGCGACATGATGAAGCGCAGGCTGGTCCTCAGGGGCTTCTCCGTCCTCGAGGCGGCGGACGGGCCCGAGGCGATCCTCGCCGTCGTGCGGCACAACCCGGACGCCATCCTCATCGACGTCGGGCTCCCGAACGGGCTCTCCGGCTGGGAGGTCGCTCGCGCGATCCGCTCGGACCCCGTCGGGGCGACGATCCGCATCCTGGCCGTCACCGCCCACGCGTCGCCGGCGGACGCCGAGCGCGCCCGCGCGGCCGGCTGCGACGGGTTCTTCACGAAGCCGGTGAACTTCGACGCCCTCGTCGCGGCGCTCCGCGCGCCGGACTCGACGGGGACGACCGCCCCGTGAGCGTCCTCTCGAACCTGATCGGCCACGGCGAGAAGCGAGCGCACGCCGCCGTCGTCGCCGCCGTCCGTCCGCTCGCGCACCCGCTCATCCGCGCCCTCGTCGTCGTCGCGCTCGGCGCGCTCTACCTCGCCGCGTTCCCCGCCCTGTTCCGCGCGCTCGGACCGGACGTCGCGGCGCTCTTCGTGATGGCCGTCCTCCCGGCGAGCCTCGCCTACGGGGTGTTCGGCGGCGTCGTGGCGGGCGGCCTCGCCCTGCCCGTCCACCTCGTGCTGCTCGGCGGCATCGGACCCCACGCGCTCTCCACGCTGTGGGCCGACTGGGCGGGGGCGGTGACGGGGATCGCGGTCGGCGTCGCCGCGGGGACGGCGCGCGATCTCCTGCGCGGCAAGTGGGTCGCGGCGGCGCTCCACGGCGAGCCCCGCGCAGAGATCGGGGTGGCGCCGCCCGAGCTCGGAGGCCTCGCGCTCCCGCGGAGCGACGGGCGCCCGGCCACGCCCATCGCCGCGTTCCTGGCGCGCCCGGGCCTCGTCCGCTTCCGCCCCGCCGCGCGCCCGGTCACGGTGGCGGCGGTCGCCGCGATCTACGCGGGCGCGTTCCCCACGCTCTTCGCCACCTTCGGCCCCGACGTCGCCGCGCTCTTCGTCTTGGCCGTCCTCCCGGCGAGCCTCGCCTACGGCCTGCCGGGGGGCGTCCTGGCCGGGGCCATCGCCGTCCCCGCGCACGTCGCCCTCCTCGGCGCCATCGGGCCCCAGGCGCTGGCGGCGCTCGCCTCGGACTGGGCCGGCGCGGTGACCGGCGTCACCGTCGGCGTCGCCTCCGGCGCGGCGCGCGACCTCCTGCGTCGCGTGCGGAGCCAGACCACGATCCTCGAGCGCGAGCGCGTGCGGCTGGAGGGCGAGATCGTCCGCCGCGAGCGGACGGAGCGCGAGCTCGCGCGCACGAACGGCGAGCTGCAGCGCGCCCGCGAGGTCGCCGAGCGCGCCGCGCGCGCGAAGAGCGTGCTCCTCGGCCGGGCGAGCCACGAGCTGCGCACGCCGGTCGCCGCCGTCCTCGGCTACGTCGAGCTCATCCAGGAGGAGCTCCGGGCCGGGGTCGCGTCGTCGATCGATGGCGATCTCGACCGCATCCACGCCGCCGCGGCGCACCTCGCCTCGCTCCTCGACGACCTCCTCGACATCGCCCGGCTCGAGTCCGGCCACTTCGCGCCCCACAACGTGCGGATCGTCGTCGGCGAGCTCGTCCGCGAGGTCGCCGTCATCGCGGCGCCCCTCGCCGCCCGCCGCGGCAACCGGCTCGCGCTCGACGTGCTCGACGCGGAGGCCACGTTCACGAGCGACCGCAGGCGGATCGAGCAGATCGTGCTGAACCTCCTCGCGAACGCGGCGAAGTACACCGCGGGCGGCACGATCCGGCTGGTCGCGCGCGCCCCCAGCCCCACCACGATCGAGCTCTCGGTGAGCGACGAGGGGGTGGGGATGACCGCGGAGCAGGCGGCGCGCGCCTTCGACGAGTTCTACCGGGCCGACCCCACCGGCAGCGAGGGGAGCGGGCTCGGCCTGCCGATCTGCCGCCACCTCTGCCGCGCGCTCGGCGGCGACATCCAGCTCCGCAGCGCGCCGGGTCAGGGGACGACGTTCACGGTGACGCTCCCCGTCGAGCCGCCCCGCCGCGAGCACGCGCCCGCTCCCGCCGCCTGACCGAGGGCGCCCGGCGCTCGCCCGCCCCGTCGCTTCCCCCGGCGGGCGTCCCCCGCATGGCACGGGGTGGCGCGCCCGCGCTTCCGGCAAAGGTCTCCGTCCGCGCCCGGCATCGCGCCGGGCGTGCTCCGGGAGAGAGACCGATGAACCGCGTGGAGCACCGCGGCCTCGCCGCCCTCGCAGCCGCCGCCGCGCTCGCGGGCGCCGCGGTCACCGCCGACGCCGCGTCGGGGACCACGCAGGCGAAGCCCGCCGTGAGGAGGCCGGCGCCGGCGAAGGCGCCGCCGGCGGCGAGGCCCGCCGCCGAGATCACCGAGGACACGAGCGACCCGGCGGTCTGGGGGCGCGAGTATCCGCTCGAGTACGAGACGTACCGGAAGACCGTCGACCAGGTGCGCACGAAGTACGGCGGCTCGGAGGCGCTGCCGCACGCGCCCGAGGACGCCGATCCGCGCTCGATCGTCTCGCAGTCGAAGCTGGCCGAGGACCCGCGCCTCGTCACCATGTGGAGCGGGTACGCGTTCTCGGTCGACTTCCGCGAGGAGCGCGGCCACGCGTACATGCTCGACGACCAGACGTTCACGAGGCGCCAGGCGGTGGTGAAGCAGCCCGGCGCGTGCATGCAGTGCCACGCCTCGGTGGTCGGACCGTACCGCAAGCTCGGCGGCGGCGATCCGATGGAGGGCTTCCGCAAGATGAACGCGATGCCCTACCCGGAGGCGCGCAAGCTCGTCGAGCACCCCGTCGCCTGCATCGACTGCCACGACCCGAAGACGATGAGCCTGCGCGTCACGCGCCCCGGCTTCATCGTCGGCATGCGGGAGTGGAAGGCGTCGCAGGGCGTGAAGGACTACGACGTGAACCGCCAGGCGTCGCAGAAGGAGATGCGCGCGTTCGTCTGCGGGCAGTGCCACGTCGAGTACTACTTCAAGGGCACGGACAAGCAGCTCACCTACCCGTGGTCGAAGGGGCTCCGGGTCGACGACATCGTCGCGTACTACGACGAGATCCAGTTCAAGGACTGGGTGCACAAGCTCTCCGGCGCGCCGGCGCTCAAGGCGCAGCACCCCGAGTTCGAGCTGTGGAACCAGGGGATCCACGGCCGCTCGGGCGTGACCTGCGTCGACTGCCACATGCCGGAGATCTCCTACAAGGGCGAGACCATCACCGATCACCAGGTGAACAGCCCGCTCCTCAAGATCGAGGCGTCCTGCCGGAGGTGCCACGCGGGCCAGGCGCCGGACGAGCTGAAGCGGCGCGTCGAGGCGGAGCAGGACCGGTTCTTCAAGCTCCGGAACACCGCGATGGACGTGCTCGTCGCCCTCGTCGCGGACCTCGAGAAGGCGAAGGCGGCGGGGAGGGGCGACCGGGAGCTCGAGCCCGCCCGCTACCTTCAGCGGCGCGCGCAGTTCTTCCTCGACTTCGTCGAGGCGGAGAACTCCACGGGCTTCCACGCGCCGCAGGAGGCGCTGCGGATCCTCGGCGACTCGATCAACTACGCGCGCCAGGGCCAGCTCGCGCTGCGCGATCCCTCGTTCCAGCCGGACGTCGCGATCGTCTCGATCCCCACCGCGCAGCCCGGACCGAACCAGGCGACCGGCTCCGCGAGCCCGAGCCCCCCGAAGGGCGCACCCTAGGCCACCCCGCCGCAGCGCTCGGGCCGCTCCGGCTGCGCCCTCCCCGCCGATCGGGCTCGCGCGCGCGCCGCTTCGGATGTCCGCATCCGAAGCGCGCGGGCGAGCATCCGAAGCGACCGCTGCGCGCCCGCGCGCGGACAGTGAAGTCGCGCGGTTCGCCTCGCCGGGGGGCGGCCGGCGCTGGCGCATGGCTTGCGAAGCGAGGGGCCATCTCATCTCCCGAGGCCCCCTCATGCGCACAGGAAAGCTCCTCACCGTACCGGTCATCCTCGTCGCAGCCCTCGCCGGGCTCGCGGTGGGGATCGGCGGGTACGCCTTCGCCTACGCGAAGGGCACCTCGTACCTCGGCAACGATCCGGCGACGTGCGCGAACTGCCACGTGATGTCCGGCCACTACGACGCCTGGCAGAGCTCCTCGCACCACGGCGTGGCGACCTGCAACGACTGCCACACGCCGGCCGGCGCCGCGGGGAAGTACGCGACCAAGGCCGCGAACGGCTACCACCACTCG
>DATIDF010000056.1:0-2035 GCA_035456445.1 Anaeromyxobacter sp.
GCATCCGCCGGAGCGTCTCCCAGGCGTCGGCCTCGGGGTCGTAGCGGGCGAGGAGGTCGAGCGGGCGGCCCGTCTCCCCCACCATCCCGCCGGCCGCGTAGACCGCCCCGTCAATGGCCTCCGCGGCGACGTAGCTCCGCCGCTGCGACATCGACTCGCCGAAGGTCCAGGGCGCCGCCTCGGCGTCCTCCGTCCCGTCGCCGAGCACGCCGGCGACGGCCGCGAGCGCCACGACCGCAGCGACGGCGAGCAGGACGGCGAGCGCGCGCATCACCTGGTGAGACGCGCGCGGTGCCGCACGCGTTAGCCGGTCACTGCGTCAGTGCGTCCGCGCCTGCGACGACCTCGAGGATCTCCTGCGTGATCTCCGACTGGCGCGCGCGGTTCATGTCGAGCGTCAGCCGGTCGATCAACTCGCCGGCGTTCTTCGAGGCGTTCCGCATGGCCGTCATGCGCGCGCCGTGCTCGGAGGCCGCCGACTCGAGGAGCGCCCGGTAGACCGTCGTCTCGAGGTACGTCGGAAGCAGGCGGCCGAGAATCTCCTCGGGCTCCGGCTCGTAGATGAAGTCGCCCTCGAGCGCGATCTCGTAGGCGCTCTTCTCCTCCTCCTCGAGCAGCGTCCGCGGGATCGGGAGGACGTCCTCCACCGAGACCGTCTGCGTCAGCGGCGAGACGTAGTGGTTGTAGACCATGACGACGCGGTCGACCTCGCGCTCCACGAAGAGGTCGGCGAGCGCCTTCGAGATGGCGACGGCGTCGGCGTAGACGGGGCGGTCGGTGAAGTCCACCCACGCCTGCTCGATCGCGTAGCGCCGGAACCTGAGCGTGGAGCGGCCCTTCTTGCCGACCACGACCCAGCGCACGTCGGCGCCCTCCGCCCGTAGCTCCCGCTCGAGCTGGAGCGCGCGGCGGACGATCTGCGCGTTGAACGCGCCGGCGAGGCCGCGGTCGCCGGTGAGCGGCAGGATCGCCACGGACTGAACCGACTCCCGGGCCTCGAGGAGCGGGAAGCCGCGGGCCGGGGTCGCGCGCGCCGTCCCGATCATCAGCTCGCGCATGCGCTCGGCGTACGGGCGCAAGGCTGCGATGCGGGTCTCGGCCCGGCGCAGCTTCGCGGCGGCGACGAGCTCCATCGCCTTGGTGATCTTGCGGGTGTTGCGGACGGAGCGGAGCCGCCGCTTGATGTCCTGGACGGTGGCCATGCGTGGGTCAGGCGGGCACGCCCGCCAGCCTCGCCTCCTCGTGGACTGCGAAGTTCTGCTTGAACTCCTCGATCTGCTCCCTGGCGGCGGCCTGCGCGTCGTCCGGAAGGTCACCGGTTTCGCGGATGCCCGCGTAGACCGTGCCCTCCGTGCGCAGGTACTCCCGCAGCTCCTCCTGGAAGCGCGGAACCTGGTCCGGCGGGATGTCGTCGAGGAGGCCCTGGATGCCCGCGAAGATGGCCACCACCTGCTCCTCGAGCGGCCACGGCCGGTACTGCGGCTGGTTGAGCGTCGCCACCATCCGCTCGCCGCGGGCGAGCGAGCGCTGGGTCTGCGGGTCGAGCTCCGAGCCGAACTGCGCGAATGCCTCCAGCTCGCGGTACTGGGCGAGGTCGAGGCGCAGCCGGCCGGCGACCTTCTTCATCGCCTTCGTCTGCGCGTTCCCGCCCACGCGGCTCACCGAGATGCCCACGTTGATCGCCGGGCGCACGCCCGAGTAGAAGAGGTCGGACTCGAGGAAGATCTGCCCGTCCGTGATCGAGATGACGTTGGTCGGGATGTAGGCGGAGACGTCGCCGGCCTGCGTCTCGATCACGGGCAGCGCGGTCAGCGAGCCGGCGCCGAGCTCGTCGGCGAGCTTGCACGCGCGCTCGAGCAGGCGCGAGTGCAGATAGAAGACGTCTCCCGGGTGGGCGGCAACGCGCAGGTGCGCGCGATGCGCAAGGTGGCCGGGCGCCTGAAGCTCGACCTGGCGCAGTACCGCGAGCTCGAGGCGTTCGCCCAGTTCGGTTCCGAGCTCGATCCCGCCACCCAGCGGACGCTCGCCCGCGGCG
>DATIDF010000057.1:0-8077 GCA_035456445.1 Anaeromyxobacter sp.
CGGCGGCATCTTCACGAAGATCGCCGACATCGGCTCGGACCTCATGAAGATCGTCTTCAAGATCAAGGAGGACGACGCGCGCAACCCCGGCGTCATCGCCGACTGCACCGGCGACAACGCGGGCGACTCGGTCGGCCCCTCCGCGGACGGCTTCGAGACCTACGGCGTGACCGGCGTCGCGCTCATCACGTTCATCCTGCTCGCCATCTCGGACCCGAGCGTGCAGGTGAAGCTGCTCGTCTGGATCTTCGCGATGCGCATCATGATGGTCATCGCGTCGGTCGCCTCCTACTGGATCAACGAGGCCGTCGCGAAGAGCCGCTACGCCGGTGCCGCCACGATGAACTTCGAGGCGCCGCTCACCTCGCTCGTGTGGCTCACCTCGATCGTCTCGGTCGGCCTCACCTACCTCGTCAGCTACCTGCTCATCCCGGACCTCGGCGACGGGACGATGTGGTGGAAGCTCTCGACCATCATCACCTGCGGCACGCTCGCCGGCGCGATCATCCCCGAGATCGTGAAGGTCTTCACCTCCACCTCCTCCGGCCACGTGAGGGAGGTCGTCACGGCCTCCCGCGAGGGCGGCGCGTCGCTGAACGTCCTCGCCGGCCTCACCGCCGGCAACTTCTCCGCCTTCTGGATGGGCCTCGTCATCATCGCCCTCATGGCGGCGGGCTGGGGCGTCTCCACCAGCGCGGGCTTCGACGTCGCGAACGGTGGTCTCATGATGGCCCCGGCGGTGTTCGCGTTCGGCCTCATCGCGTTCGGCTTCCTCGGCATGGGCCCGGTGACGATCGCGGTCGACTCCTACGGCCCGGTGACCGACAACGCCCAGTCCGTCTACGAGCTCTCGCTCATCGAGAACGTGCCCAACGTGAAGGCCGAGGTGAAGAAGGACTTCGGCTTCGACCTCAACTTCGACAAGGCGAAGCACTTCCTCGAGGAGAACGACGGCGCCGGCAACACGTTCAAGGCGACCGCGAAGCCGGTGCTCATCGGCACCGCCGTCGTCGGCGCCACCACCATGATCTTCTCGATCATCGTGGCGCTCACGAGCGGCCTCACCGAGAACCTCCAGAAGCTCTCCATCCTGAACCCGCTCTTCCTCCTCGGGCTCATCATGGGCGGCAGCATCATCTACTGGTTCACCGGCGCCTCCACCCAGGCCGTCTCCACCGGCGCGTACCGCGCGGTCGAGTTCATCAAGGCCAACATCAAGCTCGAGGGCGTCGAGAAGGCCTCCGTCGAGGACTCGAAGAAGGTCGTCGAGATCTGCACGGTCTACGCGCAGAAGGGCATGTTCAACATCTTCCTCGTCGTGTTCTTCGCGACCCTGTCCTTCTCGTTCGCCGACGAGTTCTTCTTCATCGGCTACCTCATCTCGATCGCGATCTTCGGCCTCTTCCAGGCGATCTTCATGGCGAACGCCGGCGGCGCCTGGGACAACGCGAAGAAGGTCGTCGAGGTGGAGCTCAAGGCGAAGGGCACCGCGCTGCACGACGCGACCGTGGTCGGCGACACCGTCGGCGATCCGTTCAAGGACACCTCGTCCGTCGCCATGAACCCGATCATCAAGTTCACGACGCTCTTCGGCCTGCTCGCCGTCGAGCTCGCGATCAAGATGGAGCTCGGCACGCGCGTGTCGCTCGCGGCGGTGTTCCTCGCCGTCGCGCTCTTCTTCGTCCACCGCTCGTTCTACGGGATGCGCATCCAGGCGGGCGTGAAGGCGGCGGGCGAGACCAGCGCGAGCCCGGCTCATTAGCCATGGCGGAGCCCATCGCTCCGCCGGGATCCTGGGCGGCGCTCGCCAGAGCGTGCGGCGCCGCCCTCAAGGTGTTCCCGCTTCACGGCGTGGCCGTCCTCCCGGGGACGCCCACGCCGTTTCACATCTTCGAGCCACGCTACAAGGCGCTCGTGCGAGAGGCGCTGCGTGGGGATCGCGTCGTCGCGGTCCCCGCGCTCTACACCAAGGCCGACGCGCAGCAGCTCCGGCCGCGGCTCAAGCCCATCTGCGGCGCCGGGCTGATCGAGGCCGAGCAGGAATACCCCGACGGCCGCTACGACATCATCGTGCGCGGCCTCGCCCGCGTGCGGCTCGTGGAGGAGCTGCCGGTCGACCGGATGTACCGCGAGTGGAAGGCGGAGATCCTCGAGGAGGTCTGGCCCGCCGGCGGTCCCCGCGCGCTCGCCCCGCAGCTCGAGGCGCTCCGCCAGCTCGTGTACGAGCTCTCCACCCGGCTGCCGACGGGGTCCGGCGCGCCCCAGCTCGCCGAGGCCGTCGCGCAGATGACCGACCCTTCGTCGATCGTCGACCTGGTCGGCGCCGCCGTCGTCTCGGACCCCGAGTCGCGGCAGAAGGTCCTCGAGGAGCTCGACGTCGCCCGGCGCCTCGAGTACGTGCTCGAGGAGGTCGCCGGGGTCGTGCTGGTGCTGTCGAAGGGGAAGAACCCGCGGGTCTAGCTGGGCGCGCGGCGTCCGGGCGCGTCGCGGCCCGGCTCAGCCCAGCTCGGCCGCGTTCCGCCCCACCCCGTAGTACGTGAACCCCGCCGCCCGCGTCTTCGCGGCGTCCCACACGTTCCGGCCGTCGAGCACCACCGGCGCGCGCATGATGGCCCTGAGGCGCGCGAGGTCGGGCTGGCGGAACTCGTTCCACTCGGTGACGAGCATGAGCGCGTCGGCGCCCTCCGCCGCCGCGTACGGACCGTCGGCGTAGACCACGCTGCGCCCATCGAAGAGCCTCGCCGCCACCTCGGTCGCGACCGGGTCGAAGGCGCGGACCTTCGCGCCGCCGCCGAGGAGCCCCTCGACCACGGTGATCGCCGGCGCCTCGCGCATGTCGTCGGTCTTCGGCTTGAACGCGAGCCCCCACACCGCGATGGTCTTGCCGGCGAGCGAGCCGAAGTGCTTCGTGGCCTTCTCGACGAGCCAGCGCTTCTGGCGCTCGTTCACGCGCTCCACCGAGCGGAGCAGGTCGAAGTCGAGGCCGACGTGGCGCGCCATGGTCATGACCGCGCGCACGTCCTTCGGGAAGCAGGAGCCGCCGAACCCGACGCCGGGGAACAGGAACGGGTGGCCGATGCGCCGGTCGGAGCCGATGCCGCGGCGGACCTGGTCCACGTCGGCGCCCAGCCGCTCGCACAGCGCGGCCATCTCGTTCATGAACGAGATGCGCGTCGCGAGCATCGCGTTCGCCGCGTACTTCGTGAGCTCCGCCGAGCGGAGGTCCATGAAGAGCAGCGGCTGCTCGGCGCGGACGAACGGCGCGTACAGCTCGGTCATCACCGCGCGCGCGCGCTCGGAGGCGACGCCCACGACCACGCGGTCAGGCCGCATGAAGTCCTCGATCGCGGCCCCCTCCTTGAGGAACTCGGGGTTCGAGACCACGTCGAACGGATGCGCCGCCACGCGGCGCAGCGCCTCCGCCACCTTCTCGGCGCTCCCCACCGGCACGGTGCTCTTGTCCACCACCACGCAGTCGCGCGTGAGGTGGCGCCCGATCTGCTCGGCGGCGGCGAGCACGTACTGGAGGTCCGCCTCCCCGTTCTCGCCGGGCGGCGTGCCCACCGCGATGAACGCGATCTCCGCGCCCTGGAGCGCCTCGGCGTAGGAGGTCGTGAACGACAGCCGCCGCTCCTTCACGTTGCGGCGGACGAGCTCCTCGAGGCCGGGCTCGTAGATCGGGATCCCGCCCGCGCGCAGCGTCTCGATCTTGCGCGCGTCCACGTCCAGGCAGGCGACCGTGTGGCCGGTCTCCGCGAAGCAGGTGCCAGTGACGAGGCCGACGTAACCCGTGCCGACGACGGCGATCCGCATGTGCACTCCCCGAGGCGAAAAATGGCGCCGGAGGGTAACACGCGGGGACGCGTCCTTTCGACCGCTGACGCCCCACTTCCGTTCGTGCTGAGCGTAGCGCCGCGTCAGCGGCGCGGAGGCGAAGCACGCTTCTCGGCCCGCTACGGCGCGACGACGAGCCTCGCAGCGGTGTCGGTGCCGCGCAGGTGTCGCAGCCGGGCGGGATCCTTCCCCGCCTCGACCACCCGGTCGACCGCGATGCGCTCCGCGCGCCCGAGCGCCGGCCGCAAGCGTGCGGCGGCATCGGCGACCTCCGGAAAGAAATGCGAGACGAGCGCGCCCGCGCCGTAGAGCGCGCGAGAGAGCCCGAGCGCCTCGGCGCGCCCCAGCACGTGGTCCGCGTCGAGCTCGAGCCCCAGGAGCTCGCGCAGGTCGACGAACGTGACGAGCGGCGCGAAAAGCCCCATGCCCGCCTGCCCGGCGACGGTCCCGAGGAGCGCCTCCTCGGGCGACGGGCGCATGGCCTCCGGTCCGAACGCACGGTACGGCCGTCCGCGCTCGAAGAGCGGCCCCTCCGCCGGGCCTCCCGCCCAGAGGGCGTCCTGCACGGTGATGGTGATCCGCCCGTCGGTGAGGACGACCGTGCGCCCGTCGTGCTCCGTCCGCTCGACGGAGAGCCCGCCGGCGGCCTCGAGCAACCTGGCCCGGTCCGCGGGCCGGATCGCGACGCGCAGGTCTCCGACCGGACGGAATGCCATGTGCGGGTAGAGCCAGTCCACGTAGGCGGCCGCGTCGAGCAGCACCACCGGCACGTCCGGCGCGGTGCGCAGGACCCCGCGCAGCGTGACGAGCTTCAGCACGTTGTCGTTCACGACCCCCTGGTAGCTGGTGAGCAAGCGCTCGCGGAACGCCAGCGGCACGCCCGCCCCGACGCGCGTCGTCTCGAGCTGGTACGAGGCGAGTGGGGCGAGGCCGTGGGCCTCGAGCACGTCGCCCAGCACGGCGAGGTCCGCTTCGGGGAGCGTCGTCGGCGGGGCGAAAGAGGTGAGCGCACGCAGGGCGTCGAGCAGGGCCACGGCCGCCATCTAACCCGTCCGGCGCGCGGGAGCAACGAGCGGCCCGCGCGTGTCCTCGACCCGCGCCGCAGGAGCGGTCATGTCCAAGGTGTAGGAACAAGGAGGAACCGAATGACCGAGCTCGACGGAACGCTCTCCGAGCTCGCCCGCCTTCGCAGCGGCAGCGAGCCCATCGTCAGCCTGTACCTGGACATCCGTTGGAAGGACGAGCAGCAGCGCGAACGCGTGCGGCTGTTCGTGCAGGAGCGCATTCGGCAGACGCTGGCGCATTACCGGCCGGGAACCCCGGGACGAGAGGGCCTCGAGCGTACGCTCAAGCGGATCCACGATCACGTGTCGGGCCTGCTCGCGCAGGAGTACGAGTCGGACAAGAACGGCCTCGCGCTGTTCGCGAACGAGAGCCTCGGCCTGTGGCGGCCGATCTTCTTCAAGCGCTCGCTCCCGAACGAGCTCACCACCGACGCCATCCCGCACCTCACCCAGCTCGCGCGGCTGCAGGACGACTTCGCGCCCGCGATCGTGGTCGCGCCGAGCGCGACGGGGGCGGACATCTACCACGTGTCGCTCGGCGACCTCGCCATCGAGGCGAACCTGCGCGG
The DNA here is from genome assembly GCA_035456445.1 of Anaeromyxobacter sp. GTDB lineage: Bacteria > Myxococcota > Myxococcia > Myxococcales > Anaeromyxobacteraceae > Anaeromyxobacter. The sequence goes on from DATIDF010000057.1 coordinate 5,468, forward strand.
CTTCGTCCCGCGCCGCGATCGCGACACGTTCAACGCCGGGACGAGCGGCCACTCCCGGGGCCAGTACGAGCGGCAGGACAAGGACGACCGCCGCTACGATAACTTCGTCCAGAAGAACCTGCGGACCGCCGCCGCGGAGGTGACCGCGTTCTACGACCAGAACCCGCACTGCTTCGTCGTGCTCGTCGGCCCCTCCGAGACGGTCGCCGCCTTCGAGCGCGAGCTGCCGGAGCGGCTGCGCGAGCGCGTCATCGCGCGGCTGCCGCGGCCGCGCGGCTGGGAGTCCGCCGACGGGGCGCGGCGCGACGGCGTCGTGCAGGGCGCCGCGAAGGCGATCGCCGAGCGCGAGAAGGAGGACGAGCACCACGCGATCGATCAGGTCGTGGGGCACGCGCTGCGCGGCGGCCTCGGCGTGCTCGGCCCGACCGACGTCGTCGAGGCCCTGAACCAGGGGCGCGTGCACAAGCTCGTCATCGAGGAGTGCTTCGACGGGACCGGCTGGCGGTGCGACAACTGCGTCGCGATCGGCTCGAACGCCGAGTCCGCGGAGACGTGCCCCTACTGCGGCGGCGAGCTGCGCGCGGTGGGCGATCTCGGCGAGGCGATCGTGGCGCGCGCGCTGCTCGACGGGGCCGACGTGGAGGTGGTCGCGCACGCGAACAAGCTCCACAGCTACCGCAGCGTCGGCGCGTTCCTCCGGCAGACCTCGCAGAACGGGCTGCGCGGCGCGAGCATGCCGTACCCGACCGCGCCGGGGGCGAACCGGTAGAGGGACTCGAAGCAGCTCGGTTGGCTGGGCCCCGTGAACGAGCCCGCCCCGCGCCCGTGCCCGAACACCGGGCTCGGACTCGGGCTCGGGTCCCATTCAAACGCTCGGCGTCTTCACCCCACCCCGAGCGACGGCGGCACCGGCTCGAGCGCCTCCTTGGGGTACTCCGGCCGGGAACCGCTGGCGCCGACCGGCTCGAGCACCGCGATGAGCGACAGCGGCGGCACTGGGAGCGCCCGATCCACGAGCCGGAAGATCGGCGTGAGCACGTTGAGCGCCACGATCTGCAGGAGCCCGAACGAGTGGCGCCTGAGGAGCTTGCCGTTGAGCCACCACGCCGCGGTGCCGACACGGTTGAAGCGCAGCACCTCCTTCACCTCGAACCCGCTCTCCACCGCGAGCACCCGGAGCGTCGCCTCGGTGTAGCGCCGCTTGTGCCCGAGGATCTCGTCGAGCGTGCCGAAGAGCTCCGGCCCTTGCGGCACGAGGATGATGGCGCGGCCCTTCTCCGAGAGCACCGCGCGCACGTTCTCGAGCGCGCCCTTGTCGTCGTCCACGTGCTCGATGACGTTGAGGCACACCACCGTGTCGAACCCGCCCTCGATCTTCGGGAACGAGTGGCCCTCGGTGACGTCGGTGAGCGTGACGTCGAGGTACGGCCGGTCGGCGGTGAGGCTGCGGAGCGACTGGAGGTAGAGCGGGTTGATGTCGGACGCGACGTAGACGCCGCGCGGGATGAGCCGGCGCGTGAGGTTGCCGGTGCCGCTCCCGATCTCGAGGACCTTCTGGCCGCAGAACGGACGGATGGTGTCGGCCATCCAGGCGTTGAAGCGCGGCGCGCGCGCGAGGCGCGACAAGATCTGGGAGCCGTGGGCGTCCTGGGCGTAGATCTCGTCGGTGAACCAGAAGCGCAGGATCGCCCAGAGCGCCTTGAGTCCGTCGCGCCAGTTGATCTTCTTGCCTTCCTGGTAGGTGCGCCCCGAGTAGCTGATGGGGACCTCGAAGATGCGCGCCTCGCGCTTCGCGAGCTTGATGGTGAGCTCGGGCTCCATGCGGAAGTCGTTGGAGCGCAGCGGGATCGACTTGAGGAGGTCGGTGCGGACGGCCTTGTAGCAGGTCTCCATGTCCGTCAGGTTCACGTTCGTCACCCAGTTGGTGAGGAACGTGAGCAGGCGGTTGCCGAGCTCGTGCCGGAAGAGCAGCGCCCGCCGCGCCTCGCCGCCCGCGAAGCGCGAGCCGAACACCGCGTCGGCCTGCTCCTCCACGAAGACCTTCACGATGCGGAGCAGGTCCTTCGGGTGGTACTCGAGGTCGGCGTCGTGGATGACCGAGATCTCGCCGTCGGCCTCGGCGAGGGCGGTGCGGATCGCCATGCCCTTGCCGCCGTTGGCGACGTGCTCGAGGAAGACCCACTCGATCTTGCCCGTCCGCCCGTGGCCGCGGAGCCGCACGCCCTCGTGGAGCGGCCCATCCTCCTGCCACGCGATCCCGCGCTCCCCGGCGAACCCCTTCAGCACCCCGGCGGTGCCGTCCTTGGAGCAGTCGTTCACGACGATGACCTGCACGCGCTCGAGGTACGGCGAGGTCTCGAGGACCTGGAGCCGCGCGAGGGAAGTCGTGACGAGGTGCTGCTCGTTGTAGACGGGGACGAGGACCGAGAGAGACGTCATGAGGCCCCGGTTTTACCAGACCCAGGCTGCCCCCGAGGCGCACATGGCGGATCGTGCCGCGCCGGACGCCGGCGGTGAAGCACGCGCCTGGATGGGAGGCGCGCCGGCGCGGTATTGTCCGCCGCTCGTGAACCCATGAACCACGCGAAGACCCAGCGCAAGGGCATCATC
>DATIDF010000058.1:0-3682 GCA_035456445.1 Anaeromyxobacter sp.
CGCGCGACATGGAGGAGAAGCGCATGCAGAAGGCGCTGCTCCGCTGGGGCGATCCGGCGAACCGGCCGCTCATCGAGAAGGCGCTCCGGAAGCTCGGGCGGCTCCGACCGGGCGAGCGGCTCGGGCCGGGGATGCGGCCGATCCGTCAGTCCCCGAAGAGACGCGCCCCCGGCGACGGTCCCGGCCGACGCGGCCGCCGTGGCTGACCTCGTCGCCGTGATCTCGCACCCTGCCCGCGGCGCGCTGGTCGCCGCGCTCCTCGGCTTCGCGGCTGCCGCCTGGGCGCAGCCCGCGCCGGCGCGCGGCGCGCCGATCTCCTACCTCGCGATGGGCGATTCGACCGCGGTGGGCGTGGGCGGAGGCGTCGGCGGCGGCTACCCGCAGCGGCTCGCGCGCCGGCTCGAGGCGAGCGGCGTCCCGGTGAAGCTCGACGTAGTGGCGGCCTCGGGCGCGACGATCGCCGACCTCAGGCGCGATCAGCTGCCGAAGGTGATGGCGAAGCGTCCGGCGCTCGTCACGATCGGCATCGGCATCAATGACCTCATGCAGGGGCGCAAGCTCGCCGAGTTCTCCCGCGACCTCGAGATCGTCGCCGACCTCGTGCGGCGCACGAAGGCGACGGTCGTCCTGCAGACGATCCCGGATCTCACGTTCTCCCCCGCCGGCGTCGGCGCGCCCCCCTCGCTCGGACGGCGAATCGAGGCGTACAACGCCACGATCGCGCGCGTCGCCGAGCGCCACGGGTTCGTCCTGTCCGACGTGTACGGCAGGAGCCGGCGGGCCTTCCGCGATCGGCCCGGCGAGCTGTTCGCGAGCGATGGCTTTCACCCGTCGTCGACGGGGTACGAGCTCTGGGCGGACGCGATGTGGCCGGACGTGGAGCGCGCCGTGGTCGCGCCGCGCGTCCAGGCGCGCCGGCCCGCGGCGACCGAGCGGTAGCCCGCTCACGCCCGCGCGCGGGGCCGCTTCCCATCGCCCGCGGCCGCAGGATAGCCTCGCCGCCCGATGACCGACCCGACGGCCTCCTCCGCCGCGCGCGCCGCGCGGCACCGCCACCTCTGCGAGGCGGATCACCGCCACCTCTGGCACCCGTTCACGCAGATGCAGGACTGGCTCGCGGAGGAGCCGCTCATCGTCGACGCCGCGGACGGCGTCCACCTCGTGGACACGCTCGGCAACCGCTACCTCGACGGCGTCTCCTCGCTCTGGTGCAACGTCCACGGCCACCGCGTGAAGGCGATCGACGACGCCGTCCGCGCCCAGCTCGACCGCGTCGCGCACTCGACGCTCCTCGGCCTCGCCTCGACCGCCTCGATCGAGTGCGCCGAGGAGCTCGTCCGGCACCTCCCCGCCGGGCTCACCCGCGTGTTCTTCTCCGACGCCGGCGCGACCGCGGTGGAGATCGCGATCAAGATGGCGTTCCAGCACCACCAGCTGCGCGGCGACACGGCGCGCACGGAGTTCGTGGCGCTCCGTGGCGGGTACCACGGCGACACCATCGGCTCGGTGTCCATCGGCGGCATCGACCTCTTCCACCGCATCTTCAAGCCGCTCCTGTTCGACGTGCACCACGCGCCGCAGCCGTACTGCTACCGCTGCCCGCTCGCGAAGGAGCCGGCGTCGTGCGCGATGGCGTGCGCGGACGAGGTCGAGGAGCTGTTCGCCGCGCGCCCGGGGAAGATCGCGGCGCTCGTCCTCGAGCCGGTGATGCAGGGCGCGGACGGGATGATCGCCCAGCCGCCCGGGTACGTGCGGCGGATGCGCGAGATCTGCGACCGGCACGGCGCGCTCCTCGTCTGCGACGAGGTGGCGACCGGCTTCGGCCGCACCGGCACCACGTTCGCGGTCGAGCAGGAGGGCGTCGTCCCGGACATCCTCACGATGGCGAAGGGGATCACCGGCGGCTACCTGCCGCTGGCCGCGACCGTCACCACCGAGCGCGTGTTCGAGTCGTTCCTCGGCCCATACGCGGAGAAGAAGACCTTCTTCCACGGCCACACCTACGCCGGGAATCCGCTCGCCTGCGCCGCGGCGACGGCGTCGATGCGGCTCCTCCGCGAGGGGAGAGTGATCGAGGGGCTGCCCGCGAAGATCGCGGCGCTCTCTCTCGCGCTCGAGCCGGCGCGGAGGATGGCGCACGTCGGCGAGGTACGCCAGCGCGGGCTCATGGTGGGCGTCGAGCTCGTGCGCGATCGCGCGACGAGGGAGGAGTACGACTACGAGCTGCGCGCCGGCCACCAGGTGACCCAGGAAGCGCGCAAGCTCGGCGCGATCCTCAGGCCGCTCGGGAACGTGGTCGTGCTCATGCCCCCGCTCGCGATGACGGAGGGAGAGCTCGGGGAGCTCGCCGCGATCGCGCTCGCGGGCATCGAGCGGGTGACGGCGCGGATCTGACGATGCGCGGCTTATTCGTCACCGGGACGGACACCGGCGTCGGCAAGACCGAGGTCACCTGCGCGCTCGTCGCGAACGCGCGGGCGGCAGGCGTCGACGCGGTCGCGATGAAGCCGGCGCAGTCCGGCGTCACGCCGGGGGAGCCGACCGACGCCGAGCGGCTCCACGAGGCGGCCGGCCGCGTCGAGCCGCTCGAGGTCCTCTGCCCGTACTCCTTCGCGGCGCCGCTCGCGCCCGCCGTCGCGGCGCGGCTCGAGGGCCGGACGGTCTCGCTCGGCGCCATCGTCGACCGGGTCCGTGCGCTCGCCGGCCGCCACGAGGCGGTCCTCGTCGAGGGCGCGGGAGGGCTCATCGTGCCGCTCAGCGACACGCACACCTACGCCGATCTCGCCGTCGCGCTCGGCCTGCCGGTGCTCGTCGTCGCGCGCGCCGGGCTCGGCACGGTGAACCACACCGCGCTCACGGTCGAGGCGCTCGCCGCGCGAGGGCTGGTCCTCGCCGGGATCGTCCTGAACCGTGCGTGCGACACGGACGATGCGTCCGTTCCCTACAATGTCGCCGAGATCGCGCGAGTGACGGGTCGTGAACCACTCGCGAGCCTGCCCTACGCGCGCGATATCGCTGAACGCCAGCGATTTCTGCGATCCAGGCTCGCCGGGAAGATCCAGTTTTAGGGCACGGTGCGCGAAAAATGGATCACCTCGGCGATCGATCCTAGAGATCGCCGCGTGCCGAACGTCGTCGACCTCACGCTCGTCTCCCGCGCGCGCCGCGTCCTCCAGCAGACCCTCGAGGAGCGCGGCCTCGGCTTCTTCCTCCTCGCCTCGTCGCGCAGCCCGAAGCTCGACGCGCGCCGCATCGCGTGGGTCGTCCAGGCCGCGCGCCGAAACGCCGGCCCGCACGCACGCCGCGACCCGAACGCCCTGTCCCGCACCCGCCGCGTCGTACGCCGGGAGCTCATCCGGCTGCTCGCCGAGGCGATGCTGCAGGCGGGCGTGTAGCGCCCGGGAGCGATCCCGCCGATCACACACCGTAGAGGCGAGGCGCGGTGACCACCGAGCGGGACGGACAACGCTCGGCCGCTGACAGCCGCCCGCCGAGTGCCTGTCTTACGGTGTGACCGGACGGCTGGAAGGGCCGCTACTCCGCCTTCCCCGCCTGCTTCGTCACGTAGCGGAGCCGCAGGTCGGTGAGCAGGTGGTCCATGAACTGCTCCTCCTCCTGCGTGAGGTTGCCCTTCGTCTTCTCGCGGAGCATGGCGAGGATGTCGATGGTCTGGTGCGCGAGC
>DATIDF010000059.1:0-13733 GCA_035456445.1 Anaeromyxobacter sp.
GGGCTCCAGCGGCTCCGGCTCGAGGGCGTCGACGCGGAGCGGCGCGAGCTCATCCGCCTGCGGAACGCTGGCGCAATAGACGACGACGTGTTCCACCGGCTCGAGCGGGACCTCGACCTGGAGGAGCAGCGGCCCTGACGACGCCTGGGGGCGCGCGCCGCCCTACCACACCTTCACGCGCTCTTCGGGCGCGAGGTAGAGCGCCTGCCCCGGCTGGACGTCGAACGCGGCGTACCACGGGTCGAGGTTGCGCACGGCGAGGGCGCGGTACCGGGCCGGGGCGTGACCGTCGGTGAGGAGCTGCCGCCGGAGCGCGACCTCGCGCTCCTTCGTCTGCCAGGTCTGCGCGTACCCGACGAAGAACTGCTGCTCGCCGTCGAGGGCGCCTACGCGGGGCGGCGCCGCGCCGCCGAGGGAGACGCGCCACGCGTCGTACGCGGCGGCGAGGCCGGCCAGGTCGGCGATGTTCTCGCTCAGCGTGAGCTTCCCGTTGACCGCGGCGTCCGGGAACGGCTTGTAGGCGCCGTACTGCGCGACGAGCTTCTGCGCCGCCGCCTCGAACCGGGCGAGATCGGCAGTCGTCCACCAGTTCTCGAGCTTGCCGCGCGCGTCGAAGAGCGCGCCCTGATCGTCGAAGCTGTGACTGATCTCGTGGCCGATCGTGGAGCCGATCGAGGCGTACTTCACGGCCGCCGTCGCGCCGCGGTCGTAGAACGGCGGCTCCATGAAGCCCGCCGGGAAGTTGAGCGCGTTGCGTACCGGGAGGTTCACCGCGTTGACCGTGTGCGGGAGCATGCACCACTCGGCGCGGTCGGGTGCCTTGCCGAGCTTCGCGAGCTGGCGACGGTATTCGAACAGCTCCGCGCGCTCGACGTTGCCGAGGAGGTCGCCCTTCAGGATCTCCAGGCCGCCGTAATCGATCCACTGGTCCGGGTAGCCGATCCCGACCTCGAGCACCGCAAGCTTCTCCTTCGCGCGCGCCTTGGTCGCCGCCGCCATCCAGTCGAGCGTGTCGATGCGGCGGGCGAACGCGTCGCGGATGTTCCGCACCATCCCCTGGATCTCGGCCTTCGCCTCGGGCGGGAAATGGCGCTGGACGTAGATGCGCCCGACCGCCTCGCCGACGGCGCGGTCTACCACGGTGAGCCCGCGCTTCCAGCGGGCGCGCTGCTGCGGCGTCCCGGTCAGCGCCGTGCCATGGAACGCGAACGACTCGTCCGCGAACGCCTTCGTCAGGAAGGGCGCGGCGCGGTCGAGAGCGCGGGCGGTGAGATAGTCCTTCCAGGTCGCGAGCGGCTCGGTCTTCACGAGCGCGGCGAGCCCGGTGAGCGCGGCCGGCTGCCAGGCGATGAACCGGGGCTGCTCGTCGAGCGCGGCCGCGCGCAGGAAGGCACCCCAGTCCATGCCGGGGGCCCGCTGCCCGAGGTCGGCCTGCGTCCACGGATGGTTGCCCTTCTGCACGTCGCCTGCGTCCTCGCGCGAGCCGTGGGTCAGGGCGAGCTTCGTCTCGAACGCCAGCACGCGCTCTGCGCGCGGCCCGGGGTCCGGGAGCCCGGCGAGCGCGAAGACCTTCTCGAGGTGCGCGCGGTACTGCGCGCGGATGCTGGCGAGCCGCGGCGACTCGTCGAGGTAGTAGTCGCGGTCCGGGAGCCCGAGGCCGCCCTGCACGAGGTAGACGGTGTTCCGCGACGGCTCGTTGAGGTCCTGCTCGATCCAGACGCCCAGCGGGCGCGAGGTCGTCAGGTCCGTGCAGTTGAAGATGTCGACGTCGGCGCGAACCGTTCCGCCGAGCTCGGCGGCGAGCGCGCGGGCGTCGGCGAGCGCCGCGATGCGGGCGAGCGTGGGGCGGAGCGGCTCGAGCCCCTTCGCCTCGATGCCGGGCTCGTCCATGAAGCTCGAGTAGAGGTCGCCGATCTTGCGTGCGTCGGAGCCGGCTGGCGCGTCGCCGCGCGCGGCCTCCTCGACGATCGCGCGGGTACGGGCCTCGACCGTCTCGAAGACGCGCAGGAATGCGCCGGTGCTCGCCCTGTCGGGCGGGATCTCCGCCGTCCGCATGAAGGCGCCGTTCGCGTACCCGTAGAAGTCCTCGCCCGGCTTGATGGCCGGGTCCATCGCCGCGAGGTCCACGCCGCGGCGGGCGGCGGCGGCCGGCGTCGGCGCTGGCGTCGCGCGGGCGGCGAGCTTCTCGCGGGCGCAGGCGGAGAGGGCGACGAGGGAGAGGATCAGGGCGGTGCGCAGGATCACGGGCGGCCTCGGGTGGCAGGGTCGATTCGGCGTCGGCAGCCGAACCGAGGAGCGCATTGTGTCACCGCCCGGCCGCGCGCGGCCGATCGTTCGAGGTCGGAACGAGTGCTGCAAGACCGCGAGGTTCCGCCCCGGCCACCTGCACGAGCCGGTCGCCGCCGAGCACGGCGAAGTGGAGTCCTGCGGCGGCGGGACATGCTCTCCCCCGCTCGCCCCGGGTATCCTTGCTCGCTGTGTTGGCTGCACGGTCGTGAGGGGCGACCGAGCACCAGCCCTCGTATCGACCGCCTGCCGATCGGATTCACTCCGACGGGAGGGGCCTGTCTGAAAGGACCAGCGTGCCACCGCGCCGCATCACCGTCATCGAGGACGACGAGAACATCGCTGGCCTGCTCGAGTTCATGCTGCGCGTCGAGGGGTTTGTGCCGTCGATCTTCCGCGACGGCCGCGCCGCGCTCCAGCACGTCCGCGACGATCGTCCGCCCGACGCGGTCGTGCTCGATCACATGCTCCCGTACTGCGACGGGCTTGCGGTGGCGTCGGCGATGCGCGCCGATCCGCGCTGGAGCACGGTGCCCATCCTGCTCCTGCGCTCGTCCGCACCCCCGGCGTCGGGCGGTGCGCGGCTCGTCGACGCGTGCCTCACCAAGCCCTTCGACCCGGGAGCTCTCGTCGCCAACCTGAAGAAGCTCGTTGAGGACGCCCCGTGAAGCTCGGCCTCGCCTTGCTCGCGCTGTCGCTCCCGGTCGTCGCGCGCGCCGCGAGCGTGGAGCTGAGCCATGGGGTCGATGCTCTCTCGGGCGACCGCCCGGGATGGCGTGCGACGGCGCTCGAGGCGCTCTGGACGGGCGCGCGCGGCGCCGCAGGCGGCTTCGCAACGCGCGAGCTGTCCCGCTTCGACCGCGACGACGTCGAGTTCGCCGCTTTCGGGCAGGCGCCGGTCGGCGGGTTCGTGCTGGCGCTCGAGGGGTCCGCGAGCCCTACCTGGTGGTTTCTGCCTCGCTGGTCCGCTGGGCTCCGCGTCGAGCGCGCGGTCGCGCCCGGATGGATTGCATCGGTGGGGGTGCGGGCGGCGCGATACGAGCGGGACGTGACCCGGTCGACACCCTTGTTCGCGAGCGCCGGCCTCGAGCGCTACTGGGGCCGCTGGCGCGCCGCGGCGACGACGGCGACGGTGGGGCTCGCGGGGACGTGGAGCGGCACCGGACGGCTGGCCCTCGATCTCTACTACGGCAACGGTGGCCGAGTCGGCGTCTCCGCCGCCGCCGGGCGCGAGCTCGAGAGCATCGGCGACGGGCGGCTGCTCCGCTCGAACGTTCTCGGCGCGGCCATCGTCGGCGCTCACCCGCTCCGCGGCGGTTGGGCTGCCACCTGGGAGCTGTCGGCGCAGCGCCAGGGTGATCTCTACGTGCGCACTGGAGGCCGCCTTGGGCTTCGCCGCCATTTCTGAGCCTGTGGTCCGCGTCGCCTGGGCGACGGGTCTCCTCTGCGTCGCGGTGAGCGCCGCGCTGGTCCTCCAGGTGCTCCGGATGCGCCGGCGGCTCGCGCGCCGCAAGCGCCGGGCCGAGGCGGTGATTGCCACGTGGCGGCCCCTCCTCTTCGAGGTGGTCGCCGGAGGCTCGCCCCGGCTCCCTCCGCTCGCGTCCGCCGAGGAGGACGCCTTCCTCCTCCTGTGGCTGCAGCTCCTGGACGCTATCCGTGGCGCGCCGCGTGCGAATCTCGCAGCGGTAGGCGAGACGGTCGGCGCGCATGCGCTCGCGCATCGCCGCATCCGCGGAACCGACGCGGTGGGGCGCATCCTCGCGCTGCGGACCCTCGGGTATCTCCGCCGCCCGGATGACCGGGCAGAGGTGCTCCGCTGGCTCGACGACCCGCGCGCGTACGTCTCCCTCGCGGCGGCTCGCGCGCTCGTCCACCTGGATCCCGACGGCTCGGCGGACGACATCCTCCCGCGCCTCGCCACCCGCACCGACTGGCCGATCCCGCTCTTCGCGAGCGTCCTCGAGGAGACGAGCCGCAGCCGCCTCTCCGCGCGCTTCCGCGCGCTCTGCGGTGAGCTCCCCGCGCCCATCCTCGTGCGCGTGCTCCCGCTCGCGTCGCTCGTCGACGCACCCATAGTCGACGAGATCCTCTCGTGGCTCCTCGATCCGGAGCGGGACCCGGAGGTCCTCGCGGCGGCGCTCCGGCATGTGCGCGGCCCGGCGCTCCTTCCCGCGGTCCGGCGCACGGCCGTTCACGAGCGCTGGTCGGTGCGCGTGCAGGCCGCCGCCGCGCTCGGCCGCGTGGGCGAGCCAGCCGATGGCGAGCTCCTCCTGCAGATGACGCGAGACCCGGAGTGGTGGGTCCGCTACCGCGCCGCCCAGGCGCTCGCGGCGGGCCCCTTCGCGGCCCCGGAGGAGATCGTCGCGCGCGCGGCCCACCTCCGCGACCGCTTCGCACGCGACATGGTCCGGCAGGTCCTGGCGGAGGCGCACCCGTGACGCTGGTCGAGACGATCCAAACCGTCCAGTGGGTGTTCCTGGGCTACTTCATCGCCCTCAACCTCTCGTACATCATCCTGAACGTCGTATCGCTGCGCGTAATCGAGCGCGACGCCGACGCCCGCGCCTGGCAGCTCCTGCCCCGCGCCTTCTCGAGCCTCGAGCCGCCGGTGAGCATCATCGTCCCCGCCTACAACGAGGAGGGCACCATCGCCGCGGCGCTTCGCTCGCTCCTCCAGCTCGAGTACGCCGAGCTCGAGATCGTGGTGGTGAATGACGGCTCGACGGACGGCACGATGGAGGTCCTCGCGCGCGAGTTCGACCTCGTCCGCTTCCCCGAAGCGTACAGGCGATCCGTGCCCTCTCGCGAGGTGCACCGTGTTTACCGCTCGCTGCGTCATCGCAACCTGCGCGTCGTCGACAAGGACAACGGCGGCAAGGCGGACGCGATGAACGCCGGCATCAACGTGGCGCGGTTCCCCCTCTTCTGCGCGGTCGACGCCGATTCGGTGCTGCAGCGGGACAGCCTCGCGCGGCTCGTCCGGCCCTTCCTCGACGACCCCACCACGATCGCCTGCGGCGGGACCATCCGCGTGGTGAACGGGTGCGAGGTGTCCGACGGATTCGTGGAGAAGATCGGGCTGCCCCGCGGGTGGCTGGCGCGGGTCCAGGTGCTGGAGTACCTGCGGGCGTTCCTGTTCGGACGGCTCGGCTGGGCACCCATGAACGCGCTGCCGAATGTCTCGGGCGCGTTCGGCCTCTTCCGCCGCACCGCCGTGATCGAGGCCGGCGGGTACCGGAGCGACACGGTGGGCGAGGACATGGAGCTCGTGCTGCGTCTGCACCGGCTCTATCGGCTCTCCGGCCGCCCATACCGGATCTCGTTCGTGCCAGACCCCATCTGCTGGACGGAGGTCCCCGACACCTTGAGGGAGCTTCGGAAGCAGCGGATCCGCTGGCATAGGGGGCTGCTCGAGTCGCTGGTCGGCAACTGGCGGCTCCTCTTCCACCCGAGGGGCGGCGCCGCCGGCTGGCTCACCGCGCCGAGCCTCCTCTTCTTCGAGGCGATCGGGCCCGTCGTCGAGGTCACGGGCTACCTCGTGATGGCCACCGCCTTCGCGCTCGGCGTGATCTCCTGGGGTTCGTTCGCCGCGTTCCTCACGGCGGCGGTCGGGATCGGGATACTCCTCTCCGCGAATGCCCTGCTCCTCGAGGAGATGTCGTTTCACCTGTACGAGCGGCCGCGCCAGCTCGCGACGCTGCTCATCGCGGTTCTCATCGAGAACCTCGGCTACCGGCAGCTCACGGCTTTCTGGCGCGTCGCGGGGATGATGAACTGGGCCCTGCGACGGCCGATCGCCTGGGGCTCGGCGCCCCCGAGCGACGCCCCGCCGGCGGGTAGCGGAACGACCGTCACCGGCGACGATCCCGCGGTAGCGGCCTGACGGAATCCGTCTCGTCGCTGGGAGCGGGCGGCCTGCGGCGGACGTGAGCCGCTTCAGCGGCCGGGCGCGCGGAGTTCGGAGGGCTCAGGTGCTGCAGCGCGGCGGCGCAGCGAGGTTCAGGTCAGGTCGTACCCGCGCTCCTCGTGGTTCGTGAGATCGAGGCCGATCGTCTCCTGCTCTTCGTCGGCGCGCGCCCCGAGCGCGACGTCCGCGATCTTCATCAGCACCCACGTCATGCCGCCGGACCACGCAGCGGTCGCCGCGCACGCGAGCAGCTGCACTCCAACCTGGCGGCCGATGGAGATCTGCTCCGTGCCACCGAGGGTGACGGAGGCGAACACGCCCGTCAGGATCGACCCGAGGATGCCGCCCACACCGTGGACGCCGAAGGCGTCGAGCGAGTCGTCGTATCCGAGCCGCCGCTTGAACGTCGTCGCGCTGAAGAAGCAGACCACCGCGGCGACCGCTCCGATCGCCATGGCGCCGCCGACGCCCACGTAGCCGGACGCGGGCGTGATGGTTGCGAGACCGGCGACGGCGCCCGTGATGATGCCGAGCACGCTGGCCCTGCCGTGGCGCTGCCACTCGAGGAACGACCAGACCGACGCCGCGGTCGCGGCGGAGACCTGCGTGGCCGTCAGGGTCATGCCCGCGGCGCCGTTCGCGGCGAGCGCACTACCGGCGTTGAAGCCGAACCACCCCACCCACAGCATCCCCGCGCCGACCACGGAGAGCGTGAGGCTGTGCGGCGGCATCGGCGTCGTCGGGTAGCCCTTGCGCTCGCCGAGGTAGAGGCAGGTCACGAGCCCCGCGACGCCGGCGGTGACGTGAACGACGATCCCGCCGGCGAAGTCGAGCGCGCCCATCCGCTGGAGCCACCCGCCGCCCCACATCCAGTGCGTGACGGGCACGTACACCACCAGTGACCAGAGTGCCATGAACAGCAGCATCGCCCCGAAGCGCATGCGTTCCGCGAACGCGCCGATGATGAGCGCGGGCGTGATGATCGCGAAGGTGAGCTGGAACATGGCGAACACGGTCTCGGGGATGGAGCCGGTGAGCGCGCCGCGCGGGACGTTCGCGAGGAACGCCTTACCGAGCCCGCCGACTACCGCGTTCACGGCAGGGTTCTCCGCGGGAGTGAACGCGAGCGAGTACCCGACCGCCACCCAGAGCACCGTGACGATCGACGCGATCGAGAAGCACTGCATCAGGACGGAGAGGACGTTCTTCGTTCGGACGAGCCCGCCGTAGAAGAGGGCGAGCCCGGGGAGCGTCATGAAGAGGACGAGCCCGGTGGAGGTCAGGACCCAGGCGGTGTTGCCGGTGTCGAGCGCGGTGGTCATCGGAGCCTCGCGATCAGAGCGCGTCGGACCCGGTCTCGCCGGTCCGGATCCGCATGGTCTCGAGCAGCTCGAGAACGAAGATCTTCCCGTCCCCGATCTTCCCGGTGCTGGCGCTGCGCCGGATCGCCTCGATGACGAGCGTCAGCTGCGCGTCGTCCACCGCGACCTCGATCTTCGCCTTCGGCGTGAAGTCGATCTTGTACTCCGCGCCCCGGTAGATCTCCGTGTGGCCCTTCTGGCGGCCGTACCCCTTCGCGTCCGTGACGGTCATGCCTCTCACGCCCACGGTGGAGAGCGCCTCGCGGACGTCGTCCACACGGTTCGGCTTCACGATCGCGATCACGAACTTCATCGTCTCCTCCTGGCGCGGCGCAGGAGCCCGCGTTGCGGGCAGGCTGCTGCTCCGTCTCGGGGCAAATGTTCCGTTTGGGCGCGCCACGATGCCGGATGGGCGGCGCCGATCGCAACCCGCGCTGCCCGACAACGAAGCGATTTGCCGAACGCTGCCGAAGATTCGGGCGCGCTGCCGCAGAACAGGGCAGCGCTCTGCCTGGCGATCGTGCGGGGTGCCGAAGAACTGGGCACCGGGCGTTTGGACACGCTCCTCCGTCACGGCGTCGTCGCGCGGCGCTCTCCCCTGCTCGCGTCCAGGGCCGCGGCGATGTCGCGGGCCAGCGCTCCGATCGCCCTGCTCAGCGCCGCAACCGTGGCAGCGACCTCGGGCGCTGCGCCACGCTCGCGCGCGGTCGTGACCCCCTGGTTAGCCAGAGTGCCGCCCCTGCGCACGATCCATCGCGCCTCGAGGACCGCGCTCCCGTCCGGCTCGCCATCGAACCGCAGCACGTCGACGGAGACCGACCACTCCGGCGAGGCGGCGACTGGCCAGGGCCACTCGAGCACCTCGCGCGCAGGGACGGCCGCGCGAAGGTCCTCGGCGAGCACGCTCGTGAAGAGGACGTCGAGCGGCGCAGCCCAGCGATCGGCGCTCGCCACCTCGACGCGCCCCGGGCCGGCGCGCGTCACGATCTCCGGCCGGTCGAGGTATGCGGGCAGCCGCACCGGACCGACCCCGAGCACCGGCACTGCCGGGCGGGTCGGCTCCGATGAGCTCGGCTCGGCCTCGAGGACGAAGTAACGAGTCCGGTCGGGTCGCGGCTCCAGCGTCAGGCATCCGGCGACCAGCGCCAGAGCCGCCGCGAGCGCGACCGCCGGCCTCATCGCCGGTCCTCCGCGCGGCCCCGGACGAGCGCGCTCGGGTCTCGTTCGAGCTCCTCCGCGAGGTGGCGCAGCGTGCGGCTGGTGCTCTGAAGCTCGGCGAGCGTCTTCGTGAGCTGCCACGCGAGCGGCGACGCGGGATCGACGAGCTCGTCCACGTGCCCGATGGCGGCCTCTGCGCTCTCGAGGGTCGTGCGAAGCTGGACGACCGCGGCGCGCGTGTCCGCGGTGAGCGGCGCCACGCCGGCCTCGATCGCACGCGCCGCGTTCCCCACGGAGGCGATCGCGGCGTCCGCCGCGCGAAGCGTGCTCGGCAGCGCCGCGGCGGCGGCGTCGACACCGCCGGCGGCACGCTCGAACGAGCGCGCAGCCCGGCGCAGGTCGCCGACGAGCCCATCGAAATCCAGCGCCTGGAGCTTCGTGAGGAGCTTGGAGGCGTCCGCCTCGAGCGCGGCCCAGCCGGGCTCCGCGTAAACCGGGATCTCCGGGTAAGGGAGCGGGACTGGTGACGGCCGCGCCGGTGGCGCTTCGGGCAAGATGTCGAGGTCCACGTAGCGGCGGTTCGAGAGGAAGCTCTCGAGAGCGAGCCGCGCGCGGAGCCCGTGGTCGACCAGCGTGCGCACCGCGCGCTGATCCGAGAGGTCGATCTCCCCGCCCATTTCTCGAATCCGCGTCTGGTTGAGCTCGATCACGACTGGCATGCGCAGCTCGCGTAGAGGCTCCGTCGCGGACCCGATCGAGAGATGGATGCTCACGACGCGTCCGACGGGGACGCCGCGGAACTTCACCGGCGCGTCCACCTCCAGCCCCGCGAGGTCCTGGGAGAAGACCACCACGAACCGCACCCGGTGCTGGAGGACGCGACCGGCGCCGAGGTAGACCGCAGCGACGACGCCGAGCGCGATGGCCGCGATCACGAACGCGCCGACGATCTTCGGATCGAACCTCCGTGCCATGGAACCTCCTTCACGGTCCGGCGACGCTTCCTGCGAAGAACGCGCGAACCGGCGCCGGCCCGCGCGCGCGCAGCTCCGATGGCGACCCCTCCGCGATGGCCCGCTGGGCCTCTCCGTCGAGGAACAGCGCACGCGTCCCGATCCCGAGGATCGTCGCGACGTCATGGGTGACGACGACGGCGGTCGTGCCGAGCGCGTCGCGGAGCTGCAGGATGAGCGCGTCGAGCCGGCGTGCGGTCGGCGGGTCGAGGCTCGCCGAGGGCTCGTCGATGAGAAGGATCTCCGGGTCGAGCGAGATCGCGCGGGCGAGGCCCGCGCGCTTCTGCATCCCTCCCGACAGCTCCCACGGGTAGTAGTCCTCGAACCCGCCCAGGCCGACGAGCGACAGCTTGAGCCGCACGACAGCTCGAATGCTCGATGCGGGAAGCGAGGTGAACTGCTCGAGCGGCAGCGCGACGTTCTCGGCGAGCGTCATGGACGTCCAGAGGGCGCTCCCCTGGAACAGGACGCCGACGCGCCGGAGGATGCGCTCGCGCACGTCGGGGGGCGCGCTCGTGAAGCTCTCGTCGCCGTAGCGGACCTCGCCCGCGGCGGGCTCCTGGAGGCCGAGGAGGTGGCGAAGCAGCGTGGTCTTCCCGCAGCCGCTCGGGCCCATCACGACGAAGATCTCGCCGCGTTGGACCGCGAAGTCGAGCTCGCGGATGACCACGCGATCACCGAAACCCATCGTGACGCCGCGCACGCTGATGACCTCGTCTCCCACGCTCACCACCCCAACAGGAAGAACACGTACTGGTAGACACCACATGCTGCGATGATCGCGACTATCCCCGTCACCACCGCCTGCGTCGCCGCGTCGCCGACGCGGGCGGCGCTCCGCTCCGCCTGCATTCCCTGGAGCGTGGAGGTGAGCGCGATGAGAAGGCCATAGGTCGCGCCCTTGACGAGTCCCCCTACGACGTCGCCCGCGGTGAGGGCGAGCGCCGTCTGCCGCATGTAGCCGCTGAAGGGTTGGTGGAGCATCGTCGTGCCGACCGCGGCGCCGCCGAGGATGCCGGTCGCGTCCGCGAAGAGCGTCAGGAACGGCGCCATCGCGGTGAGGGCGAGAACGCGGGGAACCACCAGGAACTCCACCGGCGAGATGCCGAACGTCCGCAGCGCGTCGATCTCCTGGGTGACCTTCATCGTGGCGATCTGGGCTGCGAACGCCCCGCCGCTCCGCCCCGCCAGCGTGACCCCGGTGATGAGGGCGGCCATGTCGCGAACGACCGCGATCCCGACGATGTCCGCGACGTAGGCCTCGGCACCGAAGAACCGGAGCTGCGTGATCCCGACAAAGGCGAGGATGATGCCCACGAGGAAGTTCACGAGCGTGACGATGGGAAGCGCCTCGGCGCCGGACTGCTGGACGAGGAGCCAGAGGTCCTGGGAGCGGTAGCGGGCACGTCGTCCTCCGAACCTTCCGAGCCCGAGCGCGGTATCGCCTACGAACGCGACCGCATCTCCCAGTTGCACGTGCCGCTGCAGGGCGCGCGCGCCCACGCGCTCGAGGCCGCTCGGCCTCGGCGCCACTTGTTCGATGGGAGCGGCGGTCTCCTGCGCGATCTGGAGGAGCCGGCCGACTTCGGGCGGGAGGCCACGCGCATCCACCGGGATGCCGCGGGCGCGACAGCCGTCCAGGACGGCCCCGACGAACACCACGAGAGCGCTGTCCCACCCATCGACGCCGGCAAGATCGATCGTGACGCTCGGGGCGCGCGAGCGGTCCAGCTCGCGATCGACGTCGTCCACGCGCGGCAGGCGGTTCGTGAGACGCCAGGCTCCACCGAGACGAACGAGCAGCGACGCGTCGTCGGCGCGGCGCATCTCGATCGTTGCACCAGGCGACTTCGTCACCGGGAGCACCCCGAGCGTCATCGTAGCCACTCCTCCTCCGAGCGTTCGCACCCACGCGGGCGGCTCCGAATGGCCGCACCCACGCGACGCCCCGCGCTGTGGTGCGCAATGCCGCCGCAGGGCGTGCATGAGCCGCGCGTGCGAGCCCTCGGCGCGGGGCCCGGATGCGCTTGCGCGGGCGACGGGATCGCGCGCCCCCCGTCGCGTGACCGCAGCTCCGGCCCCGCCGGGTTCCGTCCCCGCCCTAGACAGCGCAGGCGCTCCACCGGATCCAGCCCCTCTGCGGGAGGGCGAGCTTTCGGACGACGCCACCCGTTCGTCAGGAGGACTGTTCGTGAAGCGCGCTCACCTCACCGCCGCCGTCGCCGCGGCCCTCCTCGGATCTTGCGCGACGGGTCCGGCGCTGCCGCCGGTCACGACGCAGGCAGGCCCGGTCACCCCGGGGCGCGTGGTCTGGCACGATCTCGTGACGCAGGACCTCGACGGTGCGAAGCGCTTCGCGTACTACTCGCATGGTTCGTGGGCAGCGGCCGGCCCGACCAGGACTGCGTCACGTGACCGGCGCGCCGGCGCCGCTCGCCTCCGCCGCGCTAAGTCGGAGGAAAGGGCTAGTCACCGGCAAGCAGGCCGGGCCACCAGCGGAAGTTGCACGAATCCATGCCGGACTGCTGCACCACGGTTCCGTCCCAGCCCTGATCCACGCTGCCCGTGACGCACCCCTCGCCCTCCTCGTGGAGCGTGATCCGGCCGCACAGCCGGCCACCGGGCGAGACAAGGTCGATGCGCTGAGTGCAATCGGCCGCGCTCCGGCCGGCGGGCTCGAGTGCTGCATAGCCGCGGTTCCCGCGCGTGAATCGGAACGTCCAGCCCGCGCGCGAGGCGAGCCACCCGGGTGCGGCGTCGAGTGCGAAGGTCCGGTAGGCGAGGCGCCTCGTGTAGGCGCCGTCCTCGACGAGCACGAGCGAGCCGTCGAGAAGCGGGAGGAAGTAGTCGTGGTCAGGGCACGCCGACCCGCAGAGATCGTTCAATGTGAGATCGCCCCAGGTGGAGATGGCGCCGTCCGGTGCGACCCACTTCATGTACGTCCTGCCCCTGATGGCGCTGTAAGACCAGGCAAGCGCGTCTCCGCGGTTCGTCACGCCACCAGCGACCATGAAGTCGAGTCCCTCCCCTCCCCGGCTCCGCCACTCGCCGGACGCAGCGAAGCGCACGACCTCGCTCCACCAGTAGTCGTGGTATTGGATCGTGGCCCCCTCGATGAATAGTACGCTCCCGCCCGCCGGGTCCTGCTGCAGATTCAACCATGTGGCAGAGACCCACTGGGAGTGAGCGGCCACCTCCTCGCGTCGCACGAGCTCACCGGAAGGCGAAAACGTCAGCACCGCGGCTCCCAGCATCCAGGGACCGTCCGCCCTGGGGATAGTCGCCCCCTGCCATCCGACGGGCTGCGTGTAGAGCGGCCACGCCGCGAACGACGAGCGCGGACTGCCGTCCGCGGTGAACGTGTGCCACGAGCCGTTCCCCGCGTCGTCTCGCGCGCCGAGCGCCACCGCACCGGTGCCGTCGGACATTCCGGTCAAGCACGTGAAGCCGCTCGGCGGCGATAGCGTCGCGAGCACAGGCTCCGCCGCCGAAGCAGGCAGGAGTCCCTCGCACTCGGCGGCCGAATCGAGCCGCTCGAACGTGACGGTGGGCGTCGGCTCTGGAGTCGGCGTCGGTTCAGGCGTCGGCGTTGGCTCCGGAGTGGGCGTCGGTTCAGGCGTCGGCTCCGGGATCAGCGTGGGGTTCTTGTCGTCCGATCCGCACGCCAATGAGGCGACGAGCAGGGCTGCGAAGACGCGTAGCAACATGGCGTCACCTCCTCGCTTCGCATCGAAGTTTCGCGCGTTCGTCGGGATGCGTCACGCGACGGGCGCTGGCGCTGGCAGCGGGCAGCCATCGCGGCGATGACCCTTCTGGTTCACCATGAGCGATACGGCCTGCACCTTCGGTGCACCCGTCGGACCCTGAACGGTTGCGTGGAACGCTTCCGAGGGCCGTCCACGCTGGCGCCAGATGCATGCGGTCGCAGCCTGACGGGTGAGACCGCGCCGCGGAGGAGCAGCCATGAGCTCCGAACGCGAGCCCAGGTGAGGGCGCTGGCCGCACGAA
>DATIDF010000060.1:0-10363 GCA_035456445.1 Anaeromyxobacter sp.
CCTCAGGGCGACGTTCAACAAGCTGCTCCTGAACTTCAACTGGTGGGTGAACCGCAAGGACCGCTTCGGCAAGAACGTCTTCGAGGGAGGCTTCCTCGGACTGGACAACATCGGGGTGTTCGATCGGAGCTCCCCCCTGCCGACCGGGGGCCACCTGGAGCAGGCGGACGGGACGGCGTGGATGGCGTTCTTCTGCCAGAACATGTTGCAGCTCGGCGTGGAGCTCGCCGCGGAGGATCCGGCCTACGAGGACCTGGCGCTCAAGTTCGTCGACCATTTCTTCTGGATCGCGCTCGCGATGAATCGACCGGACACGGGGCTCTGGGACGAGGAGGACGGTTTCTACTACGACATGCTCAGGCGCCCTGACGGGAGCTCGACGCGACTGAAGGTGAGATCGATCGTCGGATTGCTCCCGCTGTGCGCGACGACCGTCATCGAGAAGCACCAGCGCGAGCGGGTCCCGCGCCTCGTCGAGCAGGCGTCCCGGCGAGTGCAACAGATGCCGCAGATCCGCGAGAGCATCCACGTCACCGGGCCCGGGCACTTCGGCGTGAAGGAGCGGGGCATCCTCTCGCTCGTGACCGATCGCTCGCTGCGACGGATCTTGACGAGGATGCTCGACGAGAACGAATTCCTCGGTCCTTACGGCATCCGATCCGTGTCGCGGTACCACGCGGAGCACCCGTACGTGTTCCACGCGGACGGCCAGGAGTACCGGGTCGGCTATCTCCCCGGCGACTCGGATTCGGGCATGTTCGGGGGCAACTCCAACTGGCGAGGGCCGGTCTGGTTCCCGCTCAACGTCCTGATCATCCGCGCCCTCTTGCACTACTACCTGTACTACGGCGACGGATTCACCATCGAGTGCCCCACCGGCTCGGGCAAGAAGATGAACCTCTTCGAGGTGGGCAAGGAGATCGCCGGTCGTCTGACCCGCGTCTTCCTGCGCGACGAGCACGGGAAGCGGCCTGTGTTCGGCGGGGCGGAGAAGTTCCAGCGCGACCCGCACTGGCGAGATCACGTCCTGTTCTACGAGTACTTCCACGGCGACAACGGGGCAGGAATCGGCGCAAGCCACCAGACCGGCTGGACGGGGCTCGTGGCTACCCTGATCCAGCTCTTTGGCGTGCTCGATGCCCGCAGGCTCCTCGAAACAGGGTTTGGGATGGGGCCCGCACCGGAGCCGCGGCCGCGGCCGGGCATGGAAGCTCCGGCCCCCGGGCCGTGAAAGTGACCGAGGACGTGCCTCACCGCGAGGCGGCGCTGCATCGGCGGCCCGCCTCGCCCACGTGAGCTCGATTGATGGCCGGCGGCGGACACGAGGAGGAAGTCATGGCGGCGGCAAACGAGTTTGGGGTGGTCGGGCTCGGGCGGATGGGCGGCGGCCTCGCGCTGCACGCGCGCGAGGTGGGTTTCCGCGTGGTGGGGTTCGACGTGCGCGGGCTCCGCGCGGAGTTGCTGGCGGCGGGCGTCGAGGAGGTGCGCACGATGGACGCCCTCCGGGCAGCGCTCGCGCCACCGCGCGCGGTGTTCCTCTACGTCCCCGCGGGACCTCCGGTCGACGCGCTGCTCGACGCGCTCGCGCCGGTGCTCGAGCCGGGCGACGTCGTGGTGGACGGCGGGAACTCGTACTGGGGGGACTCGATCCGCCGGCACGCGCGCCTCGCGGCGCGCGGGGTCGCGCTCGTGGACCTCGGCACGAGCGGCGGGGTCGAGGGCGCGCGGCACGGAGCGTGCTTCATGGTGGGCGGCGAGCGCACGGCCGTCGCCCGCGTCGAGCCGATCCTGGCTCCCCTCGCCGTGGAGGGCGGCTACGTGCACGCGGGCCCGCCCGGCGCTGGCCACTTCACGAAGCTCGTGCACAACGGCATCGAGTTCGGGATGCTCCAGGCGATCGGAGAGGGCGTGGACCTCCTCGAGCGCTACCAAGACCGGCTGGACATCGCGGCAGTCCTCTCCTGCTGGCGGAACGGCTCCGTGATCCGCTCCTGGCTCATGGACCTCATGCACACGGCGTACGTCGCGGAGGGCGGCCTCGAGCGCGTGCCGCCGTTCATCGAGGACACCGGCGAGGTCAGCTGGCTCGTCGCCGACGCGCTGCGGATGGAGGTGCCGATCCCCGTGATCGCGCAGTCGGTGCTGCAGCTGTTCGCGTCGCGCGACGACGACAAGCGGTGGGCGCGGGCGATCGCGATGATGCGCCACGGGTTCGGCGGCCACCCGTACGGTCCGGACGCGGCAATCGTGGAGGAGCGCCGAACCGGTCAGGTCGGCGGGACGTGGCGCGGGGACGGCGACGCGCGGTGACCCTGCGAGCTCGGTGAGGTGCGAGAGGCACCGGGGTTCGGAGCGCCCGCACGTCCGTCCGCGAGGCGTCCCGGGCGTTCGGGTGTCCTCGAAGGGTCCCGCCGCCGGGCGCGCGCGTCGACCTAAGCTGACCGAGCATGCACTTCACGCGACGTGGGCACGCATCGCCAGACGGCGGGCACGAAGAGGCGCTCTGTGAGGGAGCGGATTCCGGATCGTGCTGCGGCATGCGCGCGGTGCTCGACTCGCTCTCACCGGAGATCGCGCTGCTGGACCGCACCGGCCGGATCCTCTTCGTGAACGCGGCCTGGCGGCGGTTCGCGCGCGAGAGCGGGCTCGGGCTGGCGGACGGAGGGGTCGGGACGAGCTATCTCGCCCCGTGCGACGCTGCCGCCGCGGAGGTCCCGGTCGCCGGCGAAGCGGCAGCTCGCATTCGGGAGGCGATCGCGGGCCGCGACGAGGAGGTGCAGCTGCCGTACACGCTCGACTGCAGCGACGGCGTGCGGTGGTTCATCCTGCGCGTGACCGCGCTCGGCGAGGGAGAGAAGCGCCGGGTCGTGGTCTCCCACGCCGACGTGAGCGTGGTGGTGGACGCGGAGGCCGCCGTGCATGAGCTGACCGCGCGGCTCCTCGTCGCCCAGGACGAGGAGCGACGCCGGATCGCGCGCGAGCTGCACGACGGGACCGCGGCGACGATGGTCGCCCTCTCGCTCGACCTGGCACGCCTCGCGAGCAGGCTCCTGCCGGGAAAGGAACGTGACCTCGCCGAGGATTGCGCGGCGCTGTGCGAGCAGTCGCTCCGCGAGCTCCGGACCGTCAGCTTCGTGCTCCACCCGCCTGTGCTCGAGCGCGCCGGGCTCGTCGAGGCGCTCCGGTGGCTCGCCGACGGCTTCGGCAAGCGGTCGGGGATCTCCGTCGCGCTCCACGCAGAAGACGCGCCGCGCGAGCGGCTGAGCCCGGACGTCGAGCTGGCGCTGTACCGGATCGTCCAGGAGGCGCTCACGAACGTGCACCGTCACTCCGGGAGCCGGACCGCGCGAGTGGACCTCGCCGCGGTCGGCGGCGAGGTTCGCGTCACGATCCGCGACGAGGGAACCTCGCCGGAGGGTCTGGTCGCGAGCGACGGTGGGGTGGGGATCGCGAGCATGCGCGAGCGGGTCAGCGCTCTCGGCGGCCGCCTCGAGGTCCACTCCGGCACGAAAGGGACGATCGTGACCGCGGTGGTGCCGCGGACGCAGCGTGAGGCTCACGGCTCCACGAGCCGGTTCCGGATCGCGTAGCGGACGAGGTCGGCCATCGAGGCGAGCCCGAGCTTCCGCATGATCGCGGAGCGGTGCGTGTCCACGGTCTTCGTGGTGATCCCGAGCCGGTTCGCGACGGCGCGGCTGCCGAGCCCCTCCACGAGGAGCTGCGCCACCTCGCGCTCGCGATCCGTCAGCGGATCGGGAACACCCGGCTCGTCGCCGTTCGCGCGCGCGCGGACGAGCGCGCGGACGACCAGGTCGGCGACGCGTGGCGTGAAGTAGGGCTCGTGGCGCGAGAGCGCATCGACGGCGTCGAGCACCCGCGCCCCCGGCTCGGACTTGACCACGTACGCCCTGGCGCCGGCTGCGATCGCGTCCCCCACGAAGAGCTCGTCCTCGTGCATGCTGAAGACGCAGATCTCGGTTTGCGGGAGGTCGGCCCGGATCCGGCGGATCGCGTCGAGGCCGGCGAGCTCCGGGAGCGAGAGATCCAGCACGACGACGTCGGGCCGCAGTCGCTGGGCGAGCTCGACCGCCTGGCGGCCGGTGCGGGCCTCACCCGCGATCTCCCAGCCCTCGTGTCCGCCGAGCAGCTCGCGGAGCCCGCGCCGCACCACGTCGTGGTCCTCCCCGATGACGATCCGGAGCACGTCCACCTCCGTCATGGCGTCCGTCCGGCGATGGTGTGTCTGGAGTGGGCCACGGGCCTCCCCGGGTCGCGCTCCAGCCGAGGCGGCAGGAGGGCGGCGCTGAGTGCCAGCCCGGCGAGCCCGATCACCGCGCTGGTGTGCATGCTCTCCTCGCAAACATGGGACCCCCTGGCCCATGGAGTCGAAGCTGGAGAGCTGGGGCGCCCCTCCATGGGAGCCGCCCTCGGGGGTTCCAAATCGGACCTGTTTCCTAGCCGTCTTCGCCAGTCTTATCGATGACGTCTGCGACGTGGCCGCGGCATCGGGGGCTTCCGCATGACTGACCCGGAGGCCTCCTGCGTCATACGGGGGCTACGGATCCGACGGCCAGTCGGAGATTCTCTGAAGCGGCCCCGGGGCGCCCCGGGTACGCGGATGCCGTCAACCCCACGGGCGGCCTGCGTGACCCGACGGTCAGGCCTCCACGAGGCGGTTGCGCACGGCGTAGCGGACGAGATCGACCAGCGTGCCGAGCTCGAGCTTGCGCATGATGTTCGCGCGGTGGCTCTCCACGGTCTTCACGCTGATCGCAAGCGTTACCGCGACCGCCTTGCTCCCGCACCCTCCCGCCAGCAAGCGGACGATCTCGCGCTCGCGCGGCGTCAGCGGGCTGCGCGCGCCCGGCGCCCGGCGTCCGTGGCGTCCGATCGCGCAGACGAGGGAGTCCGCCAGGCTCGGAGTGAGGAACGTGCCGTGGCGCGCCAGCGCCTCGACGGCGGCGAGGAGGTGGCGCGACGGGTCGGACTTGAGCACGTAGCCCCGCGCTCCCGCCGCGAGCACATCCGCGACGAGCTGCTCGGTCTCGTTCATGGTGAAGATCAGGATCTCGGTCCCCGGCAGGCGCTCTCGGATCCGCCGCGTCACCTCGAGCACGTCCACGCCCGGCATCATCGCGTCCAGGATGGCGACGTCGGGCCGGCACGCCTCGGCACGCGCGATCGCCTCCTCGCCGCTCGCCGCCTCGGCGCACACTTCCCAGCCCTGCGAGGAGAGGAGGTTCTTCAGCCCCCGCCGAACCACCTCGTGATCGTCCGCGATCAGAATCCGGATCATGTCGGATGACTGTTACGTCGTCGTTCGCGCCTGGAGGGCGAAACAAAGGGCGACCATTCCTGGTGCGCATCCGCGCGCACACTCGCAAGGCGTCGAAACTACGGGTCAACCCTCCCGAACAGCCGCGCGAGAACAGTGACCACGAAGTCGAGCTCGAGTCAGTCCTCGAGCGACCGTCACTGCACTTCCTCGATCGGCGGGATCCTGTACGTGCCGTCGAGCAGCTGGCTGCTGACCTCGTGCGAGCGCGGCGAGTGCGCGAGCTCGCGGCGGCGACCTGGGGTGTGGTCCTCACGCTCGTGCCGTAGCGCACGAACCGGACGCAGTTCGCGCTCGCGGAGATCTGCTCCGAGCCCGGCTCACCGGGGGCCCTCTAGCGGGCGAGGACCCTTGTCGCAGACGATCGTCTCATAGTCGCGTCATGGCGCGGCGAGCACGATTGCCCCCGAGAGGAGTTGGCCATGCTCTGGGTCGAGCTCGCGTTGGTGCTCGCGATGATCTTCATCGGCGCGCGCGTCGGCGGGGCAGGGCTCGGCATGATGGGCGGCCTCGGCGTGGCGCTGCTCGCGTTCGTATTCGGCGAGCGCCCCACCGAGCCCCCCATCGACGTGATGCTGATGATCGCGGCGGTCTGCACCGCGGCGGCGTGTCTCCAGGCGTCGGGCGGGATGGACTACCTCGTGAAGCTCGCGGAGAAGGCGCTCCGCAAGTACCCACCCGCCGTGACGTTCGTCGCGCCCCTCGTCGCCTACGTCTTCACCCTGTTCGCGGGAACCGGGCACGTCGCCTACGCCATCCTGCCAGTGATCGCCGAGGTGTCGCGGGACGCAGGGGTCCGGCCCGAGCGGCCGCTGTCGATCTCGGTGATCGCGTCGCAGCAAGCCATCACCGCGAGCCCGATCTCCGCGGCGACGGTGGCGCTCCTCGGGCTCCTCGCCCCGGCGAACGTGACGCTGCTCGACATCCTCATGGTCTGCATCCCGGCCACGCTCGTCGGCGTGCTCGCCGGCGCGCTGGTGGTGTTCCGCCGCGGCGTGGAGCTCGCCGACGATCCGGTGTACCGCCAGCGGCTCGCCGCCGGAGAGCTCACGGTCGAGGAGCCGAAGGGCGCCGCGGCGGCGGACGGCGGAGCGCCGGTGACGCCGTGGACGGCGAAGCTCGCGGTTCTGCTGTTCCTGTTGTCCGCGATCGCGATCGTGTTCCTGGGGTCCTTCCCCGACCTGCGGCCCTCCTGGATCGTGGACGGAAAGCAGGTCCGGATGGGGATGGCCCACGCGATCGAGATGGTGATGCTCTCCGTCTCGGCGGCGATGGTGCTCTTCTGCAAGGCGAACGTCGACGCGGTGGCGAAGGGGACCGTCTTCCGAGCCGGCATGCAGGCGGTGATCGCCATCTTCGGCATCGCCTGGCTGGGCGACACGTTCTTCCAGAGCCACCTCGCGGAAATCCAGCCTGCGCTCGAGCGCGTCGTGCGAGAGGTGCCCTGGCTCTTCGCGGTGGCGCTGTTCGTCATGTCGATCCTGCTCTACAGCCAGGCCGCGACCATCCGCGCCCTCGGACCCCTCGGCGTGGCGCTCGGGTTGCCACCCTTCGGGCTCGTCGGCTCGTTCCCGGCGGTGAACGGCTACTTCTTCATTCCGAACTATCCGACCGTCGTGGCGGCGATCAACTTCGACCGCACCGGTACGACGCGCATCGGGAAGTACGTCCTGAATCACAGCTTCCAGCTGCCCGGATTCGTCGCCACCGTGGTCGCGGTCGTGACGGGCCTCCTGCTCGGGAAGCTCCTCATGTAGTGCCGCGGGCTCGCCCCGTCTGAAAGGAGAGAACATGGCCTCGACCCAGTTCCGGATGGAGCACGACTTCCTCGGCGACCGCGAGGTGCCTTCCGAGGCCTACTACGGCGTGCAGACGCTGCGGGGCGCCGAGAACTTCCCCATCACCGCGTACCGGATCCATCCGGCGCTGATCCGGGCCATGGGGATCGTGAAGAAGGCGGCGGCGCTCGCGAACCGCGACACCGGCCACCTCGACCCGAAGATCGCGAACGCGATCGCCGCGGCCGCGGACGACGTCATCGCGGGCAAGCTCGACGAGTGGTTCATCGTCGACCCGATCCAGGGCGGCGCGGGCACGTCGATCAACATGAACACCAACGAGGTGATCGCGAACCGCGCCCTCGAGCTGCTCGGCCACCCCAAGGGCACGTACGCGGTCGTGAGCCCGAACACGCACGT
The DNA here is from genome assembly GCA_035456445.1 of Anaeromyxobacter sp. GTDB lineage: Bacteria > Myxococcota > Myxococcia > Myxococcales > Anaeromyxobacteraceae > Anaeromyxobacter. Next base: position 7,534 of record DATIDF010000060.1, read on the forward strand.
GAACATGGCCCAGTCCACCAACGACTCCTTCCCGACCGGCGTCCACCTCGCGGCGATCGATCTCGGCATCAAGCTCCTCGAGGAGCTGCGGCGCCTGCACGAGGCGTTCGGCGCGAAGGAGAAGGAGTTCGACGGCATCATCAAGATGGGCCGTACCCACCTGCAGGACGCGGTGCCCATCCGCCTCGGCCAGGAGTTCGGCGCCTACCGGCGCGTCATCGGCCGCGACATCGCCCGACTCCAGGGCGTCGGCCAGCAGCTCGCCGAGGTGAACATGGGCGCGACCGCGGTCGGCACCGGCCTCAACGCCGACCCCGACTACATCGTCGCCGTCGCGAAGTACCTCGCCGACCTCACCGGCTGGCCGATCAGGACCGCCGAGGACCTGGTGGACGCGACGCAGAACACCGACTGCTACACGGAGATCTCCGCGGCGCTCAAGGTCTGCATGATGAACCTCTCCAAGATCGCGAACGACCTGCGGCTCATGGCCTCCGGGCCCCGCTGCGGGCTCGGCGAGCTGAACCTCCCGGCCCGGCAGCCGGGCTCGAGCATCATGCCGGGCAAGGTGAACCCGGTGATGGCCGAGGTGGTGAACCAGGTCGCGTTCCAGGTCATCGGCAACGACAACACGATCTGCCTCGCGTCCGAGGCCGGCCAGTTCGAGCTGAACGTGATGGAGCCGGTGCTGGTGTTCAACCTGCTCCAGTCTGCCAGCATCATGACCAACGCGTTCCGCGTCTTCCGCACGTTCCTGGTCGAGGGCCTCACCGCGAACGTCGAGCGGATGAGGGCCTACGTGGACAACAGCGTGGGCGTCATCACCGCCATCAACCCGCACGTCGGCTACGAGACCGCGGCGCGCATCGCGCGCGAGGCGAACGTCACCGGCAAGCCGGTGCGCGAGCTGATCCTGCGCGACAAGGTGCTCACGAAGGAGCAGCTCGACGCCATCCTCGATCCCTTCGAGATGACGACGCCGGGCATCGCGGGCGAGAAGCCTCCGCGCCAGGAGCACGTGTGGAAGGCGGAGGACGAGGACGAGAAGCATGCGCTCGCGCGCGACGTGAAGGAGCCCGGCGCGGCCGCGCAGCCGTCCGTGCACTGAGGGGGGAAGCCATGAACTCGATGAGAGCTGAGACGTTCCGTACGTTCCGGGCGCTCGCGGCGGTGCTCGCGGTCGCGCTGGCGCTGCCGATCGCGGCGGCGGAGCGGCAGGCGGCAGAGGCGAAGGCGGGGCAGGTGCCGGCGGCGAAGGCGAAGATCGTCATCCTCGCCACCGGCGGGACCATCGCCGGGGCCCAGCCCAAGCCGGGCGACATCGGCTACAAGGCCGGCGCGTTCTCGGTCGAGACGCTCATCAAGGCGGTGCCGGGGCTCTCCGACCTCGCCACGGTGTCGGGCGAGCAGATCGCCAGCATCGGCAGCCAGGACATGAACGACGCCGTCTGGATCAAGCTCGCGCGGCGCGTGAACGAGGTCCTCGCGGATCCGGCCGTGGCCGGCGTGGTGATCACCCACGGCACGGACACCATGGAGGAGACCGGGTACTTCCTGAACCTGGTGACGAAGAGCGACAAGCCGGTCGTGCTGGTGGGCTCGATGCGGCCCGCCACGGCGGTGAGCGCCGACGGCCCGATGAACCTCTACAACGCCGTCGCCGTCGCGGCGAACAAGGATGCGCGCGGCCGCGGCGCGCTCGTGGTCCTGAACGACGTGATCCACTACGCCCGCGAGACGACGAAGACCAACACCACCTCCCTCGACACGTTCCACTCGCCGAACCGCGGACCGGCGGGGTTCGTGCTGTCGGGGAACGCGCGCTGGTTCGCGAAGCCCCGCTCGACGCACACCGTGGACAGCGTCTTCGCGGGAGCGATCCCCGACGCGCTGCCGCGAGTGGACATCGTGTACGCCTACGCCAACGTGGGCCCGGAGTTCGTCAAGGCCGCGGTCGCCGCCGGGGCGAAGGGGCTCGTCCTCGCCGGCGTCGGTGACGGGAATGGCACCGCGGCGCTCGTCGACGCCCTCGCCTCGGCCGCGAAGAAGGGCGTGGTGGTGGTCCGCAGCTCCCGCACCAACTCCGGCGCGGTGGCGCGCAACGTCGAGCTCGACGACGACAAGCTCGGGTTCGTGGCGTCGCAGGAGCTCAACCCGCAGAAGGCGCGCGTGCTCCTGCAGCTCGCGCTCACCAAGACGAAGGACGCCAAGGCGGTTCAGCAGCTCTTCGACGAGTACTAGGAGTAGCCTCCGGGTCTAGAGAAATGACGCCGCGCGGCGTCTCCGCGTCGCGACCTTCACGCTCGGTCGCGACGCGGGCGCTCCTCCCGGCGTGCTCGTAGGGCAGCACGCGCCCTCACCGGGTTGACCGTTCGTCCGATGACATTCCCCTCCCGGGCTCGCTGTCCCTGGAGGTCTCGCCATCGCTGCGGCGTCTTCGAGCCGCGCTGACCTCTCTGGGGGCTCGGGCGGGTCTATACGACCAAGGTCTCGTCGAACGGCGCACGCCCTCGCTGGACACTAACGTCGGCCCTAGACCCGTCCTCGCGAGGAAGCCATGTCCCTTCCGACCTGCCGCTCCGCGCCCCCACCGGCGCCCTCGTTCGCGCCCCGCGCCACGGCCGTCGCAGCAGCCGCCCTCGTCCTCGCCGCGTGCGGCGGGAAGGAGGCGCCGAAACCGCCGCCGGTCCCGGAGGTCTCGGTCGCCGAGGTGATCCAGCGCGACCAGCCGATCCTCAGCGAGCTGACCGGCACGATGAGGGGCTTCGACGACATCGAGATCCGGGCGCGGGTCGAGGGCTTTCTGCGGTCCGTGGACTACAGGGAGGGC
>DATIDF010000061.1:0-2303 GCA_035456445.1 Anaeromyxobacter sp.
GGCCCGGAGTGGGGCGAGCTCGCCGCGCTCCACGCGGCGATCGCCGAGATCGGGCCCGGGCCGTACCGCCTCGAGAAGGGCGAGGGCGAGGAGGAGGTCGACGACGTCTTCTCCGCGGTCGAGGCGCTCAAGAAGGCCGCCGCGCAGGGCCAGAACATCCAGCGCTACAAGGGCCTCGGCGAGATGAACCCCGCGCAGCTCTGGGAGACGACGATGGACGCCGAGCGCCGCACCATGCTGCAGGTGCGGGTCGACGACACCGTCGAGGCCGACGACGTCTTCTCGGTCCTGATGGGCGACGCCGTCGAGCCGCGCCGCGAGTTCATCGAGAAGCACGCGCTCGACGTGCAGAACCTCGACGTCTAGCCCCGCGAGCGCGCGCCCGTCACCGCGCGCGCAGGAGGAGGAAGCCATGCCCCGCGCAGCGTTCGTCGCCCTCGGCACCCACGTGCCCGATCGCGTCGTCACGAACGAAGAGCTCACGCGCTACATGGAGACCTCGGACGCCTGGATCCAGGAGCGCACCGGGATCCGGGAGCGCCGCTGGGTGCGGCCGGGGACCGAGAACTCCGACCTCGCGCTCGAGGCGACGAGGAAGGCGCTCGCGAAGGCGGGCTGGGAGCCGAAGGACATCGAGGCGATCGTCTACTGCTCGATGACGCCGGATCACATGCTGCCGGCGGACGGCTGCTTCCTGAACGCGAAGCTCGGCATCCCGGGCGTCCCCGCCATCGACCTGCGCAACCAGTGCACGGGGTTCCTCTACGGGCTCGCCGTCGCCGACGCCTGGATCCGCGTCGGCATGTACCGGCGGATCCTGCTCGTCGGCTCGGAGATCCACTCGACCGGCCTCGACGTCTCGACGCGAGGCCGTGACGTGTCGGTCATCTTCGGCGACGGGGCCGGGGCGGCCCTCCTCGAGGCGACCGACGATCCCGCGCGCGGCGTGCTCTCCTGCCACCTGCACGCGGACGGCCGCTTCGCGACGGATCTCTACTGCGAGGCGCCCGGCTCGAAGTTCCACCCGCGCGTCACCGCCGAGATGATCGAGTCGGGCTCGATCTACCCCCGGATGGAGGGCCAGAAGGTCTTCAAGAACGCGGTGGTGCGGATGCCGGAGGTGCTGCGCGAGGCGCTGAAGCAGAACGGGCTCTCCCCGAAGGACCTCGCCCTCGTCGTCCCGCACCAGGCGAACCTGCGCATCAGCCAGATGGTGCAGCGCTCGCTCGAGCTGCGCGACGACCAGGTCTTCAACAACATCCAGCGCTACGGCAACACCACCGCCGCCTCGATCCCCATCGCGCTCGCCGAGGCGGTCGAGGAGCGGGGGCTCCGCCGCGGGGATCTCGTGGGCCTGTGCGCGTTCGGCGCCGGCTTTACTTGGGCGGGCGCCCTGGTACGCTGGTGAACGTCGAACGGCGGGTGAGGGGCCCGTCCTCGATCCACTGAACCGCGCTGGGGGGAGCGCACGTTGGGGGCGGACACCCGTGCGTCGCAACGGTTCTGAGGCGTCGTCCAACGGCAGGACTGCGGACTTTGGATCCGCGTATGAAGGTTCGAATCCTTCCGCCTCAGCCACCTCGGCGCCGAAGCCGGCGAACCTGAGGGCCGAGGTCCGGCCGCTCGCGCGCCCCCCGCACGTCCTGCTCGTCGCGCTCGGCTCGATCTCCCCGCGCCTCGTCGCGGCGGCCGGCGAGGCGCTCGCCGGCACGCTCGACATCGGCGCGAAGACCGGGCCCTCCCTCGATCGCCCGCAGTACGCCTTCAACAAGGACCGCGCGCAGTACCACGCGACGTCGATCCTGCGGCGGCTCGCGGCGATGCGCGCGCAGGGCGCGCCGGTGGTCGGCATCCTCGACGTGGACCTCTTCCTCCCCGACGCGCCCTACATCATCGGCGACGCCGACCGCGACGCGGGCGCGGCGGTCTTCTCGCTCGCGCGGCTCGCGCACGCCGATCCGGAGCGCGTGAAGCGCCGCACCCAGGTCGAGACGGTGCACGGCGCGGGGCACCTCCTCGGCCTCTCTCACTGCAGCGACTTCCGCTGCGCGATGTTCCTCTCGCGCGACGCCGCCGACTCGGACCGCAAGGGCCCGGGGCTCTGCGCGAGCTGCCGGAGCGCGCTCGGGTTCGCCACTCCCTGAGGAGAGGCGCGGCCGGTCACCCGATGCGGCGCTGCCCCTCTTCGACTCCGCGCCCGGCGAGCCGGGCGCTCCGCTCAGGGCGACCGGATGCGTCTCTGCCAGCGTGAGAGCGCGAGCTGCGGCGCCTGCTGCGGCCTGTACAACCGCCGCGACCCGGGT
>DATIDF010000062.1:0-14121 GCA_035456445.1 Anaeromyxobacter sp.
CGCGACTCGGTACGCGGAGGTGCGGCCCGGCAGCTCCTTCGTGAGCGTCACCCGCGTCGGCGCGAGCGTCACGACGCCCACCTCGACCGGACCGGGAGCCGCCGGCGCGGCCTTCTTGCTGCAACCGGCGAGCAGGGCGAGCCCGAGGGCGAGGAGGAGGGTCGAAGGCTTGGTGCTCATTCGCGCTTTCCGTGACGGGGGAGTGCTGCGGCCTAACGCCTCATCCGCACACACCTCTGGTTGACAGTCAAGACTGAACGGTTCAGTATAGTCGAAACGTGAGCGTTTCCGCAGCCATTTCCGCCGAGCCGGTCCCCGTGAAGCGCCGGCAGATCCTTCTCGGGGCGCGTCAGGTGTTCGCCGAGATGGGGTTCGAGCGGGCGAGCGTGGACCTCATCGCCTCCCGGGCAGGCGTCTCCAAGGCCACGGTCTACAACCACTTCGAGGACAAGAAGGCGCTGTTCGTCGCCTGCGCCACGCAGGAGGCGGACGAGATGCGCGAGGGGCTGCGCGCGTGCCTGGGGGAGCCGGCGGGCGACGTGGAGCACGTGCTGCAGGTCATCGGCGAGAAGGTCATGACGTTGTCCCTCTCGCCGGCCATCGTCGCCCTTTACCGCCACGTCAGCCCAGAGGCAGCACGCTTCCCGGACATCGGCCAGATGATCTTCGACCGCGGACCGAGGGTCCTCCACGACGCGATCGGGTCGTACCTCGAGCGATGGGATCGGAGCGGCGCGTTGCGGATCGACGATGCGCGGGCGGCGGCCGTGCAGTTCCTGGCCCTCTGCCAGGGCGAGCTCGTCTTGCGCTCGCGCCTCGGGATCCTGACTTATCCCGTGGACGAGCAGGTGCGCGAGACGGTGAGCCGCGCGGTGCGGACGTTCGTGCGCGCCTTCCGGCCGTGACGACGGCGCTCGGGCGCGCGCGAGGGTTCCCTGCCGCCAGGCCGTCAGCGACGCCGGAGCGCCGAGTCGAGCGAGACGTACCCTGGTCCGCGCGTCATCACGAGCAGGAACACGAAGCAGTAGAGGGCCGCGAGCTCTCCCTTGTTCACGATGGGCAGCCAGGCATAGTTCGCCACCGCGAGCTTCCAGTGAAACTGGAAGTACGCGACGGCCATCGTCCCGGCGGCGAGGAACGCCGCTGGGCGCGTGAAGAGCCCGAGCGCGACGAGCGATCCGCAGCCGAGCTCGATGAGCCCTCCGAACCAGAGCTGCGTCCCGACGGCCGGCCTGGGGTTGGTGGCGAGCCAGCCGAGGATCTTCTGGGCGCCGTGGAACGCGAACATCGCGCCGGCGACGAAGCGGAGCGCGGCGTAGATCGGGGTCTCGAGGCGGGCCGCGGAGGCGGCAATGGCGCGGGGGTTCATCGGCAGCGGTTATAGTCGTGTCTGAACGACCTGCGCACCGGTCGGTTCGTCGCGCCCGGTGCGAGTCGAAGCGATGGTGAGCCCCGAGCGTGCGTCCGCACCCCTTCGAGCGAGTCTTCGCCCCCCGCGCCATCGCGGTCTTCGGCGCCGCCGGAGCCGACTCGGTCGGCGGACGCGTGCTCCGGAACGTCGTCGCCGGCGGGTTCGCGGGCACGATCCACGCGATCGGCGACGCCGCAGCCGCGCCCCTTCCCGGCGTGCGCTCCTGTGCCTCGCTCGACGAGGTCGAGGGCGAGGTCGATCTCGCGATCATCGCGTCGCCCTTCGAGGCGCTTCCGGCCGTCGTGCGCGCCTGCGTCGAGCGCGGCGTGGGCGGCGCGGTGATTCCGACGTCCACCTCCGGCACGACGGCGCGCGGCGGCGCCGAGGAGCGCGCGCTTCGAGAGCTCCTCGCGGACGCGGCGCGCGGCGGGCTACGCCTCGTCGGTCCGAACAGCCTCGGGCTGATCCGTCCGGGCGCGCGCCTCAACGCGACCTTCACGAACGGTAGCGCGAGCCCCGGATCGATCGGGCTCGTCTCCCAGTCCGGCGCGATCTGCGCGACGGCGCTCGACTGGGCGGCGGCGCACCGGATCGGGTTCTCGACCGTGGTGTCGCTCGGGGACGCGCTGGACGTCGACTTCGGCGAGGTCCTCGAGTACCTCGCGCTCGATCGCGCGACGAAGAGCATCCTCCTGTACGTCGAGACCGTCCGCTCCGCGCGCGCCTTCGTGAGCGGGCTGCGGATCGCGGCGCGGTTGAAGCCGGTCGTGGTGGTCAAGGCGGGCCGGCACGGTGCGGGGGCCATGGGCGCGTCTTCCGACGACGCGTTCGACGCCGCGCTCGCGCGCACCGGCGCGGTGCGCGTCCCCTCCATCGAGCGGATGTTCGCCGCGGCCTGGCTCCTCGCGACACCCCGCACCGTCAGCGGCAACCGGCTCGCGATCCTGACCAACGCCCGGGGACCGGCGCTGCTCGCCGCCGATCGCGCGGCCGAGCTCGGCGTCGTGGTCCCCCCGCTCGCGGACGAGACGCGGCGGAAGCTCGACGAGGCCCTCCCATCCTCCGGCGCCCACTCGAACCCGGTGGATCTCCTCGCGGACGCCGATCCGGCGCGCTACGGGGCGGCGGTGGAGCTCTGCCTCGTCGATCCGAACGTCGACGCCGTGCTCGCGATGCTCGCGCCGCAGGCGCTCGCGAAGCCCGCCGAGAGCGCAGCGGCGGTCGTCGCGGCGAGCCGCGGCAAGGCGAAGCCGATCATCGCCTGCTGGATGGGCGAGGAGCTCGTCCGGAGCGCCCGCGCGCGCTTCCTCGACGCTGGGATCCCGGAGCTCGCGACGCCGGAGAACGCCGTGGAGGCGTTCGGGCTCCTCGCGAGCTACGCGCGGAACCAGCGCCTGCTCCGGCAGGTGCCGGGACCGCTCGCCCCCGACGCCATCCCGCAGCTCGACCGCGCGCGCGAGATCGTCCGCCGCGCGCTCGCGAGAGGTCGAGACCAGCTCACCACCGCGGAGCTCCAGCGGCTGCTGGCCGCGATCGGAGTGCGAGACCGCAGCGCCGCCGGCCAGCAGGTGAGGGGGACGGAGCTGTACGTGGGGGTTTCGCGAGACGCGGTCTTCGGGCCCGTCATCCGCTTCGGCCGGGGGAGCGCCGCCGGGCTCGTCGGCGAGGCCGTGGTCGCCCTTCCGCCGCTCAACACCGCGATCATCCAGACGCTCGTGCGGACGAGCCGAAACGCGCCCGTGTTCACCGACGCGGGCGGCATGACGGCGCCGGAGGTCGCCGCCTGGGAGCGCACGCTCTGGGCCGTCTCCGAGCTCGTGAGCGAGCTGCCGGAGATCCAGGAGCTCGAGATCTCTCCGCTGGTCGTGGCGGCGCGCGAGATCTACGCCTCGGGTGCGCGGGTGGCGATCGCGCTCCCCGCGCCGGAGGCGGGCCGCTACGACCACATGGCGATTCACCCCTACCCGAGCGACATCGGCGCGCGCTGGCAGCTCCCCGACGGCGTCACCGTCACGGTGCGTCCGATCCGCCCCGAGGACGCGGAGACGGAAGCGAGCTTCGTGCGCAACCTCTCCGACGACGCGCGGCACGCCCGCTTCATGACCGGCGTGAAGGAGCTCACCCGGGAGATGCTCATCCGGTTCACCCAGATCGACTACGACCGGGAGCTCGCGCTCGTCGGTCTCGTCGAGCGGGCGGGCAAGGAGACGCAGATCGCGGTGGCGCGCTACATCAAGGCGGACCGCGAGAGCGCGCACATCGCGATCGTCGTCGCGGACGAGTGGCAGGGCCGGGGCATCGGCCTGCGGCTGCTCGAGACGCTCGTGGCGGCGGCGCGCGCGCGCGGCATCGTCAGGCTCGAGGGCGAGGTGCTCGCCGACAACACCGCGGTCCGCTCGCTCCTCGCGCGCCTCGGGTTCTCCCTTCGCCGGGATCCGGACGGCGCCGACGTCTTCCTCATCGAGAAGCGTCTGGCGGGCGACTCCGAGGTTCGCTGACGGGCTTCTCCTGCAGCGCCGCCGCGACGATCTCCGCGACGTCGAGCGCTTTCACCCGCTCCTCGCGCCCGGTCTCGGCGAGCCCGTCGCTCATCATGGTGAGGCAGAACGGGCACGCGGTCGCGACGATCCCGCCCCCATCCCCGAGCGTCGCCGCCGCCTCGTCGGCGCGGTTTCGATTCACGCGCGTGCCGAGCTTCTCCTCGAGCCACATGCGCCCGCCGCCCGCGCCGCAGCAGAAGCCGGTGCGGCGGCTGCGCGCCATCTCGGTGACGCGAACGCCCGCCGCGGCGAGCGCCGCACGCGGCGCCTCGTACACGCCGTTGTGGCGGCCGAGGTAGCAGGGGTCCTGGAAGGTGACCGCGCCGGCGAGGGCCGCGCGCGCCTCGGGGCGGAGCCTCCCCGCCTTCACGAGCTCGTCGATGAGCTGCGCGTGGTGCACGACCTCGTAGTGGCCGCCGAACTGCGGGAGCTCGTTCCTGATCGCGTTCAGGCAGTGGGGACACTGCACCAGCACCTTCTTCACGCGATGCCGCTCGAAGGTCTCGACGCTCGCCTGCGCCTGCAGCTGGAAGAGGTACTCGTTGCCGAGGCGCCGCGCGGCGTCGCCGGTGCACGTCTCCTCCTCCCCGAGGATGGCGAAGCTGACGTTCGCCTCGCGCAGGATGCGGACGATGGCGCGCGAGACCTTCTTCTGCCGGTCGTCGTACGAGCCGGCGCACCCGACGAAGAAGAGGTACTCGAACTCGCCTCCTGCCGCGGCGCGCGGGACGTCGAGGTCCTCGCACCAGTCGGCGCGGCGGTTCGAGCCGATGCCCCAGGGGTTCCCCTGCGTCTCGAGGTTCTTGAACACCCGGGCCGCCTCGTCCGGCATCGCGGCGTCCACGAGCACCGCCTGGCGCCGCAGATCCACCAGGCGCGGCACGTTCTCGATGAGGACCGGGCAGGCCGTCTCGCACCAGCCACAGGTGGTGCACGCCCAGAACGTGTCCGGCGCGATCACCTCTCCCGCGACGGGCGGCAGCGCGGCGCGCGCCGCCTCGCGCGCGGCGTCGTCCTTCGCCCGGGCGAGCGCCACGAGCGCGGGGGCGCGCTCGATGAGGTGGTGCTTGAGCGCGAGGTTCACCTCCTTGTGGCTGAGCGGCTTGCCCGTGACGTGCGTCGGGCAGTTCGTCTGGCAGCGGCCACACTCGGTGCAGCTGTAGACGTCGAGCGCCTCCTTCCAGGAGAGATCGGCGACCGTGGCCGTCCCGAAGCTGGCGCTCTCGGCCTCGAGATCGAGCCGGCGCAGCGCCGCCGAGCCGGGCGGGAGCGCGCGCAGGAAGACGTTCGGGAGCGCGGTGACGACGTGGAAGTGCTTTCCGAACGGCAGGAAGCACAGGAACGCGAGGACGAGGACGAGGTGGAGCCAGTAGCTCGCGCGGCCGATCGCAGAGGCCCCGCCGGCGCGGTCGAAGGCGATCTCCGTCACCATCAGCCCGAGGATGAACCCCAGGACCAGCGTCCCCTCCCAGGAATGCGTCAGCCGCTGCGGCCTCGTGACGAGCCGCCGCCACAGGAACCCGAGCGCCGCGAGCGCGGCCGCCCAGACGACGAGGTCCTTCAGGTGGAGGTAGCCGCGGCCCAGCGCGGACTCCGGCCCGAGCGCGGGGAGGTGGAACGCGGGATCGAAGCCCATCCCGAAGAGCGTGACGGTCCGGAGCGCCAGCACGAGGAACGCCGCGAAGAGCAGCGCGTGCAGGACGCCCGGGACCAGCTCCTCGGGATCGAGGAGCCGCCGCTGGCCGAAGCCGAAGCGGAGCAGCGCCGCGAGCCGCTCCGGCCGCCGGTCCGTGCGGTCCGCCGGGCGCAGCGCGGCGAGCGGCGCGAGACGCCGATGGACCGTGAAGGCGAAGAAGCCGAGGCCGCCGAGGAGGAGGGCTGCGGTGATCCATGGGCTCATTCGGCTCGCTCCTCCTCGACGTTCACTCCACCCTCGAGCGGGGCCGCTGGAAGCGGTTCGAAGACCGGCAGCCGGCCCGTCGCGTGACTGTATGCGCCGTCGTCGAGCGTGGGCGATGTCCGAGGAGGCCGAGGTGGCTGGCGCTTTTTGCCAGTCCGTACGTGGCAGCAGTAGGATCGCCGGCGAACCCTTGAGAGCGCCGGAAAAGGACACCGTCTCGATGCACTTCGTCGGCGCCGCGGTCGCCCGGCTGCCCGACGACGCGCGCGCGCGCGTGCTGGGAGCGGCCGGCATTCCGGCGGAGCTGCTCGGGGCGTCCCATGCTCGCGTGCCTGCCGAGGCGTTCTCCGCCCTGTGGCTGGCGGTTGCGCGCGAGCTCGACGACGAGTTCTTCGGCCTCGACCGGCGCCGCATGAAGTGCGGCAGCTTCGCCCTGCTGTGTCGCGCGGTGCTGCACAGCGGGAACCTGGAGCTCGCGCTGAAGCGCATCCTGAGAGGGCTCGCGGTGTTCCTGGACGAGATCCACGGGGAGCTGCGGGTCGAGGGACGGGACGCGGTGATCGCGCTCACGAATCGAATCGAGCCCGAGCCGGCCCGGCGCTTCGCGGACGAGACGTTCCTCGTGATGGTCCACGGGATGATGTGCTGGCTGGCAGGGCGGCGGATCCCGCTCGCCCTCGCGGAGTTCGCGCATCCGAGGCCGCCCCACGCGCAGGAGTACATGATCATGTACTCGCAGCGGCTGCGCTTCGACGCGGAGCGCACCGCCATCCACTTCGACGCAGGGTTGCTCGCGGCCCCCGTGATCCAGGACGAGGCGAGTCTCGAGGAATACCTGCGCACGGCACCTCGCTCGCTGGTCCTCAAGTACAAGAACGAGGACAGCTGGACGGCGCGCCTTCGCCGCCGGCTTCGCGGGAGCATTGGCAAGGGGGAGTGGCCCGTGCTGGGGGACGTCGCCCGGGAGTTTCACGTCGCCCCGACGACGCTGCGCCGCCGGCTCGACGCCGAGGGGACGAGCTACCAGGGCATCAAGGACGAGCTGCGACGAGACGCCGCCGTCTACCACCTGTGCGGCAGCCGCCTCAGCATCGCGGACATCGCCAGCGCGCTCGGATTCCAGGAGACGAGCGCCTTCCATCGGGCGTTCAAGAGGTGGAGCGGAGTGCAGCCCGGCGAGTACCGCAGGCGGGCCGAGCGCATTCCGTCGACGCCGGAGGACGCACCGTCCGCCCCGGCGTCTCCGCCTCGGTGAGGGCCGCCGCGCGGCGCCGTCACGCACGGTGCAGTTCGGTGGGCCTGACCCGTGAACGAGCCCGCGCCCGAGCCCGCGCCCGACACACCGGGCTCGGGCTCGGACTGGGGCTCGGGCTCGGGACTCAATCAACCGCGCGCCGTTACAGCTGGTCGTCCTCGATCGCCAGGGCTCCTTCGGCGCCGGTCACGACGGTTCGCGCCAGGCCGGAGGCGCGCACGAGGACGTGATCGGCGTAGAAGCGCGCCGTCCCGAGCTTCGCCCGGAGAAAGCCGGGCTCGCCACGTCCCGCGGCGAGGTGGCGATGCGCGACGAGCGCGGCGCGGGCCGCCTGCCACCCGCCGGCCACCACACCGAACAGCTCCAGGAACGGCACGCCCCCCACCGAGACGCTCCGCACGTCCGCTCCGTACGTGGACACGATGAACTGCACCGCCTGCTCGAGCGCGGCGATCCCGTCGCGCAGGCGTGCGGCCACGGCCGACAGGGTCTCGGACTTCTCCTGCTCGAGCTGCGCTTCGACGTCGCGCATGTCGGCGATGACCCGCCGGACGGCTTCCCCCCGATCGCGCGCGATCTTGCGTCCGATCAGGTCGGCCGCCTGGATGCCGGTCGTTCCCTCGTAGATGGTCGTGATGCGGACGTCGCGCAGGAGCTGGGCTGCGCCGGTCTCCTCGATGTACCCCATGCCGCCGTGGATCTGCACGCCCAGCGACGCGACCTCGATCGCGCTCTCCGTGCTCCAGCCCTTCACGATCGGGATCATCAGGTCCACGAAGCTCTGGCTCTGCGCCCGCCGCTCGGCGTCGGGATGGCAGCGGGCCGTGTCCATCGCGGCAGCGACGACGCACGCGAGCGCGCGCATGGCCTCCGTGCGCGACTTCATCAGCATGAGCATGCGACGAACGTCGGGGTGGCGGACGATCGCGACCTTCTCCCGACTCCGGGTGCCGAGCTCCGTGCCCTGGACGCGCTCGCGCGCGTACGCGAGGGCCAGCTGGTAGGCGCGCTCGGAGAGGCCGATGCCCTCGAGCCCGACCGAGAAGCGCGCGGCGTTCATCATGACGAACATGTACTCGAGGCCGCGGTTCTCCTCGCCGACCAGCCAGCCGATGGCGCCGTCCTTGTCACCGAAGGCCAGCACCGCGGTGGGGCTCGCGTGGATCCCGAGCTTGTGCTCGAGCGACACGCAGCGGACGTCGTTGCGTGCGCCCAGGCTCCCGTCCTCGTTCAGGAGGAACTTCGGCACCACGAAGAGCGAGATGCCCTTCACGCCCTCCGGCGCGTCCGGCAGCCGGGCGAGCACGAGGTGGACGATGTTCTCGGTGAGATCGTGCTCGCCGTACGTGATGAAGATCTTCTGGCCTTCGAGCCGGTAGGTGCCGTCGCCGTGCGGGACCGCGCGCGCGCGCACCGCCGCCAGGTCCGAGCCGGCCTGCGGCTCGGTCAGCACCATCGTGCCGGTCCACTCGCCGCTCACCAGCTTCGGCAGGTACGCGCGCTTGACGGCCTCCGAGCCGCAGAGCTCGAGCGCCTCGATCGCGCCGCGCGTGAGCATGGGGCAGAGCGCGAACGAGACGTTCGCGCCGTTCCACATCTCCTCGACGAGCGCGGAGACGAGTCGCGGCACCCCCTGACCCCCGTGCTCCGGGCCGCACGACAGGGCGTTCCAGCCACCGTCGACGAACTGACGGTACGCGCCGCGCCAGCCGGTCGCCGTGGACACCTCGCCGTCCCTCGCGCGCGCCCCCTCGCGGTCCCCGCTGGCGTTCAGCGGGGACAGCACGCCGGCGGCGAGCTTCCCTGCCTCCAGGAGGATCGCGTCCGCCACGTCGAGCGTGACGTCGCCGCAGCCGGGGAGCCGGGCCACCTCCTCCAGCGGAGCGAGCTCACGGAGGACGAACTGCATGTCGCGAAGCGGGGCGCTGTAATCCCTCATGGTCGAGCCTCCAGACTCCCTACATGTTCCGCCGGTACTGCCCACCCACCTCGAAGAGCGCGCTCGTGATCTGTCCGAGCGAGCACACCCGCACGGCGTCCATCAGCACCTCGAAGACGTTCCGGTTCTCCATGACCGCCTGCTTCAGCCGCCGCAGGAGCAGCGGCGCCTCGTTCGAGTGGCGCTCGTGGAAGTCCCGCAGCCGGGCGAGCTGCGAGCGCTTCTCCTCGTCGGTCGAGCGCGCCAGCTCGATGTGGTCCGGGACCGGGTCGCCGTGGGGGCTGCGGAAGGTGTTCACCCCGATGATCGGGTACTCGCCGGTGTGCTTGAGCATCTCGTAGTGCATGCTCTCTTCCTGGATCCGGCTGCGCTGGTAGCCCGTCTCCATCGCGCCCAGCACGCCGCCGCGGTCGGCGAGCCTCTCGAACTCGGCCAGCACCGCCTCCTCGACGAGCTCGGTCAGCTCGTCGATGACGAACGCGCCCTGGTTCGGGTTCTCGTTCTTCGCGAGGCCCCACTCGCGGTTGATGATCAGCTGGATCGCCATCGCGCGGCGCACGCTCTCCTCGGTGGGCGTGGTGATCGCCTCGTCGTAGGCGTTCGTGTGCAGCGAGTTGCAGTTGTCGTAGATCGCGACGAGCGCCTGCAGCGTCGTGCGGATGTCGTTGAACGCGATCTCCTGCGCGTGCAGCGAGCGCCCCGAGGTCTGCACGTGGTACTTGAGCTTCTGGCTCCGCTCGTTGGCGCCGTACCGGTCGCGCATCGCCACCGCCCAGATGCGGCGCGCCACGCGGCCGAGCACCGTGTACTCCGGGTCCATGCCGTTCGAGAAGAAGAAGCTCAGGTTCGGCGCGAAGTCGTCGATGTGCATGCCGCGCGCGAGATAGGCCTCGACGAACGTGAAGCCGTTGCTGAGCGTGAACGCGAGCTGGCTGATGGGGTTCGCGCCGGCCTCGGCGATGTGATAGCCGCTGATGCTGACCGAGTAGAAGTTGCGCACCTGGTGGCGCACGAAGTACTCGGCGATGTCGCCCATCACCTTCAGGCTGAAGTCGGTGGAGAAGATGCAGGTGTTCTGGCCCTGGTCCTCCTTCAGGATGTCGGCCTGCACCGTGCCGCGCACGCTCGCCAGCGCGCATTCACGGATCCTGGCCGCCTCGGCGTCCGTGGGCTCGCGGCCGTTCTCGGCCACGAACCGGTCGAGCTGCTGGTCGATGGCGGTGTTCATGAACATCGCCAGGATCGCCGGAGCCGGGCCGTTGATGGTCATGCTCACCGACGTGGCGGGGTCGCACAGGTCGAACCCGGAGTACAGCGCCTTCATGTCGTCGAGGGTGGCGATGCTGACGCCGGAGTTGCCGACCTTCCCGTAGATGTCCGGTCGCGGGTCGGGGTCCTGGCCGTAGAGGGTCACCGAGTCGAAGGCGGTCGACAGCCGCTTCGCGGGCATCCCCGCGGAGACCAGCTTGAACCGCCGGTTGGTCCGGAAGGCGTCTCCCTCGCCGGCGAACATCCGGGTCGGGTCCTCCCCCTCCCGCTTGAACGCGAAGGTGCCCGCCGTGTACGGGAACGACCCCGGCACGTTCTCCAGCAGCAGCCACTTCAGCCGCTCGCCGTCGTCCTCGAACCTGGGCAGCACGACCTTCCGGATCTTCGTGCCGGAGAGCGAGGTGTGGACGAGGGCGGTGCGCACCTCCCGCCCGCGGACCGTCACGACGTACTCGTCCCCCGCGTAGGCCTGCTGCAGCTCCGGCCAGGACGACAGGAGCTTCTTCGCGCCCGGGTCCATCCGGGCCTCCCGCGCCTCCACGAGCGGCTCGATCCCTTCGGCGGCCGCCGGGCGGTCCGGGTGGGCGGCGAGGAGCATGCGCTGCGTCGCGCGCAGCTGCTGGAGCTCGCGCGCCAGGGCCGCCTGCTCCCGCGCTCGCCGCTCGTAGCCGCGCACCGTGCCCGCGATCTCGGCCAGGTAGCGCACGCGCGCGCCGGGAACGAGCGGGGTCTGGTGCGTGCTGTGGCGGGTGTCGACGGACGGCAGCCGGCCCGGCTTCACCGGCATCCCGAGCTCGTGGAGCCGCACCTTGAGCGCCTGGTACAGCGCGGTCACCCCGTCGTCGTTGAAGCGGCTGGCGATCGTGCCGAAGACGGGCATCGCCTCGAGCCGCTCGCCGAACGCGCCCCGGTTGCGCTGCACCTGCTTCGCGACGTCCCGCAGCGCGTCCGCCGCACCCTTGCGGTCGAACTTGTTGATCGCGACGAGCTCCGCGAAGTCCAGCATGTCGATCTTCTCGAGCTGGCTCGGCGCGCCGAACTCCGGGGTCATCACGTAGAGCGGCACGTCGACGAGCGGCACGATCGCGGCGTCGCCCTGGCCGATGCCGGGGGTCTCGACGATCACGAGGTCGAAGCCGGCGGCCTTCGCGGCGGTCACCACGTCGGGGAGGGCGCGGCTGACCTCGTTCCCGGTGTTGCGGGTGGCGAGGCTGCGCATGTAGACCCGCGGGCCCCGGCCCCAGGGACCGATCGCGTTCATGCGGATCCGATCGCCGAGCAACGCGCCGCCGCTCTTGCGCCGCGACGGGTCGATGCTGATCAGCGCGATGCGCAGGGCGTCGTCCTGGTCGAGGCGCAGGCGGCGGACGAGCTCGTCCGTCAGGCTGGACTTGCCGGCGCCGCCGGTGCCGGTCACCCCCAGCACGGGCACGCGCCGGACCCTGGACTGTGCGTGGAGCGCCATCACCAGCCCCGCGTCGGCGTTGCCGTTCTCCAGGGCCGTGATGAGCCTCGCGAGCGCACGCCAGGCCGCGTCGCCGTGGCCCACGATCTCGTCGAGCGTCCGCGGGGCATGCAGCGACGGGTCGGTGTCGCAGCGCCTCACGATCTCGCCGATCATGCCGTGCAGGCCCATGCGCTGCCCGTCCTCCGGACTGTAGATCCGTGCCACGCCGTAGGACTGCAGCTCCCGGATCTCCGCCGGGACGACGACGCCGCCCCCGCCGCCGAACACCTGGATGTGCTCGCCGCCGCGCTGCCGAAGCGAGTCGATGACGTACTTGAAGTACTCGAGATGCCCGCCCTGGTACGAGCTGATGGCGATGCCCTGCGCGTCCTCCTGCAGCGCCGCGGTGACGACCTCGTCGACCGAGCGATCGTGGCCGAGGTGGATCACCTCGGCCCCCCGGTCCATGAGGATTCGCCGAACGATGTTGATCGCGGCGTCGTGTCCGTCGAACAGCGCCGCGGCGGTGACGACGCGGACCTTGTGCTTCGGCCGATACTCGGCGAGGGCTGCGAGCTCTGCGTGCGCGTGGGTCATGGGGTTTCCCCGAGCGCGCGACGCCCTGCGCGCTGGTCACGGTCCGATCCGCCCGAGGCGGCCGGCGGTCTCCGGCACGGCTCGAGCGGCCGTCCGCTCGACGGCCTCACGTCATACCTTCAGCTCGGCGAAGTCTTCCTCGAAGAACTCGCGCTCGCCCCTGTCGGCCCCGACGCGCCGCTGCTTCTCCGAGCGGGAGAGCTCGCTCCTGCGGATCTTTCCGGAGATGGTCTTCGGCAGCTCCGTGATCTCGATGCGGCGGATGCGTTTGTACGGGGCCAGGGTCGCGCGGATGTGCTGGAAGATCGACAGCGCCAGCTCCCGGCTCGGCTCGTAGCCGTCGCGCAGCACCAGGAACGCCTTGGGCACCGTCAGCCGGCGGGGATCTGGGCTGGGCACGACCGCCGCCTCGGCCACGGCCTCGTGCTCGATGAGCGCGCTCTCCAGCTCGAAGGGGCTGATGCGGTAGTCGGAGGACTTGAAGACGTCGTCCATCCGGCCGACGTACGTGAGGTAGCCCTCGTCGTCGACCGTCGCGACGTCGCCGCAGTGGTAGTGGCCGTTGCGCATCAGGTGCGCCGTCTTCGCCGGATCGTCCTTGTAGCCGGTCATGAGCCCCGTGGGACGTTCGTCGAGCGCGAGGCAGATCTCGCCCTCCCGCGCCGGCTTGTCGTCGTCGCCGATCAGCGCGACCCGGTAGCCCGGCAGCGGGCGTCCCATGGATCCCGCCTTGACCTTCTGACCCGGCGAGTTCGCGATCTGGCAGGTGGTCTCGGTCTGGCCATAGCCATCGCGAATGACGATGCCCCAGGCCTTCCTGACCTGCTCGATCACCTCGGGGTTGAGCGGCTCGCCCGCCCCGACCAGCTCGCGCAGCTTCACCGGGAACGCCGCGAGGTCCTCCTGGATCAGCATGCGCCACACGGTGGGCGGGGCGCACATGGAGGTCACGCCGCAGCGGGTGATGACGTCGAGCGCCGCCTTCCCGTTGAACCGCGCGTAGTTGTAGACGAACACCGTGGCGCCGGCGTTCCACGGCGCGAAGAGGTTGCTCCAGGCGTGCTTGGCCCACCCGGGCGAGCTGACGTTGAAGTGCACGTCGCCCGGCATGAGGCCGATCCAGTACATCGTCGAGAGGTGACCGACCGGATAGCTCTGGTGGGTGTGCGAGACCAGCTTCGGCTTCGCGGTGGTACCCGAGGTGAAGTAGAGGAGCAGCGGATCACTCGCGTTCGTCGGAGCGTCCGGGGTGTACTCCGCCGGCGCGGAGCGGGCCTTCTCGAGGCTCGTCCAGGACGCGCGGTCGCCGCCGACCACGATGCGGCCGTAGTCGCCGGGGAGCGCGTCGAACTTGCCGGTGTCCGCCGTGCCGACGATGACGTGGCGGACTCCGCCGCGCTCGAAGCGGTCCCGCAGGTCGTCCGTGGTGAGGAGCGTGGTGGCCGGGATGATCACCGCGCCGAGCTTCATGCAGGCGAGCATCACCTCCCACAGCGGCGCCACGTTTCCGAGCATCAGGAGCACGGCGTCGCCGCGCCGGACGCCCTGGGAACGGAGGAAGTTCGCGGTCTGGCTCGAGCGCCGGGAGAGCTCGGCGAAGGACAGCTTGATCTCGCTTCCGCCCTCGTCGACGACCCACAGGGCGGTGCGGTCGTTGCCCCGCGCCATCTCGTCGAAGTAGTCGAGCGCCCAGTTGAACCGGTCGAGCCGTGGCCACCGGAAGTCCCGGCGCGCCGTGTCGTAGTCGGTTCGATGGGCGAGCA
>DATIDF010000063.1:0-7027 GCA_035456445.1 Anaeromyxobacter sp.
CCGGGCGCGGTGCGCCACGGCCCGGGGCGGCCCCCGGCGACCAGTCGACGCCGAGCTCCCGCAGCCGCTTCTCGAGCCGCGACTCCTCCTCGGCCTGCCGCTCCGCCACGAGCGCCTTGGCGGCCTCCATGAGGCGCGCGCGGTCCGGCTGCGAGGCGCGCCGCAGGAGCTCGCGGCCGAAGCGGATCTGGTAGTCCTCGACGAGCCGGTCGGGATCGGCGTCCGCCTCCTCGTCCTCGACCTGCTCCGGCGTGAGCTGCTCGAAGGCCTCGTCGTGCGCGGCAGCGGCATCGCCCGCGAGATCCCGCTTCAGCGCCTTCGCGACCTGGTCCTCCTTCTCGTCGAGCAGGTAGCGCAGCTCGAGCGGCGCCTTCTCCACGCGGCGCTTCTTCGTCTCCGCCTTCGCGACCTCCGCCGGGCCCGAGCCCCCCCCGTTCATGAAGTGGCCATCGAGGTCCGCCTCGCCCATCGAGCGCGGCGGCGCGAAGAAGTTCACCTGCTCCTTCAGCGCGCGGCCGGGGAGGAGCAGGACGTCGGGGGTGATGCCGACCTCCTGGATCGACACGTCACCCGGAGTGAGGTACTGCGCGATGGTGAGCTTCAGCGCGGACTGCTCCCCCGAGCCGGTGGGGTCGTTCAGGTCGTCGAGCACCTGCACGGAGCCCTTGCCGAAGGTCTGACGGCCGATGACGAGCGCGCGATCGTTGTTCTTGAGCGCGCCCGCCACGATCTCGCTCGCGGAGGCGGAGCTGTTGTTCACGATGACGACCAGCGGGAGGCTCGTGAGATCGCTCGACTCTCCGCTCGCCTCCTTCACCTCGTGGATCCGCTGGCGATCGCCGCCGCCCACCGTCTTCACGATGACGCCCTTCGAGAGGAACAGGTCCGAGACCTGGATCGCCTGCTCGAGCAGGCCGCCGGGGTTCCCGCGCAGATCGAGCACGAGCCCCTCGAGCTTGCCACCCGCCTGCGCGCGCTGCGCCTGGAGCGCGCCCAGGAGGTCGCGCGTCGTGTTGGCGGAGAACTGCGACAGGCGGACGTAGCCGACGTTGCCGTCGAGCAGCTTCGCCTGGGCGACCGTCTCGACGTTGATGACCTCGCGCAGGAGGCTGAGCTTCTTCGGCTCGACCCCCTTGCGCTGGACGGTGATCGAGATCTTCGTCTGCGGCTTGCCGCGCAGCCGGTCGACCGCGTCCTGCAGGTCCATGTTGACCGTGGACTGCTCCTCGATCCGGGCGATGACGTCCTTCGCCTTGATCCCCGCGCGCTGCGCCGGCGTGTTCTTCAGCACCTTCACGACGGTGAGGTTCCCGTCGCGCATCGCGATGACGAAGCCGAGCCCGCCGAACTCGCCGCGGGTCTGGAGCTTCATCTCCTTGAAGTACTTGGGCTCGAGCAGGTTCGTGTGCGGGTCGAGGGTGGAGAGGAGCCCGTTCACCGCCGCGTACTCGATCTCCTTCAGCTCCTTGTGCGCGACGAGGTGCTCCTGGATGAAGCCCATCGCCTCCCCGAGCACCGTGCGGACCTTCCAGATCGAGTCGACGCCGGCGATGTCGAGCTCGCGCTGCGACGCGCCGACGGTGAGCGTCAGCTTCGGCGACTTCGCGTCGCCCTGGACCATCACCTCGGCGACCGCGCGCTCGACGCTCTCGAGCGAGGAGACGACCATCTGCTTCGGGTCGAACCGCGACGGATCGACGTAGTTGTCCTTCACCGCGAGGATCACCTGCGAGAGGACCGGCAGGCGATCGAGCCGGTACTCGCCTGCGCCGTCCGCCTTCGCATGGGCGGGGACCGCGCCCCGGTACGCGACCGCCGGCGCCGCGTCGGGCTCTGCCCTCACGAAGCGGACGGTGACGCCGAGCGCGAGCGCGGCGGTGGCCGCAATTGTGGTGAGCAGCCGGAAGGGGCGGATCATGCGGGAGCGCCTGGGCGTGAGAGGTCTATCAGCGGGCAAGCGAGAAAACCTACGTATCGTCCGAGGATAGGGTGGGGGGTAGGGGTCCGCAAGCAGAACGGTTCCCTCCCGGCCGATAAGGGAGAGAACGCTCCACGGCGGGTTTCATGCCCGCGCCCACACCGTGGGCCGCGGGCGCAGGTCGGCGCACGCGGCCCCGAAGGGCCGGGACTCAATCGTCATCGCGATCCGCGCGCAGCGACGCCGGCGCGAGCTCTACGCCCACGGGAGCCGGTGCGAACGCGCGCGCACCGCCGTGGGTGTAGACGATCTCACCGCCCGCCGCGCCGGTCCGGACCCCCAGGGCCGCGACGCCGATCGTGGCGACCGCCACGGCCGCCGACAGCCCGAGCGCGAGGCGCGCGGGGACGAAGAGGAGCGCCGCCGACGCGGCGAGCACCACCCCCGCCGCCCAGAGGAACACCTCTGCCCGCTCCTCGTGGGCCTCGATCACCTGCTCGGCGACGATCGTCTCGACCCGGTGCTCGTCCCGCTCCCCGAGCTGCATCGCGGCCACGCCCGAGGCGACGAGGAGGGACTGGAGCCCGAGCAGGATGGCGAAGGCGCCGCGCGGCACGCGCCTGCGGAGGTGCCAGAGGGTGAGCCCGATCGCGACGAGCGGGACCGCGAACGCGAGCCCGAGGGGCAGATGGACGAAGGCGGGGTGCAGGGGTAGGGTCGACATGGTCGTTCTCCGGGAAGGTTCGCCTCGGACCTTGGCGCCGCGCGATCGCGCCGGCCATGCGACGGATGACGCACGACGAAAACCCGAGCGCGATGAAGGGTCTCGCGCGCGCCGCTGCGCCGGATGACGGGGCGGTGCGCCCGGTGGTGCTCGCCGTCCCCGCCGCGATCCTCCTCGCCGTCACGCTCCTCGTCGGGCTCGACATGGTGAGCGACGCGCGGGCGGGCGGCTCCACGGCCCACCTCCTCCTGGAGGTCGCTGTCATGGCCGCGGCCCTCGCAGGGGCGGTTCTGCTATGGGGCCAGCTCTTCGCCGCCCGGCGGCGCGCGCGGGCGCTCCAGGTGGACCTCCGCCGCGCCGAGGCCGACGTCGCGCGGTTCCGCGCGGAGGCAGAGGAGCACGTGCGGGGCCTCGGCGCGGCCATCGATCATCAGTTCGCCCGATGGGAGCTGTCGCCGGCCGAACGAGAGGTCGCCCTCCTGCTCCTGAAGGGGCTCGCGTCCAAGGAGATTGCGGAGGTGAGGCGGACGAGCGAGCGGACGGTGCGGCAGCAGGCGCTCTCGGTGTATCGCAAGGCGAAGCTCGCCGGCCGGGCAGAGCTGGCGGCGTTCTTCCTCGAGGACCTCCTCTCGCCCATCGCTGGCGCGAGCGACGCGAACACCCGGCGGGACGCGGGCGACGAGCGCTAGCGGGCTCTGCTCGGCGGTGCGGGCGCGCAGCCCCTGCTCCGAACACCCGGGCGGTTTTCCGCAGGGCCGCCAGGATGCCCGTTATAGAGTCCGCGCGATGTCGCTCGACGCCCGCACCCACGAGTCCCCCGCCATCACCGGAGTCGACGAGCTCGTCGCGTGGTTCCGCGCGCGCGAGCGGCCCCGCGACTCCTGGAAGGTCGGCCTCGAGCACGAGAAGCTGATCCTGCGCGCGGGGACGCTCGAGCCGGTGCCGTACGAGGGCCCCGACGGCGTCGGCGCGGTGCTGCGCGGGTTCACGCGCTTCGGCTACGAGCCGTTCGAGGAGGAGGGGCGGGTCATCGCCGCCCAGAAGAGAGGCCTCACGGTCTCGATCGAGCCGGGCGGTCAGCTCGAGCTCTCCGGACGACCGTTCGCCGACGTGCACGTCGTGGCGGCGGAGCTCGATCGGCACCTCGAGAAGTGCGCGCTGCTCGCGCGAGAGCTCGGCGTCGAGTTCCTCGCCGCCGGGTATCGTCCGTGGGGTACGCCCGCGACGAACCCGTGGATGCCGAAGAACCGCTACAAGGCGATGCGGCCGTTCCTCGCTGCGCGCGGCCGCCTCGCGCCCGACATGATGGCGATGACGGCTTCGGCGCAGGCCTCGTTCGACTTCTCCGGCGAGAAGGACCTCGCCGAGAAGCTGCGCGTCGCCCTCGCGATCCAGCCGGCGGTGACCGCGCTGTATGCGAACAGCCCGATCGTCGAGGGACGAGAGATCGGCTGGATGAGCTACCGCACCGCGGTCTGGGAGGAGACGGATCCGGCGCGTTGCGGGATCCTCCCCTTCGCGTTCGAGCCGGGCTTCGAGGCGGAGCCCTACCGCCGCTACGTCGAGTGGGCGCTCGACGTCCCGATGATCTTCCTGCGCCGCGGCGGCGCCTACCGCGACACGGGAGGCCGCACGTTCCGCAGGTTCCTCGCAGAGGGACTCGAGGGGGAGCGCGCCACGATGTCCGACTGGGAGGATCACCTCACCACGGTCTTCCCCGAGGTGCGGGTGAAGGGTGTCGTCGAGGTGCGCAGCGCCGACGGCTGCTCCCCGCAGCTGGCAAAGGCGCTGCTCGCGTTCTGGAAGGGCATCCTCTACGACCGCCAGTCGCGCGCCTGGGCCTGGGACGCAGTGAAGGGGTTCACCGTCGCGGAGCGCCGCGCGTTCATGCGCACGGCGGGGCGGGAGGCGCTCGGCGGGCGTGCGCCCGACGGCCGCACGATCCAGGAGATCGCGCGCGTGCTCCTCGAGGTCGCCGCGGGCGGGCTCTGCCGCCAGAGCTGCTGCGGCCAGCGCGGCGAGGACGAGCGCATCTGGCTCGCGCCGCTGTTCGAGCGCGCCACGTCCGGTCGCTCGCCGGCCGACGATGCGCTCGAGGCGTTTCGTCGCGGGCCGCGCGCGCTCGCCGAGGCGCTGCGCTGCGCTTGAGCGGCGCATCCAGCGATCACCTGATGCGCCGCGACGACGCGAGCCGCACAGATGGTCGGACCTCCGACGAGCGCCGGGGCGGCGAGCGGAAGAGCGATCCAGTGACACCCTGCCGGCAACTCTGAGTCACGCAACGCGTCTCCGTAACGCGTCTCCGTTGAGTGAGGTCGAAAGGGTTGCCGCGATCTCTCCGCGGAGAGGTGGCCTACGATGGCGTACACGGAGAGGAGCATGCATCTCGACGGCTCCGCGAAGGCCTCCGGTCAAGAGCCCCCCCGCGATACGAAGCGAGCGCTCATCGATGCGCTATGGAACGGGCCCACGGGGATCGCGCTGTTCGGCGCTGACCTCCGGTTCGTGCGCGTGAACGACGCGCTCGCCGCGTTGAACGGGCTCTCCCCCGAGGCGCACGTCGGCCGCTCGCTGGGCGAGATCCTGCGGCTCAGCCCGGATGATCCGCGTCGAGAGGCGGTGGCTCGCGTCGAGGCAACCGTGAGCGCAGTGCTCGAGAGCGGTCGGCCTCAGACGAACGTGCCCATCGCGGGAACGCCGCCTGGCGATCGTGCGCGCGGCTGGATCTGCTCGTACTTCCCTGTTTCGGAGCTGGACGGGCGTGGCCCTGGCGTCTGTGCGCTCGTGACGGACATGAGCGCCGCGCGCGAGCGCGAGGAGGAGATCGAGCGCGCCCGCGATCGGGCGGAGGAGACCGCCCGCCGGCTCGGGTTGCTGCAGGAGGTGACCGCGAGCCTGTCGAGCGCGGACGGCGCCGGCGGGATCGCCCGGGTCGTGGTCGAGCGGGTGCGCGTCGCCGTCGGCGCGTCGGGGAGTACCTTCCGGCTGGTCGAGGGGGACCTGCTCACCGTCACCGACGAGGCCGGCGCGCCGGCGATCCGGCGGCGCGCGGGCACGATCCGGCTCGAGGATGCGCTCCCCGCCTCCGAGGCGGCACGACAGCGGGGACCGGTCTGGCTCTGCTCCGCCGAGGAGATCCGCGCGCGGTTCCCGGAGGCCGCCGTCATGACGGACGAGCTCGGGGTCCGAGCTGGCGCGGCCCTGCCGCTCCTCGCGCACGGGCGCGTGCTCGGCGTCCTGTCGCTCGTGTTCCAGGAGCCGCGCCCCTTCGACCCCGGTGAGCGCGCGTTTCTCCTGTCGATCGCGGAGCAGTGCGCGCAGGCTCTCGAGCGCGCGCAGCTCCTCGACGCCGAGCGCGCCCAGCGCGAGGTGGCGCAGCGGGCCAGGGATCGCGTTGCGCGGCTCCAGGCGGTCACCGCGGCACTCTCCAGGGCGAGCACGGCGAACGAGGTCGCGTGCGTGCTCGTCACCGAGGCGATGGGCGCGCTGGCGGGAACGTCGTGCGCCGTCTTCCTGGTCGAGGTCGGCGCGGACGGTGCCCGCCTCCACCTGGCCGCCGCCAAGGGATGGGCTGAGACCGTCAGCGAACGCATCGCGACTCTGCCCCTCGACGCGCCCCTCCCGGTGGCCGAGGTGGCGCGCCGCGCGGAGCCGCTGTGGCTCGAGACGCAGGAGCAGATCGTCGCGCGCTTCCCGGAGCTGCCCCGGTTCGCACCGCACGCCGCGCGCATGGGCGCGCTCGCGGCGCTCCCCTTGAAGGTCGGCGAGTGCGTGGTGGGCGCGGTCACCTTCGGCTTCGACGCGCCGCGGGGGTTCTCCGCGGAGAAGCGGGAGCTCATGACCGCGGTCGCGCAGCAGTGCGCACAGGCGCTCGATCGCGCCCGGCTGCTCGACGTCGAGCGAGAGGCCCGCGCGAGCGAGGCGCGCATCACCGCAGTGCTAGACGCGATCTTCGACAACGCGCCCATCGGGATCGGGCTCATCGATCGCGACCTGCGCTTCGTGCGCGTCAATCCGCTGCTCGCCGAGATCAACGGCATCCCGGCGGAGGCGCACATCGGCAGGACGCCGCGCGACCTCCTCCCGGACCTGCCGCACGACACGGTCGAGGCGACGTTCCGCGAGATCCTTCGAACCGGGCTCCCCCAGATCGACGTGGCGCTCTCGGGCGAGACGCCCGCCGCGCCGGGCCACATGCGCCACTGGCTCGAGAGCTGGTACCCGGTCCGCTCCGGGGGCGAGATCTTCGGGCTCGGGATGCTCGTCCGCGAGGTCACAGCCGAGCGCGAGGCGCAGGAGTTCCAGCGGAACGTGCTCGGGATCGTCGGTCACGACCTGCGCAACCCTCTCTCGGCCATCACGACCTCGGCGCAGCTCCTCCTGCG
>DATIDF010000064.1:0-3987 GCA_035456445.1 Anaeromyxobacter sp.
GCCGACCTGGCATCGGCGACACGGTGACCGTGAGCTACCGCGAGTGGGTGGATCAAACCGCGAACCCGGACCCGGACCCCACCGACTGCTGCGGCGGGTGCGGTAGCCAGATGTATTGCGACACCACGACCTGCACCTGCAAGGGGATCGGGTGACGGGGTGCGGCGCCGCCTAGCGGACCACCGCCCAGACCGGCTTGCCGAACGCGTCGATGCGCCAGCGGAGCATGAGCTGCACGTGGCCCCGGCCTGCGCTGCCGTTCGTGAGCGTGCTCCGGTCCAGCGCCGCGGGCGTGACGTCGAGGCGGAGCCCCGTCACGACGAGGAAGTGCGAGATGCTCGCGAGCGGCTCGAGGTTCGCGCGGTCGAGCAGGTGCGCGGCGAGCTCGGTCCGCTTGCCCCGGGTGGACAGCCGCGGCTCGTAGCCCGGCACGGCGACGCGGGGCTGGCACACATCGCCCAGGCACGGGGGCGGCACGCTCGCGTCCGCGGGCACCGCGCGCGCTGCGAAGGGCGGTCCCGCGAGCGCCACCGACGCGGACGAGGCGACGACCCTCCGATCGATCGATCGAAGCCCGTGGCTCGAGCTCGAGGCGCTCCCGGCCAGCACGACGACGAGGGACATCCACGCGACGATCATCACCTCACATCTGTGGATCCCGCCCCGCGTCCACAACGGCCCGTCGGCGCTGGTGCGCACCGGAAGGGTCGCTACGGGCGCACCACCGGCCCTACCTCCACCTGGACCCCCACTGCCTCGAGCCGGTCGAGCAGCAGGAGCCCGATCCCAGTCGCCGGGGTTAGCACGCCGCCACCGGGTGCGGGCGGCAGCGCATCCCGCTGCGTCGCGAGGGCGAGTGCTGCCTCGGAGAGGATCATGACGGTCACGCGGCTGCCGGGGTCGCCGCGCGCGCGCAGCGTCGCGAGCACCTGCCGGCCGGAGGCGCCCTCGGCCACGAGTCGCAGCCGCATGGCGCCCTGCTCGCGTGCGCCCTCCGGCGGGCCCTCCCCGGGCACAGGGCCGATGCGGCGGAGGAGCGAGCGCGCCCGCTCGGACGCGAGCGCGCGCTCGAAGAGGCGCAGCGCGAGCCGCGTCGCCTCCGCGGCGGCGCGCGTTCGGTGCTCGCCCGCCTCCTCGTACGCGAACTCCGGGCCGTAGCCGTGACCGATGGCGTCGAGGAGCGCGTTGCTTCGCCGGACCACGCGCGTGTTGATTCGCGCCATCGCGAACGGCGCGAGCCATGTCCGCCGCACCGGGTCGTAGCAGACCGCGTCGAGATCCGCGCTCCGCGCTCGCTCCGCGTCGCTCGCGCGCTCGGGCGGGTTGAGGAGCAGGACGTCCCGGCCCACGGCGAGCTCACCGGTCTCGGCCGAGTTGAGCACGGTCGCGACCGTCCCCCCGCCGTACCCGCCGCGGAGCGCGAAGCTCGCGCTCACTCGCCGCGTGTCCTGCCCCCACCGGTCGCGGATCCAGGACGCGACGAGGAGCGCGCCGAGATCGGACGGGACCGAGTCGAACCCGCAGAACGGCACGATGCGCGTGCCCGCGGCGGCCGCGGCGGCGTGGTGGCGATCGATGAGGCCGCGCACCCACGCGGTCTCGCCGGTGATGTCGACGTAGTCGGTGCCGTCCCGGACGCATGCCGCCACCACCGCGTTGCCGTGATGCGCGAACGGCCCCACGGTGCTGGCGAGGACGCGCGCGTCGCCCACCATCGCGTCGACGGCCGCGGGATCGCCGCTGTCGGCGACGACGAGCCCGGTCGCGTGCGTCTCCGCCTGGAGCAGCTCGAGCTTCGCGCGGCTGCGACCGGCCACCGCCCAGCGGAGCCCGGGAGGCGCGTGCTCGGAGAGGTACCGCGCCGCCAGCCGGCCGGTGAACCCGGTCGCACCGAAGAGCGTCACGTCGTACTGCCTGCGCGCCACCGCGATCCCCCGCCGCCGCCACTCCTCTCATCGCTGCCGCGGCCGCGCACTCGCCTGGGCGGGTGCGCCCCGGCGAGGGCGCGCGGGCCTGCGCGAGCTCGCGGTCACGATCGCACGGCGCGGGCAGGCTGGAGCGGCGGCGACTGCGGGTCGGAACCGGACCCGGAGCGCCATGCGGTCCAGCCGGCGCCCTCCGCGAGCATCCGGCGGCTCGGGGCCGGAGGTTGCTCCGGCTCTGGCCGTGGCTTCGCGCTCGCCGCGGGCCGAGGCGCGTCCCTCACCTGGAAGAACCCCACGAGCTGCTGCAGCGACTCCGCCTGGGCGGCCATCTCCTCCGCGGTGGAGGAGAGCTCCTCGGCGGCGGCCGTGTTCCGCTGGGTCGTCTGATCCACGACCGCCATCGCCCGCGAGACCTGCTCGACGCCCGCGGCCTGCTGCTCGGACGCCGCGGCGACCTCCTGGACGAGCTCCGCGGTGCTCCGGATGCCGGGGACGAGCTCACGGATGAGCGAGGCCGAGCGCTCCGCCACCGCAACGCTAGACCCTGCGAGCGCTCCGATCTCCTTCGCCGCCTTCTGCGAGCGCTCCGCGAGCTTGCGCACCTCGGCGGCGACGACCGCGAATCCGCGCCCATGCTCGCCGGCGCGGGCCGCCTCGATCGCCGCGTTCAGCGCGAGCAGGTTCGTCTGGTACGCGATCTCCTCGACGACCGAGATGCGCTCGGTGATCGCCTTCATCGCCCCGACCGTCTCGGCGACCGCGCGCCCGCCCTCCTCCGCGCGCGCCGCGCCCGAGGTCGCGGCCGCGGCGGTCTCGCGCGCCCCCTCGGCGTTCCGGCTGATCGACGCGGCCATCTCCTCGAGCGAGGCACTCGCCTCCTCGACGCTCGCCGCCTGCTCGCCGGTGCCCTGCGACAGGATCTGCGAGGTCTCCGCCACCTGCTGCGAGGCGCCGCCGAGCGCCTCCGCGCCGCCGCGCACCTCCGCGATGACGACCGCAAGCTTGTCCGCCATCGCGCCCATTGCGGCCTCGAGCCGCCCGAGCTCGTCCTCGCGGGTGACCGCCACGGCCTCGCGCAGGTCGCCCCTCGCGATTCGCTCCGCCACGCGGATGGCGCCGGCGAGCGGACCGGTGATGCTGCGCACCACCATCGCGGCGCCGAGCACGAGCACGGCGACGATCGCGAGCGCGGCGCCCACGATCCGCCAGGCCTCGCGCGCCGCCGCCGCCTCGAGGTCATCGAGGTAGACCCCGGATCCCACCACCCAGCCCCACGGCTCGAACAGCTTCACGTAGGAGATCTTGCGGACGGGCTCGTGCGAGCCCGGCTTCGGCCAGCGGTATGCGACGAGGCCGCCGCCGTGGCGGCGCGCCGTGTCCACGAACTCGATGAAGAGCCTCTTGCCAGTGGGATCGACCTCGTCCGAGAGGTCCTTCCCGTCGAGCTCGGGCTTCATCGGGTGGACGATCATGCGCGGCGCGAGGTCGTTCACCCAGAAGTACTCGCTCCCCTCGTAGCGGAGCGCGCGGATCGTACGGATCGCGGCGGCCTGCGCCTCGGCGCGAGTGGTCCCGCCACCCTCGGCGAGCCGGGAGTGCTCGCCCAGCATCCCGTGCACGGTCTCGACCGCAGCCCGGACCTTCGCCTCGCGCTCCTCGAGCATCCGGGACTCGAGCACGCGCACCGCCTGCCACACGAGCGCGGCGAGCGCCACGGCGCTCGCGCCAACGACGAGGCGGAGCTTGGTGGAGATGGTGAGGCTGCCCAGGAAGCGTCTCATCTGCCCTCCGGCTGGCGGTGCAGGTCCGGTGCTTGAAAGACCCGTACCGATCCGCACGACGCCGGGTCGGCGCGCGGCGTCGACACAGTTGACCGCGGGGTTCCGCGGGGTTGGACGCGAGCGGAACTCGAGCGCAGCGGCTGCGCGTTGGCGCAATGGCCCAGAGTGGCCCTCGCCCCGGGTAGCCAGGGCCCGGGGCAGCCTGCCTCAGGCGAGAAAGGAGGAGCGGCACGCACACGCGACACGGGCAGCGCGAGCCAGCGAGTTCCCCGACCGCGACC
>DATIDF010000065.1:0-20254 GCA_035456445.1 Anaeromyxobacter sp.
GAAGGCGATCTCGCAGCCGCGCCAGTCGATCAGCGCCTACGCCCCGCGGATCACGACCATCAAGATCCGGCCGGAGCGCATCAAGGACATCATCGGCCCCGGCGGCAAGACCATCAAGGACATCACCGCCCGGACCGGCACCTCGATCAACATCGAGGACGACGGCTCGGTGTCGATCGCGAGCCCGAGCCAGGAGAAGGTCGAGGCGGCGATCAAGATGATCCGCTCGCTGACGCAGGAAGCGGAGGTCGGCAAGACCTACCTCGGCACGGTCCGCAAGATCGCCGAGTTCGGCGCCTTCGTGGAGCTGTTCCCGGGCACGGACGGCCTCATTCACATCTCCGAGCTCTCGGACAAGCGGGTGAAGAGCGTCTCCGACGTCCTCTCCGAGGGCGAGGAGGTGCTCGTGAAGGTCATCTCCGTCGACCGCGCGGGGAAGATCCGGCTCTCCCGCAAGGAGGCGCTCGCGGAGGCCGCCGGGAAGAAGCCCGAGGCCGAGACCAAGGGCGAGCCCGCGAAGTAGGCGGTTGCGCCGCGCGCCGGGGGCCGCCTTTCGCGGCCCCGCGCCGGCCGAAGGGGACGGCCGATGCCGGTGACGGTGAAGGTTCGGCGGGTCGGCCAGCGCGGCCCGCCGCTCGAGCTGCCTCGCTACGAGACGGACGGCGCCGCGGGGCTCGACCTGCGCGCCGACGAGCCGGTCACGCTCGCCCCTGGCGAGCGCCGGCTCGTCCCCACCGGCCTCGCCCTCGAGATCCCGCCCGGACACGAGGGGCAGGTGCGGCCGCGCTCCGGCCTCGCCGTGCGGCACGGCATCGGGATGGTGAACGCGCCGGGCACCATCGACTCCGACTACCGCGGCGAGGTCGGCGTCGTGCTCGTGAACCACGGCCAGGCGCCCGTGTCGTTCGCTCGCGGCGACCGCATCGCCCAGCTCGTCATCGCGCCCGTCGCCCGGGCCGAGCTCGCGCTCGCCGAGGATCTCTCGGGTAGCGCACGCGGCGGCAGCGGCTTCGGCTCGACCGGCCACTGACCCGGAGGTGACCCCATGATCCCGCGCTACACCCGGCCCGAGATGGGCCGCATCTGGACGCCGGAGCGGCGGTACCGCATCTGGCTCGACGTGGAGCTCGCCGCCTGCGAGGCGATGGTCCGCCTCGGCCAGGTGCCGCCGGACGACTTCGAGGCGCTCCGCCGCGCGTTCGACGGGTACGCGTTCACCGCGGCCGACGTCGCGCGCATCGAGGAGATCGAGCGGACGGTGAAGCACGACGTCATCGCCTTCCTCACGTTCGTCGAGGAGAAGGGCGGGCCCGCCGCGCGCCATCTGCACAAGGGGATGACCTCCTCCGACGTGCTCGACACGACGCTCGCGGTCCAGCTCGCCGAGGCGACCGCGCTTCTCCTCGCCGGCGTGGACCGCGTGATGGCCGCCGTGAAGAAGCGCGCGCTCGAGCACGCCCGCACGCCGATGATGGGCCGCAGCCACGGAATCCACGCCGAGCCGATCACCTTCGGCCTGAAGCTCGCGGGCTGGTACGACGCGTGGGCCCGCAGGCGCGAGGCGATCGCGCGCGCCGGCCGGACGGTGGCCGTGGGCAAGATCTCCGGCGCGGTGGGGACGTTCGCGAACGTCGATCCGCGCGTCGAGGCGTTCGTGGTCGAGCGGCTCGGCCTGGCGGGCGGGGAGGGGGCGGCGACGCAGGTCGTGAACCGCGATCGCCACGCCGACTTCTTCACGGCGCTCGCGGTGGCGGGGGGGACGCTCGAGCAGCACGCGACGGAGGTCCGCCACCTGCAGCGCACCGAGCTGCGCGAGGCGGAGGAGCCGTTCACGGCTGGCCAGAAGGGCTCGTCGGCGATGCCGCACAAGCGGAACCCGATCCTCTCCGAGAACCTCACCGGGCTCGCGCGCCTGCTCCGCTCGTACGCGCTGGCGGCGCTCGAGGACATCGCGCTCTGGCACGAGCGCGACATCAGCCACTCCTCGGTCGAGCGGGTGATCGGCCCGGACGCGACCATCGCGCTCGACTTCGCGCTGCACCGCTTCGCGGGGATGATCGAGAACCTGCGCGTGTACCCCGAGCGGATGCGAGAGAACCTCGACCGGACCGGCGGCCTCTACGAGGCGCAGCGCGTGCTCCTCGCGCTCGTGGGGAAGGGCGTCGGGCGGCAGGAGGGCTATGTCTTCGTCCAGCGCAACGCGATGAAGGTCTGGGAGGAGAAGGTCGACTTCAGGACCGCGCTGAAGCGCGACCCCGACGTGAAGCGCGTCCTCTCGGACGAGGAGATCGACGCCTGCTTCGCGCTCGACTACCACCTGAAGCACGTGGACACGATCTTCCGCCGCGTCTTCGGGGCGGAATAGCCGCGCGGCGATGGTCCGGGTCGAGCGGACCTCGGGCGCGCTGACCCTCGTCTCGCGGCTCGCGCGACCGCGCGTGCTCGTCGTGCTCGCGGGCGCGCTCGTCCTCTGTGCCGCCGGGCTCCGCGGCGGTGCGCCGCGCGCGGCGCTCGCGCTCGTCGCGGCCGCCGCGCTCGTGGTGCTCCTCGGCGGGCGCTCGGTGCGCGCCACGTTCGCGCGTGGTCGCGTCCGCGTCCGTCCGGCGGTGCCGCTGCAGGGCGGCGGCGAGCGCGCGCTCGCCGAGTTCGTGGCGGTCCGGCAGGAGACGATCGGGGAGGCACGGGCGCGGCGCGCCGCCCGGCTCGCTCGCGGCTACACCGCGAGGAGCCGGAGCGCCGCCCCGACCTGGCTCGTCCCCCAGCCCACCGCCGGCGCGAACGACCATCTCCGCCGTCTCGTACTCGTCGCCCGCGACCGCGACGGCGAGCCCTTCTCGGTGACCGCCTGGCTCGCGCCCGACGACGATCTCGAGCCAGCGCGGGCGGAGATCGAGGCGCTGCTGCGGTGAATTCGATGGCAGCGAGCTGAAGCCCTGGCGAAGCCGGGCTCGGGCGCGTTCACGGGGTCGTTTCGGGGGAGCGCTGCGATGGCCGGCGCCGCGCCGCCGCTCGGCCGGCGAGCTCCTCGACGTGCGCGAGGCAGGCGTGCGGCGCGCGCTGCAGGATCATGTGGGGCGCGTCGAGCCGCACGACGTTCGCGTCGGGGCGCAGGGCCAGGATCTCGTCGCCCACGTCGGCGCGGATGAGCCGATCGCGCGCCGGCGAGAGCACGAGGATCGGGGCGTCCACGCGCCCGAGCTCCGCGCGAACGTCGGCGCGCAGCGCCTCCATCGCGCGGAGCGCCATGACCTCGGGCGTCGTGGCGCCCACCGCCGTCTGCACCTCGCGGACGAGCGCGTCGGGAGCGTCCGGGCCCGCCATGAAGTGGCGTACCACCGCGGCGGGCATCGGGAGCCCGAACAGGCGCGCGCCGACGAGCCCACGGACCGGGTGAAGGAGCGGGTGCAGCGGCCGGTGCAGGAACGTCGCCGCGAGCACGAGCCCCGCGAGCCAGCGGGGCCGCTCCGCAGCCAGGCGGATCGCGATGGGCCCCGAGAACGACTCGGCGACGAGGAGGAAGCGCCGGCGCGGCAGCGCCGCGCGAACGCGGTCGACGAGCGCGTCGTATCCGAGCGGCGCGTCGGGAGGGAAGGAGACGATCGTGGGCGCGATGCCCCGCGGGCCGGCGGCGAGGAGCGGGGCGAAGAGCCGGCCGCTCCCGTCGATGCCGGGCAGCAGGATCACCGCGATACGGGCGCCGCCGGGCATGCCGCGGAGAGCTAGCGGAGATAGCCCTTAGCGCGGAGGTTGCGCCGGATCCGCTCGTCGACCGAGCCGACCTCGGAGGCGAACGTCTCGCCGGTGAGCCTTTCGAAGACCTCGATGTACTTCCGCGCGAGCATCACCCGGACGTCGTCGGAGAGCGGCGGCGGGGTGCCGTGGCCGGAGAACCCGTGCTCCTTGATGAGCCACTGCCGGATGTTCTCCTTGTCGAGCATCTCCTGCTCGGCGCCCCTCGCGAACCGGTCCTCGTACCCGTCCGCGACCCAGTAGCGCGAGCTGTCGGGCGTGTGGATCTCGTCGATCACCACGAGCTTGCCGTTGACGGTCCCCATCTCGTACTTCGTGTCCACGAGGATGAGGCCGCGGCTGCGCGCCCACTCCTGGCCGCGCTGGAAGAGCCGCTCCGCCACCGCGGTCGCCTCGCGCCAGAGGTCGGGCGCGACGAGGCCTTGCGCCAGGATCTCACGCTCGCTGATCGGCTCGTCGTGCTTGCCGTACTCCGCCTTGGTGGAGGGCGTGATGATGGGCCGGTCGAAGCGCTGGTCCTTACGTAGCCCCTTCGGCCACGCGATCCCGTACGCGCCTGCCTTGCCCGCCTGGTAGTCGCGCCAGAGCGAGCCGGTGATGTAGCCGCGGATCACGATCTCGATGGGCAGCGGCTTCGCCCGCTTCACCACCATCACGCTCGGATCGGGCAGGTCCACCACGTGCGTCGGCGCGAGGTCCTTCACCTTGTCGAACCAGAAGGCGGTCAGGCGCGAGAGCACCTCGCCCTTGAACGGGATGGTGCCGAGCACGTGGTCGAAGGCGGACACGCGGTCGGTCGTCACCATGACGATCCGGTCGTCCAGGCCGTAGTTGTCGCGAACCTTGCCTCGGTACAGCTCGCCGAGCGACGGGAGGTCGATCTGGCCGAGCGTGTGGGGGAGCTGCGCGCGGAGCTTGTCGTCCGGGATCATGGGCCGGGATGTTATACGTCGCGCCCATACATGGAACCGGGAAAAGTACGGATCGTCCTTCACCGCCCGCAGAGCGCCGAGAACATCGGCGCGGCCGCCCGCGCGATGAAGAACTTCGGCCTGTCCCGGCTCGCCATCGTGGCGCCCCCTTCATGGGCGGGGCCCCCGCGCAGCGGGGGGCCGGGCACCGCGCAAGAGGACGTCCTCGCCCGCGCCCGCCGGCTCGCGCGCCGAGCCTCCGACGTCCTGGAGGGCGCGGAGATCCACGAGGGGCTGCGCGAGGCGCTCGGCCCGGCCGTCTGGACCTGCGGGACGACCTCGCGTGTGGTGGAGGGCCGGCCGCGGCTCGATCCGCAGGGGCTCGCGGCGGAGGTCGCCCGGCGCAGCGCGCACGGAGAGGTCGCGATCGTGTTCGGGCAGGAGCGGCGCGGGCTGTCCGACGCGGAGCTCGAGCTCTGCCAGGCGGTCTGCTCGATCCCGACCTCGCCGGCGTACGACTCGATGAACCTCGCCCAGTCCGTGGCCGTGCTCGCCTACGAGATCGGACGGCCGCGGGGTGTGCCTGCGCCGCAGGGCGCGCCGGCGGAGCCCGCGCGGCACGCGACGCTCGAGGCACTCTGGGACCGGCTGCGGACGCTCCTCGGCGCGGCGGGGTACCTGAACCCGCAGAACCCGGAGCACATCCTCGCGGACCTGCGCCGCCTCGTCGCGCGCGCCGAGCCGACGCAGCGCGAGGTGGAGCTCGTCCTCGCGGCGGTGCGCGCGCTCGAGCGAAAGCTGCGCGAGCGCGTGCGGTGACTTCAGGTGCGCCCAGCAGCCGTTCGATCCGTCGACAGTCGACGAGCGCCGCCGGGCTCGGCTCGGCGGGGCGGGGCGACCCGTGAGACCGCCTAAGCTGCCGGCGCGGCCGCCTGGTTCTTCTTGCGGCTCTTCTTCCAGGCCTCGAAGTGCTCCTGGCAGAGTCCGTGCTCGACGACCTTCTTCTTGCAGTCGGCCTTCGAGCAGGTGTCGTAGCGACCAGGGCGGCCCTCGAGCTCGCCGCGGCGGAACTGCTTGTAGTGGAAGAAGCAAAGCCCCTTGGCGCGGTAGGCACGCTTGCAGCCCGCCACCGTGCAGGTCTTGGTGCCGCCGCCCTTCGCGCGAGGCGCGGCCTTCTTCGTCGTGGTCGTCTCGGCCATAGAGGGGCGCTAGATACCCGACCCGAGGTCGGATGGCAACTAGCGACCCTCCTCTCCGACCGCGGCCCGCGCCTGGGTAGCCTTGCGCTCCTCGCGGGCGGGGACCTCGGCGAGCGAGACCCTGAGCGAGCGCTCGGGTTCTTCCCCGCGGCGCGTCCTCAGCTCCACCTCGCGGCCCACTCCGGCGGTCGACACGTACCAGCGGAGCCGGGCGGGGGTGCGGATCGCGTGTCCCTGGAACCCGGTGATGACGTCCCCGACCTTGAGCCCCGCGGCGGCGGCGGGCCCTCCCGCGGCGACCTCCGTCACCACCACGCCAGCACCGGCGGCCACGTCGCGCGGCTGCTCCCGGACGGCCACGCCGAGCCAGCTCCGCACGACGCGGCCGTGGTCGCGCAGCTGCCCCACGATCTCCTTTGCCATGTTGATCGGTACCGCGAACCCGATGCCCTGGCCGGTCGCGTTCACCGCGGTGGCGATCCCGATGACCTCGCCGCGCAGGTTCATGACCGGACCGCCCGAGTTGCCCGGGTTGATCGACGCATCGGTCTGGATGAAGTCGTACGTGCCCGGGCGCCCGAGCGGCGCGATGTCGGCCCGGCCGGTGTGGCTCACGATGCCGAGCGTCACGGTGTGGTCGAGCCCGAACGGGCTGCCGATCACGAGCACCCATTCGGCGACGACCACGTGGTCCGAGTCCCCGAGCGGCACGAACGGGAGCGGTCGCTTGGCGTCGATCTTGAGCAGCGCGACGTCGGACTCCGCGTCCGCGCCGACCACGCGGGCCGGCACGCGAGGCGCCTCGGCCCCGAAGTCGACCTCCACCGCCTCCGCGCCCTCGACGACGTGCGCGTTCGTGATCACCCAGCCGTCGCGATGGATCAGGAAGCCGGAGCCAATCCCCTTGCGCGGCCCCTCGTTCAGCTTCTCGAACAGCTCGCGGAGCTGCTCGTCGTTCGCGCCCGGAGGTGGCGCCTGCGTCGTGACGACCCCGACCACCGCAGGGATCACCGCCTCGGCGAGCTTCGACAGGTCGGGCAGCCCCTGCGCGGCCTGGGGCAGGGCCGGCGGGGCGTTGACCTCCGTGTACAGCGGGCGCGGGGCTCCGCCGTCAGGCCCCGCTGCAACCCACGCCGCCGCGACGAGCGCTGCCCAGCCCGACATGTCCACCTCCGCCCGCGAACGTGGGCTCCCGAACAAGGTGGGGACCGTGCCAGAGGCTGCGCAAGGAGACGAAGCTGGGGGGCGCCCCCGCGGATGCAGCGCGGCTCCGGATACGGGCGCTATCGGTGCGCGGACAGCTCGTCCGAGAGGACGCGATCGAGCGCGCGGCGGTCGGCGTCGGTGTGACCCTCGGTGGGTCGCGGCCGGGAGGCACCCGCACCACGGGCCTGCGAGCGAGCGGTCGATCGGCGCTCCGGGGTGGCCTTCGCAGGCTCACCGGCGAGCTCCTTCCAGCCGCGCTCGAGGAACGCAGTGAGGCTGCCCGCGCGATCCCAGCGGTCGGCGAGCGTGCGGCCTCTGACGGGGACCCACAGCCACAACGCCGCGATCACGGCGGTCGCGAGGACGAGCTTCGCGAGCAGGCGGAGCATGAGAACCGGGGTAGCACGGGGTCCGGGGCGCATCGAGTTTTCGTCGATTTCACGGGGGCTGCGCCCCCGCCCCACCGGCGGAGCCTGCGGGGCCCCACCGCCTGCTCGGCGGGGCCCGTGAACGGTCGCGCCGCTGCGCGGGTTCGCGACCGTTTCCCGCCGGAAGGGGCTCGCCCCTCCCCGCGCGTTGCGCGGTGCCCTCCCGCGGTGACCACCAGTCAGCTAGCGAAGATGCGGCGCGAGCTCGGCGGCGTCGTCCACGAACACGGTCGCGCCAGCGGCGGCGAGCTCGGCGCGAGTGCCGAGCCCCCAGGTCACCGCGACGAGCGCGACGCCGGCGGCGCGTGCGGTCGCGGCGTCGACGCGGCTGTCGCCGACGAACACGGTCTCCCCGGGGGCGGCGTCGACCCTGGCCATGATCTCGAGCGTGCCGGCGGGATCGGGCTTCCGCGGCGCTTCGTCGCCGCCCACGATCGCGACGAACCGGCCGGCGACGCCGAGCCCGGCGAGAATCTTGCGGGCGAGCGCGCCGGGCTTGTTCGTGTGCACGGCGAGCACTCGCCCGGCGCCGGCGAGCGCGGCTCCGACGCCCGGGTAGAGCCGCGTCCGGTCGAGGCAGTGCGCGTCGTAGTGACCGCGCCAGAGCGCCAGCGCCGGCTCGAGGAGCTCGTCGCGGGGCGAGATCGCGCGGGCGAGGAGGACGCGGGCGCCCTCGCCCACGAAGGACCGGATCTCGTCGGTGCTCCGCGGCGGCAGGCCGAGCGCCGAGAGCGCGTGGTTCACCGACGCCCCGAGGTCCTCCACGGAGTCGACGAGCGTGCCGTCCAGGTCGAGGATCGCGAGGCGGGTCACCGCGCGCCGGTCCCGTCGACGATCGTGAACTCCACGCGTCGGTTCTTCGCGCGCCCGAGCGCG
Organism: Anaeromyxobacter sp.; assembly: GCA_035456445.1. Classification (GTDB taxonomy): domain Bacteria; phylum Myxococcota; class Myxococcia; order Myxococcales; family Anaeromyxobacteraceae; genus Anaeromyxobacter. The sequence continues at coordinate 8,371 of DATIDF010000065.1, forward strand.
GTGGCGTTCGACGCGACAGGTCGATCCTCGCCAAAGCCCGAGGGCTCCAGCCGCTCGCGCGCGATCCCCTTGCCCGTGAGGTAGCGCACGACGGTGCGCGCGCGCCGATCCGAGAGGTCCTTGTTGTACGCGTTGGTGCCCACGTCGTCGGTGTGCCCCTCGATGCGCACGCGGCGCAGCTCGGGGTGCGCGGCCAGGATCCCGTGGATGGCGTCGAGCACCGGGAACGACTGCGAGCGCAGGGTGTCCCGCCCGGTGTCGAACTGGATCGCGTCGTTGAGCGAGAGCCGCTCCGTCTCGATCTCGACGAGCGGCTCCTGCTCCTCGACCGGGCAGCCCTCGCGCGTGGCGGGACCGGGCTTTCCTGGGCAGCGGTCCTCGCGGTCCGGGATCTCGTCGCCGTCGCCGTCGGGACAGCCGTCGAGCTCGGCCGGGCCGGGCACGTCGCGGCAGGCGTCCCGCGCGTCGGGGACGCCGTCGCGATCGCGGTCCGGGCCGCCCGCGGCGACCTCGCCTTCCTCCTCGCGCGCGGGGTCGAGGGCGAACCGCACGCCGCCGAAGACGCGCCACGACTCGCGCCCGTACCCGGCCGCGCCGAGGCCGGTGCCGCCGCCGAGCTCCACCGCGAGCCGGTCGGAGAGGAACGCGCGCAGGCCGGTGCGGGCGGAGAGCGGGGCGCGATGGCGGTCGGTGGAGAGGTCGTTGCCGCGCGGCCACGCGCCGCCGACCTCGGCGATCGCGCGCCAGCGCCGGGCGGCGCCGAGCGCGGGCACGTCCCACGAGCCGCCGAGGGACCAGGTGACGCCGTCGTTCGCGACGAGCTGCGCCCACTGGCCGCGCTCGCGGATGACGTAGCCCACCTGCGCGTCGAGGCGCGCGCGCCCGAAGGTGCGCGTCGCGACGACGCCGGGCACGGCCATCGGCCCCTCTCCCGTGAAGGCGGCTCGGTCGCCGGTAGGGGCGCGCAGGTCCAGCAGGGCGGCGAGCCCGATCCCGAACGGCGCCCGTGCGGCCTCGAGCACCGGGAGCTTCGCCACGAGCCGGAGGTCGCCGAGCGCGCTCCGCGCGATGGGCGCGACGAGCGGGCCGGTCACGCCCTGGCTCTCGAGGAGCGACAGGTCGGAGCGCTGGTAGAGCGCCACCGGCAGATCGACGCCGAGCTCGAGCCGGCCGAGCGATGCGGCGGCGAGGAGATGCGCGGAGAGCCGGGAGGCGAGGGCGTCCTCGCGAGCGTCGCCGAGGCGGAGCGCGAGCAGCCCTTCGGTCCAGTCGAGGAGGAACGCGGCGCCCATCCGGCCGCGCGGGGCGGCGGCGGCGGTCTCGAGTGTGAAGCCGCCGTCGAGCGACACCGCCGGGCGCGTCGGATCCGGATCGAATCCGCGCGCAGTCGGATCATCGGCGATGGCCGCAGAGCAGGCCACGAGCGCCGCGAGGGCGATGGGCATACGGGCGGTGCGCATCCGGCGAGCTTAGGCGAACCGCGAGAGGAGGCAAGCTGTCGCTCTCGCACATCCGCCCACGCGAGCGTCGTCACGCCGCGGAGGTCGCGGGCCTGGCGGCGCGCCGGCGCAGGACGGCGACGAGCGCGTCGTGGACCGCCGGATCGATCTGCGTGCCGCGCAGCTCGGCGAGGAGCGAGAACGCGTCCTGCTCCTCGAGGGCGGCCTGGTACGGGCGGTTGGAGGTGCAGGCGTCCCAGGTGTCCGCGCCGTTCAGGATCCGCGCGACGAGCGGGATCTCCTCGCCGCGGAGGCGGTCCGGATAGCCGTCGCCGTCCCAGCGCTCGTGGTGGCCCCGGATGGCGGGCACCGCGGCGCGGAGGAACTCGACGCCGGCGACGATCTCCGCGCCGGTCAGGGGATGTGCCTGGACGAGCGCGCGCTCCTCGGGCGAGAGCGCGCTGCGCTTCGCCAGGATCGCGTCCGGGACGCCGATCTTCCCGATGTCGTGCAGGATCCCTCCGTACACCAGGGCCGCGAGCGACTCCCGGGGCAGCCCGAGCTCCCGGCCGATCTCCGCGGCGAGCTCCGCGACGCGCTCCGAGTGGCCGCGCGTGTCGGGATCCTTCGCGTCGATCGCGGAGGCGAGGCTCCGCAGCGTGTCGAGGTAGCCCGCCTCGAGATCGTGGATGAGCCTGCGGTTCTCGGCGTCGTAGCGCGCGAGCTCGCGCGACATGTGGTTGAACGTGTAGGCGAGATCGCCGAGCTCGTTTCCTGCGCGGACGTCCACCTCGCTGCCGAAGCGGCCGCGGGCGATCTCGAGCGCGCCGCGGACGACCTCGCCCACTGGGCGGGTGATGCGCCGCGCCACGAGCGCGGACAGCGCGGCCGCCAGCGCGAGCGAGCCCCCGACCGCGGCGGCGGTCGTCACGTCGAGCGGCGCGTCGTCGCGGAAGAGCAGCCCGACCGCGAGCGCCGTCGGGGCGGCGCCGCTCGCGCAGGCGACGAGGAGCAGGGTCCGCTGAAGCCTCATCCGGCCGCCGCCGCGCGCGAGAGCGCCCGCGCCAGGGCCCGGCGGGACACGGGCTTCTCGAGCACCACCGCCACCTCGTCCGCCCCCTCGAGCCCGCGCACGCTCCCGTCGGTGATGGCGGTGAGGAGCACGGCGGGGGCGGCGACGCCCGCCTCGCGCATGGCGCGGAGTGCGTCCAGGCCGGAGAGGCGCGGCATGAGGAGGTCGAGCACGAGGAGGTCGGGGCGCTCGCGCGTGGAGAGCGCCACGGCCTGCGCGCCATCGGCGGCCGCGACCACCGCGTGGCCGAGATCGGCGAGGAGGTCGGAGACGAGCGTCCGGACGAGCGCGTCGTCGTCGGCGAGGAGCACCTTCACGGGCGCGCGAGGATACCACGCGGGCGCGTCATGGCCCGAGCCCCACCCACTCCGACCCATCCTCGAACACCTCGCGCTTCCAGATCGGGACGTCCTGCTTGAGCCGCTCGATGCACGCCTCGCACGCGCGGAACGCCGGGGTGCGATGCGCCGCGGCGCAGGCGATCACGACCGCTGCGTCGCCCGGCGCGAGCGCTCCCACCCGGTGGACGATCGCCACCTCCACCGCGTGTGCGCGCGCGACCTCCGCGCCGATCTCGGCGAGCTTCCGCTCCGCCATCGGCGCGTACGCCTCGTACTCGAGCCGGACCACGCGCTTGCCGTGCGACTCCTCGCGCACCGTCCCGGTGAACGTCACGATCCCGCCGCGGCCCGGGCCCGACACGGCGTCCACCACCTCGGCGAGCGAGAGCGGGCGGTCCACGACCCGGAAGCACCGCTCGCGCTCGGGCGCGCCGCCCGAGACCGGCGGCACGATCGCGACCTCCGCGCCGTCGCGGAGAGGCGCGTCCTCGGCGGCGAACTCCTGATCGACCGCGATCCGGCAGCGAGGGAGGATGCGGGCGAGGGCGGGGTGGGCCTCGGTGATCGTCCGGCGGAGCTCCGCGACCGTCGTGGGCGCGCGCTCGAGCGTCTCGCGGGCCGCCCCGGCCGCCTCCCGCGCGCCGGCGAAGTAGAGGACGTGGATCGCCATGGGTCCTTCCTAATTCAGAGCGTCACCGACCGAGGAGCCGGGCCAGGTCGCCGAAGATCGTCACGGCGAGGATGAGCACGACGAGCGCGATGAAGCCGGCGAGGTGGACGTAGTTCTCGATCTTCTCGTTCACGGGCCGGCGGGTGATCATCTCCCACGCGAGGAACACGAGCCGCCCGCCGTCGAGCGCGGGGATGGGCAGGAGGTTCAGGATCGCGAGGACGATGGAGATCGTCCAGACGAGGGCGAGGAAGGGCTCGGCGCCCTGGCGCGCGCCACGCACGAGCTCCTGGGCGATGCCCACCGGCCCGGAGAGCTCCGCGCGCTGCTTGCCCGAGAACATGCTGCCGAACGCGGCGAGCTGCGCCCCGGCGGCGGCGTTCGTCCGGCCGAGCCCCTCCGCCAGCGCGGCCGCCGGGCCGCGGCGGACGACGAGCTGCGCCTGGGAGAACCCGACCCGCCCGACGCCCCCGTCGTCGCGCGGCGTGATCGGCAGCGCGAGCCGCTCGGTGCCGCGCTCGACCTCGAGCATGATCCGCTCGCCGGGGTGGCGCTGCAGCTCGACGACGAGGGCGCGGAACGAGTCGACCGGCGCGCCTGCGACCGAGAGGATCCGATCGCCCGGCAAGAGCCCGGCGGCGGCGGCGGGCATGTCCGGCACGAGCGCGCCGACTCGCGGCGCGGGATCCGGCGCTCGCAGGCCGATGGTGGCGAGCAGCGCCGCGGCCACGAGGACCGCGGTGACGTAGTTCGCCGCCGGGCCCGCGACGATGACGAGGAACCGGCGCCACGCCGCCTGGTTCGCGTAGGCGCGCCGGTCCGCCGGGTCGACGTCGTCGCCTGGCGACATGCCCGCGATGCGGACGTACCCACCGAGCGGCAGGGCGGAGACGACGAACTCGGTCTCGCCGCGCCGGAACGCCGCGACGACCGGGCCGAACCCCACGCTGAAGCGCTCGACCCGCATGCCGCACCTGCGCGCCGCGAGGAAGTGCCCCGCCTCGTGGAGGACGATGAGGAGCGAGACGGCGAGGACGGCGGCCGCGATGGCGAGGACGGTGCTCAAGACGCCGCCCCCTCGCCGAACTCGTCGGCCTCGAACACCTCGACCTCGGTCTCGGGCTCCTCCCACGCGCGCGCCGGGAGCCCCGCCTTGAGGCAGCAGCGCGAGAGGAACGTCTCCGCGTCCCAGCCCTGCTCCACCGCGATCTTCGGCAGGAGCGCGCCGCGGTGCCACCCGCGGCGCACGAGGACCCCGTGCGTGCCGACCTTCACGGCGCGCCGGTCGTCGAGCCGGTGGGGCGGGGAGAGGACGGACACCGCGACGCGCAGCTCGGCGATCTCTTCCGCGCGAACCGGCCGGAAGCGCGGGTCCTCCTTCGCGGCCGAGACTGCCATCTGCGCGACGGCGGCGGCGAGCGACCCCTCCGGCCTGAACGTGCCCAGGCAGCCGCGCAGCTCGTCGCCCACGTGGAGCGTGACGAACGTGCCGCGCGGCTCGGCGAGCGGGCCGGAGGTGGGGAGCGGCGGGGAGGGGGCGATCCCGAGATGACCGAGGATCGCGCCGCGCGCGATCCCGAGGAGCGCGGCGCGCTCGGTGGCGGAGAGGGAGCTCATGGCCGGCGCCGTGCCCCCGTGAGCAGGAACGTCCGCGCGTCGCGCAGGATCTCGGCGTGGTCGAACGCGAGCGGCGATGGGAGCGCGTCCCAGGCGAAGGCGCGCGCCTCCTCCGCGTCGTCCGCGCCCGCCGGCTCGCCGGACGCCCGGCCGAGGAACACCGCGCTCACGGTGTGGCGGCGTGGGTCCCGGCGCGGATCCGAGTAGACGTAGAGCAGGTCCTCGAGCCGCACGTCGAGGCCGGTCTCCTCGCGCGCCTCGCGGATCGCCGCCGCCTCGAGCGTCTCGCCCTGATCGACGAAGCCGCCGGGCAGCGCCCAGCCCGGCGGCGGGAACTTGCGGCGAACGAGGACGACGCGGTCGCCGGGGAGGACGACGACGACGTCCACCGTCGGCGAGGGGCTCTGGTGCTCCGGCATGGGGCGAGACCTAGCGCGAGGGTGGGTGGGGGGTCAAATGGCCGCTGACCTGAGGGGCCGTGAAACAACCCCTCCCATCGCCGCGGCGGCCGATCCGCGTCGCATCGCTTCGTTGCTCCTCCCTCACATCCTCTTCCGGGAGCCGCGCACAGCGGCGCCAGGAGGGTGCGCTCGGCCGTCGCGCCTCGCGCTGCTCGCGTCTCGTCCGCCTGGCTCGGTCCGGCGATTGATGCACGACCCCTGAGCCTGTCGAAGGGCGGACGCGGCGAAATCACCGGGGCGAGACGATGAGGGGAGGGGCGCCGGCCGAGGGCGGGCTCCCCGCGGGCGCGGCGGGCGCGGTCTCCGGGAACGCCTTCTCGACGAGGAGCCGCGCGAAAGGGATGGCGTGCGGCGGCGCCCCCGCGAGGAGCGCGCGTGCCGTGGCGGCCGCCGACCGCGCGTGCGCCACGTCGCCGCGCGCCTCGAGGTGCTCGGCCACCGCGAAGAGCCGCCCCGCGTGTCGGCGGCGTCGGGCGTCGTCGAAGTAGGTGTCGACCGCCTCCGCGATGACCCGCACGAGCTGCTCGGCACGCTGCCGGTCGTCGATGTAGAGCGGCGAGACGGCGATCTCGTCGAGCTTCGCAGCGACCCCGCGGAGGTAGCCCTCGTCGGCGAGCCAGCCGCGGAAGAGCGGCAGGTCGTGGAGCTTGCCCGAGGCGGCCACCGCGTCGCGCTCCTCCTCGTCGGCGAGCGGCGCGAAGCGCGCGGCCGGATCGGGGAGCGGCGCGGCGGGGCCCAGCTGCGCGAGCCAGAGATCGGCGCCCTCGGGCACGCGCTGGCCGCTCGCGTCGTTCATCGCCCGCGCGGCCGCGACGGACGAGTGAGCGAGCGCGCGATCGATCTCGCCGACGCCCATCGCGGCGCCGCGATCGAGCAGCCCCTTCGCGAACGCGCGCCACTCCTTGCGCCCGAGCAGGCCGATCTGCAGCTCGACGAGCCCCCGCACGTCCGAGATGACCGCCTGCGCGACCTCGATCCCCTTGCCCGGCACGTTCCGCGGGAGCCATATCGCGCGCTCCCCCTGGCCGTCGATCGCGGATCCGTAGGCGGGCGGCGGCGGCTCGGCGGGCAAGGGTGGCGGCGGCGCAGCGATCCGCGGCGCCTCGGGCACCGCGACTCCGCGGGAGCGCAGGACGTGCAGGCCGCGCTTCGCCTCCTTCGCGACCTCCTTCCCGGAGTGGCCGGCGAGCGCCGCGAGCACGTCGGCGCGCGCGGCGGCGAGGGCGGCGCGACAGAGCGCCGCCGCGAGCGGGGCCGGCAGCGTCGCGACCTCCTCCGGCTTCGCGCGCGCGATACCGAGGAGGAGGCGCGACGCGCGGCCGCACTCCTCGCGCGGCACGCCCGCGAGCGCGGCGATCTCCTGGCTCTCCACGTTCGGATCGCGGAGCAGCTGGAGCAGCCGATCGATGTCGAGGTTCGTCATCGCGGGGCAATCTAGCGGCGGGTCCCAGCGGGATCCACCTCGCGGTTCCCCGGAGGCCTTGCCCATGTGCGAGGCCCCGCCGGGATCGGAGGCCGCGGTTGACTTCGCTTCCGGGGCGTCTTTACCCTGCGCGTCGGTCGCGGCCGAGCTGGCGGTCCGCCCACCCACGGAGGTTCACACATGATGAAGACCCTGCTCGCGGCGATGGCCGCCCTCGCGCTCCTCGCGGCGCGCCCCGCGGCCGCGTGCGACGGCGACTGCAAGAACTGCCCGCACCACGCCCAGGCGGCGCCCGCGGATGGGAAGAAGGGCGACAAGCCCGAGATCGCGCAGTGCGCCTGCGCCAAGGAGGGCAAGGAGTGCAAGTGCGGCGAGAAGTGCCAGTGCCCGCATTGCGCGGCCCACAAGGGAGCCGAGAAGAAGGCCGAGCCGACGAAGACCTAACCCGGCTCTCGACCGCGGATCCCGACGGCCGCTCCGCTGGGGCGGCCGTCGCGTGTCTCGGCTAGTATCCGCCCGGAGCGGCCCGCGGGGGTTGCGCGGCGCGCAATCGCCCGCGTAGCCTGGACGGCCGCCTCGCCCCCAGGGACGACATGCCCCTCCTCGACGAGATCCTCGAAGCGAACCGCCGCGCGGAGCACCAGGAGCCCGATCCCGGGACGTTCGTCGCCGCTCGGCACCTCTGCATCGTGACCTGCGTCGACCCGCGCCTCACGCACTTCTTCGGGAGCAAGCTCGGGGTCGAGCGCGGGCACGCGGTGGTGGTCCGCGTTCCCGGCGCGCACCTGCCGAGGGGCTCCGAGATGCTCCGCGCGCTCGCGGCCGCGATCTACGTGAACGACTGCCAGGAGGTGCTCGTGCTCCCGCACACCGACTGCGGCGTCGCCCGCGTCACCGACGGCGAGCTCAAGCGCGTCATGAAGGCTCGCGGGATCCTGGGCGACGCGATCCCGGAGGACGCGGCGGCGTTCTTCGGGCTCGTGAAGGATGCGCGCCAGGCGGCGCTCGAGAGCGTCGAGGCGATCCGGACGGCGCCGTTCCTGCCGCGCCTGCCGGTTCACTGTGCGATGATGGACATCCGCAGCGGCGCCCTCACGCTCGTGGAGCGCGGGTACGAGGCGGTGTACCGGTAGGCGGAGCGGCGGAGCGTCAGCGCTTCTGGCGGAAGCCCTTCAGCGCCCCCGAGCGCGTCCGCGCCCGCCGCTCGGCCTTCTGCCCGGCGCTCTGGACCGCCTGCCGTGCCTCGCCGCGGAGGATCGCCGCCGCCGTGCCGCCTACCCTCGCCCGCAAGGGGCAGGCCCCTCGGCCGCGGGGCCCGCTCAGACCGTGAAATTGGGCAGGGTTGGTGGAATGCTTGAGCGGTGCCGCGCGCCCCCAGGACGACCGTCCTCCCTTCCGCCCGGTCCGGAGACCCTGCGGCGGTCCAGCGGCGGCCGGGCCGGGCAACGTTCCGCCTCCTCGCCGAGCAGGCGTTCAACCGCGCCGCAGGCGCCCCGCTCGTGCCGGGGAATGCGGTGCGGCTGCTCCGCGACGCGGGCGAGAACTTCCCGGCGTGGCTCGAGGCGATCGCGGGCGCGCGCGAGAGCGTGCTCTTCGAGGCGTACATCATCGCGGACGATCGCATCGGCCGTGCGTTCGCCGAGCTCCTCGCGGAGCGCGCGCGCGCCGGCATCCGCGTGCGCGTCCTGCATGACTGGCTCGGGGGGCTCGGCGAGGCGCCGCGGAGCTTCTGGCGGCGGCTCGCGGAGGCGGGCGTGGAGGTGCGGACGTTCAACCCGCCGCGCCTCGACAGCCCGCTCGGCTGGGTCGCGCGCGATCACCGCAAGAGCATCGTCGTCGACGGTCGCGTCGGGTTCGTGACCGGGCTCTGCGTCGCGGAGCGTTGGGCGGGCGATCCCGCGCGCGGCGTGGAGCCCTGGCGCGACACCGGGATCGAGGTGCGCGGGCCGGCGGTCGCCGATCTCTCGCGGGCGTTCGCGCAGGTCTGGGACGAGGCGGGCACGCCGCTCGCGGACGACGAGCTCCCCGACGCAGCGCGGATCCCGGCGGCGGGGGACGTCGCGCTGCGCGTCGTCGCGAGCGAGCCCGCGACGTCCGGGCTCTACCGGCTCGACCACCTCGTCGCGGCGATGGCGCGCACCTCGCTCTGGATCACCGACGCGTACTTCGTGGGCACCGCGGCGTACGTCCAGGCGCTCCGCGCCGCCGCACACGACGGCGTCGACGTGCGCCTCCTCGTGCCGGGGGAGTCGGACCTCGGGCTCGTGAAGCGGCTCTCGGTCGCGGGCTACCGGCCGCTGCTGGAGGCGGGCATCCGGATCTTCGAATGGAACGGGCCGATGCTGCACGCGAAGACCGCGGTCGCGGACGGGCGCTGGGCGCGGGTCGGGTCGTCGAACCTGAACCTCTCGTCCTGGCTCGCGAACTGGGAGCTCGACGTCGCCATCGAGGACGAGGGGTTCGCTCACGAGATGGAGGCCGCGTACGAGGAGGACCTCGGGCGGGCGACCGAGATCGTGCTCGACGCGCGGCGTCGCGTGCAGCCGGTTCGGCCGGTCCCCCGGAAGCGCCGGCCGCGGCCGCCGGGACGCCGTCGCGAGGGCTCGGCGGTGGCCGCCGCGGGCGCGCTTCGCATCGGCAACGCGGTCGGCGCCGCGCTCGGCGGGTACCGCGTGCTCGGTCCCACCGAGGCACGCCTCCTCGGCGTCGCGGCGGCGGTGCTCGTCGCGCTCGGCGCCATCGGCGTCGTCTGGCCGCGCGTCACCGCGACGCCGCTCGCGATCCTGAGCGTGTGGCTCGGCATTTCCCTCATGGCCCGCGCCTGGCGACTCCGGCGGAGGAGCGGGTACGACGATCGAACCGCGGTGGAGCGCTCGGCCGAGGAGGTGGCCGCGGCACGACGCGACCTCGCGCGCGATGCGGACCCGGACTCCTCGCGCGAGGACGAGGGGCGCGGCGCGAGGGGGTGAGCCCGCCTCACGGCTCGCCAGCGCGCAGGTTCCGATGGACCGCGCGACGCTTCGCCGCCAGGGAGGCTCCGGACGTGCTCAGCGCGCCGCCCGGATCCGCCCGCCCCGGCCCAGGATCGTCTCCATCTCGTCCATCACGCGGTTCATCTCGTCCATCGCCGCCGCGAACGGCGCCGAGGTCGTCATGTCCACGCCCGCGTCCCTCAGGAGATCGATCGCGTAACGCGATCCCCCCGCGGCGAGCATGGCGAGGTAGCGGTCGCGCGCGGCGGTGCTGCCCGCCGCGGCCTCCTCGCGGATGCCCTTCGCGAGCGAGGTCGAGGCGACGAGGCTCGTCGCGTACTGGAACACGTAGAAGTCGTAGTTGAAGAAGTGCGGCACCGAGGCCCACTCGACCCCGTACAGCGCGTCCACGCGGCAGATCCCCTCGGCGTGCCCGTAGTACTTGCGGACGAGGTCGAGGTAGAGGGCCGAGAGGGCCTCCCCGGAGAGCGCCTCGCCCTTCTCGGCACGCTCGTGCGCGGCGAGCTCGAACTCCGCGAACATCGTCTGGCGGAAGAGCGTCGTGCGGAGCGTCTCCAGGTGCCGCCCGAGGAGGAAGAGCCGCGTCGCGTCGTCCTTCGTCCGATCGAGGACGCGGTGCAGGAGCAGGTTCTCGTTCAGCGTCGAGGCGACCTCGGCGACGAAGGTCGGGTAGTCGTACTTCGAGAAGGGCTGCGCCTTCGCGGCGAGCGCGGAGTGCATCGTGTGGCCGGCCTCGTGCGCCAGCGTCGAGACGTCCTCCCACTGACCATTGAAGTTGAGGAGCTGGTACGGATGGACCGCGTAGACGCCCATGGAGTACGCGCCCGAGCGCTTCCCGGGGCGCGGGAGGAAGTCGGTCCAGCGCCCCCGCAGCGCAGCGCCGAGCTCCTCGACGTACGGGGCTCCGAGCGGCGCGACCGCCTCGAGCGTGAGCGTGATCGCCTGGTCCGGCCCGTAGCGACGGTCGACGTTCTTCACGATGGGCGCGTAGAGGTCCTCGTAGCGGAGCTCCTTCACGCCCAGCATGCGCTGCCGCAGGGCGAGGTAGCGGTGGAGCGTGGGCAGGCTCCGGTTCACGTCGGCGACGAGCTGGTGGTAGACCGCGGGCGGGAGGTTCGCGCCGAAGAGCGCCGACTCGAGCGACGAGGCGAAACCGCGCACGTCCTTCTCGAAGCGGTGCGCCTTCACCTGCGCATCCAGCGCCGCGCCGAGCGTCCGCTCGTAGGTCTTCACCGCGCCGAAGAACGCGCGGAACACCTTCTCGCGGTCCGCCGCGGAGGCGGCGGTCCGCGCGCGCTGGTAGCCGGCGGGATCGAGGCGTACCTTCTCGCCCGTCGAGAGCGTCACCGTCGGCCAGGGGATGTCGGCGTTCGTGAGGACGCCGTGCACCGAGGGGGCCGCGCCGGCGAGCTCGCCCGCCTGCGCCACGATCCGCTCCTCCCGCGGCGAGAGCGTGTGCTCCTTCCAGCGGAGGAGGTCCGTGAGGAAGAAGTCGAACTCCTTCAGGCGAGGTTCCTCGGCGAGGAAGGACCGCACCTTCGCGGCGTCGATGGCCAGGACCTCCGGGCGGACGAAGGACGCGGCCGCGTCGAGCTCGACGCCGAGCCGCTCCGCCTCGAGCCGCCGCTCGCGCGGGCGCGCCGCCCTGACGTCCTCGTCGCTCCTCGCCATCGCGTACGCCATGAGCCGCTCGTACTCCTTCCGGATGCCCGCGAGGTCCGCGAGCGCGTCCGCGAGCGCCTTCGCGGACGCGCCCAGCCGGCCCTCGTGCCGCTCGCGGAACGCAGCGACGCTCCGCGCGAGCGCCGCCTTCGCCTCGTCCCACGCCGCGTCGGACGGATAGAGGGGCGTGAGGTCCCAGCGGTAGG
>DATIDF010000066.1:0-5190 GCA_035456445.1 Anaeromyxobacter sp.
GAGCGGGTGGTCGAGGTGCCGGGGGCGGGCGGTGCGACCTCGACCTCGACCGCGACCCCGACCCCGACCTCGACCTCGACCTCGACCTCGACCGCGACCCCGACCCCGACCCCGACCTCGACCGCGACCTCGACCACTACGTCGACCGCGACCGCGAACAAGGCCGCGATCGCGACCGCCGCCGCGACGACCGCCGTCGCCGTTCGCTCAATCGAACAGGAACACCTTCAGCGACGCCGCGATCGTGCGGGCCGAAGGCGCGTCCAGGCTCTGCCGGTACCCCACGTCGAGCGCGACGCCACCGCGGGTGACGATGCCCGCGCCGAGCGACCACCACGACGTGTCGAGCGTCTCGTCCCTGGCCCAGCCGGCGCGGAGCGGGACGAGGCCGCCGAGCAGCACCTCGGCGCCCACGCCGTAGCGGTTCGTCGTCTCCTCGGCGCGGTCGAGGTCGGCGCGCCAGTCCGCGGTGAGCTGGAAGGCGCGATCGTTGCCGAGCGTCATGCCGGCCCCGAAGCCCCTCGGCGCGACCACCTCGTTGGCGATCGACACGAGATTGTACCCGGCGGCGCCGATCGACACCCACTCCCCCACCTGCCAGAAGAGGCCGGCGTCCAACGTCGCCGCGCGCACCTCGTCGTTCGCGTCGAGCGAGAGCCACTTCCCCGTGACCCCGAGGAACAGCTTCTCGGCGATGGGGCCGGCGAGCGCGAGGTGGGCGAGGTTCCCTTCGTAATCGCCGCCCAGCGCGCGCAGGTACGAGAAGCCCGCCGCGACCGGCGAGCTGAGCGAGTCGACGACGGAGCCGCCCACGACCTGCGCGACGCTCTCGGAGCCGCGGCGGTCGACGAACCCGCCGGTCTCGATCGAGTAGCGCCGGCGCGCTGCGATGGTCGCCGGGTTCACGAAGATCCCCTCGTTGCCCGCCGCCATCCCCACGCCCGCGGAGAGCGCGAGCGTCCGCGGACCCGTGAGATCCGGCACCCCTCCGGCGGGCGGCAGCTCGGCGGCGGTGGCGTGGGCTGCGACGACGAGGGACGCGAGGACGCTCAGAGATCGTGAAACAATCCGGGGCCGTCGCGAGACGCGCGATGCCGTCCCTCGACTACGGTCCTGCTTCGAGGGACGCAGGCAGGCAGCGTGCGTCGCAGCAGGCTCCGCGATTGTCTCACGGGCTCTCACCGTTCGCGCATGCACCGGGCGAGGATACGGGCAGGTCCCGCCCCCGGCAAGGATGCTTGTGACCGTTTCGGCGATCGCGCTACCGTCGAGCTGACGTTCGAGGAGACACCCATGCGCAAGCGCGACGCCGATCGCTTTCGAGCGCAGCTCGAGGAACAGCTCGCCGCGCTCGTCGGCCAGGGAGAGCGAGCGGTCCAGGAGATGGTCGACGGGGAAGCCCACGAGATCCCCGATCCGAACGATCGCGCGACGCTCGAGGAGGGCCGGAACTGGGCCCTGCGCCTCCGCGATCGCGATCGCAAGCTCATCTCGAAGATCCAGGAGGCCCTCGCGCGCCTCGAAGCCGGCACGTTCGGCCGCTGCACGACATGCGGGCGGCCGATCGGGGCCGCGCGGCTCCGTGCGCGGCCCGTGACCGACCTCTGCATCGACTGCAAGACCGAGGCGGAGCGGCTCGAGCGCTGACGGGCGGGCCTCAGGCCTCGGATCTCGAACCTCGGGACCACGGCCGAACGTGGCTTCGCCGAGGCCCGAAGCCTGATGCCTGAAGCCTCGCAGTTCTCGAATTGCGTCCGGCGGTTTAGATTGCCGGGCACCATGGCGAACCGGACGATCCGCAAGGCCGTCATCCCCGCAGCCGGCCTCGGCACGCGCTTTCTCCCCGCGACGAAGGCGGTCCCGAAGGAGCTGCTCCCCATCGTGGACACGCCCACGATTCAGTACATCGTCGCCGAGGCGGTCGCGGCCGGCGTGCGCGACGTCATCCTCGTCGTCGCGCGCGGCAAGGAGTCGATCGTCGACCACTTCGACATCGCCGCCGAGCTCGAGGCGCACCTCGAGCGGACCGGCAAGCACGAGCTCAAGAAGCAGATGCGATCCATCGCGCAGATGGCGAACGTCATCACCGTGCGGCAGCAGGAGCCGCTGGGCCTCGGTCACGCCGTGCTCTGCGCGCGCGACGTCGTCGGAGACGAGCCGTTCGTGGTCATGCTCGGGGACGACATCATCGACGCGTCGGTCCCCGGCGCGAAGCAGCTCGCCGACTGCTACGCGCGGCACGGCCTGGGCACCGTGGCGCTCATGGAGGTGCCGCCCGAGGAGACCTCGATGTACGGCATCGCGGCGGGCGAGGAGATCGAGCCGCGCACGATCAGGATCGAGCGCATCATCGAGAAGCCCAAGCGCGATCCCCCCTCGAACCTCGCGGTGATCGGCCGCTACGTCCTGCCGCCGCGCATCTTCCAGGTGCTCGACGAGGTCCGGCCAGGCGTCGGCGGCGAGATCCAGCTCACCGACGCGCTCGCGGTGCTCGCGCGCGAGGAGGGGCTCCTCGGCTATCGCTTCGAGGGCGACCGGTATGACGCGGGCGACCGGCTGGGGTATCTCAGGGCGAACCTGGCGTTCGCGCTGAAGCGTCCCGATCTCGCCGGCCCGCTGCGCGAGCTCATGAAGGAGATGTCCCGTTGAAGAAGCGCCTCCTCGTCGCCGCCGCGATCGTCGCCGCCGCCCTCCCCGCCGCCGCGTACGTCCTCCCCGTCTCGAGCATCCTCTCGCGCATGGCCGCGAGGCGCGCCGAGCTCTCCCTCGCATCGCTCGAGGTGAAGGGCACGATCCAGGCCGAGGGCCCGGACGCGCAGACGCTCGCGCAAGCCGCCGGAGTCGAGCTCCGCGGCCGGGAGCTGACGGTGCCCGCGCGCTTCCTCATGAAGGTCCCGGGCCGCTGCCGGCTCGAGCTCGCGCCGCCGGACGTCGCCGACGCCGATCGACCCTACGTCGCGGTCCACGACGCCCGGGTCACCGGCTCGCGGGGCCTCGCCGAGCTCCCTGCAGCGGTCGCGCTCGTCCGCTCCACCTGCGCGCTCCTCGGCCCCTCGCTCTCGGGCGGCGGCGCCGGCGCGTACGCGACCGCGCTCGGCCGGCGCGGCGTCTCCACCTCCGACGCGTCGCTCGGCCGGTTCGACGGGCGGCTCGCCTACGTCGTGGGCGCGCGCGCGAAGGAGGCGAAGCCCGTCGCGTACGTGGACAAGGAGACGTTCCAGCCGATGCGGCTGGTGTCGGCCGAGGGAGGCGCCATGCTCGACGTCCGCCTCCTCGGCTGGGGATCGCCGACCGGCGGCGACTGGTTCCCGCGCGCCGTCGAGGTCTGGCGGGACGACGCGATCCAGCTCCGGTTCACCACCGAGCGGGCCGCGGCGAACCCGCGGCTCGCGGACCCGCTGTTCCCGTGAGACGCCCAGCGCGCGAGGCCTCGCGGCGCCGAGCGTTGAGTTGAACGAGCCCGAGCCCGAGCCCGGCGTGTCGGGCGCGGTCGCGGGCTCGTTCACGGGGCTCAGGCCAACGAGCCTTTGCAGCTACCCCGTGGCCCGGCCGTCCTCCTCCGCCTCGCCGGCGTCGAGCTCCACGTCGGTGCGGTACTTGCGGAGCACGCGCTTGAAGTTCGAGCGGTCCATGCCGGCCTTCCGCGCGGCGGCCGAGATGTTGCTGTCGCAGTGGCGCATCAGCGTCTCGACGTAGCCCTTCTCGAACCGCCGCAGGGCCTGCTCCTTCGCGGCCGCGTACGACATCGTGAGCCAGACCGCCTCGTCGCCGTTCACCGGCACCTCGCGCACGAGCGGCGCGGTGCGGCCGGTCACCGCCGGCGGCAGGTCCGCGGCGGTGACCGCCTCGCCGCGGCACAGCACCACCGCGCGCTCGATCGCGTTCTCGAGCTCGCGGACGTTTCCCGGCCAGCGGTAGCCGCAGAGGAGCTCGACCGCGTCGGGAGCGAGCGTGCGGACGCGCTTGCCGAGCCGCTCGGCGTAGCGCCGCAAGAAGTGGTGCGCGAGCAGCGGGACGTCCTCCACGCGATCGCGGAGCGAGGGGAGCGGGACGTTGATGACGTTCAGGCGGTAGAACAGGTCCTCGCGGAACTTCCCGGACTTGACGAGCCGCGGCAGATCGCGGTGCGTCGCGGCGATCACCCGCACGTCGACCCTCACCGAGTCCGCGGAGCCGACGCGCTTGATCTCGCCCTCCTGCAGCACGCGAAGGAGCCGGACCTGCGTCGTCATCGGGATGTCGCCGATCTCGTCGAGGAAGATCGTGCCGCCGTCGGCGGCGTCGAACAGGCCCTTCGAGTCGCGCTGCGCGCCCGTGAACGCGCCCTTCACGTGGCCGAAGAGCTCCGACTCGAGCAGGGTCTCGGTGAGCGCGCCGCAGTTGAGCGCGACGAACGGGTGGGATCGGCGCGGGCTCCGCGCGTGGAGCGCGCGGGCGACGAGCTCCTTGCCGGTGCCGCTCTCGCCGGTGACGAGCACGGTCGTCGCGCTGTACGCGACCGCCTCGATCATCCGCACCACCTCGCGGATCGGGGCGGAGTTGCCGACGAGCCCCTCCGGCGCGGCGCCCTCCTTCTCGCGGAGCTGCGTCTCGAGGCGGCGGTTCCGGTCGAACAGCATCTTCCGCTCGGCCGCCTTCGCGACCGCGCGCGCGACGAGCTCCACGTCCTCGAACGGCTTCGTGAGGTAGTCGTACGCCCCGGACCGCACCGCGGCGAGCGCGGTCTCGACGGTCGCGTGCCCGGTCATCATGATGACCTCGACCTCGGGTCGGCGGTGCTTCACCGCCGACAGGAGCTCGAGCCCGGAGAGCTGCGGCATCTTGATGTCGAGGAGGGCGACGTCGAAGTCCTCCTGCGCGAGCCGCTGGGTGGCGTCGATGGGCGACTCGAGCGCGGTGACCTCGCACCCCTTCCTGCGAAGCAGCGCCTCGACGGCGCGGAGCAGCGTCGGCTCGTCGTCGACGACGAGAACGCGCACCGGCCCCTCCTGGTTGTGCCTCATGTTCCCCTCTCCCTGGTTCAGCTCTGCGGATGTGCTGCGGGCAGCTCGAGCACGAAGCGCGCGCCGCGCCCCGGCTCGGACTCGAGCGAGATGGTTCCCCCGTGCTCCTCGGCGATCTGATAGCAGATGGAGAGGCCGAGCCCGGTGCCCTGCCCCTCCGGCTTGGTGGTGAAGAACGGCTCGAAGA
>DATIDF010000067.1:0-11172 GCA_035456445.1 Anaeromyxobacter sp.
CGCACCGGAGTCGACCCGGTGCGCCCGGCGCGTGGGCCCGCTAGTGGAACGGCCGGTCCGTAGCCGCATGCTCGACGAGCATCGGCGCCGGCTCGAAGCGCTCGCCGTGCCGCGCGCGCAGGCGCTCCAGCCGCGCGAGCAGCTCCTTCGGGCCGATCTTGTCGGCGTAGCGGAACGGGCCGCCGCGGAACGGCGGGAAGCCGAGCCCGAACACCGCGCCGACGTCGCCGTCGCGTGCGCTGCGGAGGATGCCCTCGCCGAGGCACCGGATCGCCTCGTTCACCATCTGCAGGACCACCCGCTCGCGGATCTCGTCCTCGGCGAACGCCTTGCGGCTGCGGCCGCCGGGGAGGAGGTCGTAGACGGTGACGTCGACGCGCTTCTCCTTCTGGTCGTCACCGTACGTGTAGAAGCCCTTCCGGTTCTTCCGGCCGAGCCGCCCCGCCGCGACGACGTCGTGCAGCGCCGCCGGCGGCGCCATCCGCGCACCGAACGCGTCGTGCAGGATCTTGCCGACCTTCTCCCCCACGTCGATGCCGACCTCGTCGAGGAGCGTGATGGGCCCGACCGGGAAGCCGAACTGGACGAGCGCCCGATCGAGGTCCTCGATCGCCGCCCCCTCGACGAGGAGCGCCGCCGCCTCGTTCATGTAGGGCGCGAGGATGCGGCTCGTGTAGAAGCCCGGCCCGTCGCCGACGACGATGACGGTCTTGCCCTGCTTCTTCCCCAGCGCGACCGCGGTCGCCGTCGCCTCCTTCGACGTCTTCTCGGTCACGATGACCTCGAGGAGCGGCATCTTCTGCACCGGCGAGAAGTAGTGCATGCCGAGCACGGTCTCGGGGTGACGGGAGGCCGCCGCGATCTTCGTGATCGGGATGGACGAGGTGTTCGAGGCGAAGATGCCGGTCGGGTTCACCTCCTCGAAGGCGCGGACCATCTGCAGCTTCAGCGCGAGGTCCTCGAACACCGCCTCGATGAGCACGTCCACCGCGCCGAAGCCCGACCAGTCGGTGGTGGCGGTGAGGAGGCGCAGCTTCTCGTCGCGCTCCAGCCGATCGATGGAGCGGCGCTTCACGCGCTCGTCGAGGAGCCCCTTCACGCTCGCGAGCGCCTTGCCGGCCGCCGCGTCGTCGCGCTCGCGGACCCGCACCGGAATGCCGGCGTTCACGGTGACGAACGAGATGCCGCTGCCCATGAGCCCGCCGCCGAGGACGCCCACCCTCGAGACCGGCCGCGGCTTCACGGCGGGATCGTCGACGCCCGTGTCCTTCTTCAGCGCGGTGGTCGCGAAGAAGATCTCCATGAGCCGCCGCGCGACCTCGGAGACGGCGAGCTGCCCGAAGAGCTGCGCCTCCTTCTCGAGCCCGGCCGCGAAGCCCTTGTGGTAGCCGTGCTCGATCGCCTCGAGCGCCCGCAGCGGCGCGGGGTACATCCCCTTCGTCTTCGCGAGCACGGTCTTCCGCGCCTGGCGGAAGAGCAGCTCGCGCCCGAGGCGGTTCTCCTCGAGCGCGATGCGGGTCGCGCGCTCCACCGGGCTCGCCTTGCGCGTGCGCGCCTCGCGCCGGAGCTTGCCGGTCGCGAGCGCCATCGCGCGCTGGCGGGCGATCGTGACGAGGAGCTCTCGCGGCACGACCTCGTCGACGAGGCCGATCCGGAGCGCCTTCTTCGCCTTCAAAGTCTTGCCGGCGAGGATGAGGTCGAGCGCGGTCTGGATCCCCACGAGGCGCGGCAGCCGCTGCGTGCCGCCCGCGCCGGGGATGAGGCCGAGCTGGACCTCCGGCAGGCCGAGCTGGGTCTTCGGATCGCTCGTCGCGATCCGGTAGTGGCACGCGAGCGCCCACTCGAGCCCGCCGCCGAGCGCCGCGCCGTGGATCGCCGCCACCACCGGCTTCCGGTAGCGCTCGAGCCGGTCGAACCCGGCCTGCATCTCGCGCGCGAGCTTCTCCGCCTCGGCCGCGTCGTTCACCGACTGGATGAGGTCGATCTTGGCGCCCGCGACGAAGCCGTCCTTCTTGCCGCTCGTGAGGACGACGCCCTTCACGGCGTCGTCGCCGGCGAACGCGTCGAGCAGCCGGAAGAACTCCCCCACCGCCTCCGGCTCGATCACGTTCACGCTCTCGCCGGGCTCGTCGAGGAAGAGCGTCGCGATCCCATCCGACACCTCGACCCTGAAGCTCCGGGCCTGCTGCTCCGCCGCCTGTGCCGTCATCATGTCTCGCCCTCCGCGGTCAAACTCATGCAGGGGTCCGTCACTCGCGCTCGAGGACGAGCGCCGCCCCGAGCCCGCCCGCCGCGCACACCGTGATGAGCGCGTGCTGGCCCTTGCGGCGTTCCAGCTCGCGAAGCGTCTGCAGGATCATCCGCGCGCCGGTCGCCGCGAACGGGTGCCCGAGCGCGATCGAGCCGCCGTTCACGTTGAGCTTCGCGGGATCGATCTCGCCGAGCGGCTCCGAGCGCCCGAGCTCCTTCTCCGCGAAGTCCTTCGACGCGAACGCCTTCAGGTTCGAGAGCACCTGCGCCGCGAACGCCTCGTGCATGTCGACGAGATCCATGTCCGCGAGCCGGAGGCCGGCGCGGTCGAGCGCGACCGGCGCCGCGTAGGCGGGTCCCTGCAGGAGCTGGTCGCGGGGGTCGAGCCCCGCGTACGCGTAGGAGCGAACGAAGCCGAGCGGCCGGATGCCGAGCGCGCGCGCCTTCTCCTCGCTCATGAGGACGAGCGCGGCGGCGCCGTCGGTGAGCGGCGAGGCGTTCCCGGCGGTGATGGTCCCGTACCGGCGGTCGAACACCGGCCGGAGCGCCGCGAGCGCGGCGAGCGTCGTGTCCTTGCGGACGACGTTGTCCCTCGTGGCGATCCGCTCGAACCGGGGCGGCACCGGGACGTGCATCACCTCCGCGTCGAACTTGCCGCTCTCCCAGGCGGCGCCGGCGCGGCGGTGGCTCTCGTACGCCACGCGGTCCTGCGCCTCCCGCGAGATCCCGTTCTTCTGCGCCATGAGCTCGGCGCTCTCGCCCATGGTGAGCCCGGTCGTCGGCTCCTTCAGCGCGGGCGGCTGCGGGGCGAAGTCCTTCGGGCGCAGCGTGGAGAGGATCCGGACGCGGTCGGCGAGGGTCTTCGCGCGGGAGAGCTCGACGAGCCCCTGGGCGAGCGCGCGGGTGGCGAAGATCGGCGCGTCCGACAGGGACTCCGCGCCGCCCGAGATCGCGCAGTCGGAGTGGCCGAGCCGGATCTGGTCGGCGGCGTCGGTGGTCGTCTGGATCGAGGTCGCGCACGCGCGGGAGACGGTGTGCGCCTGGACGCTGCGCGGGAGCAGGGTGCGGAGCACCATCTCGCGTCCGATGAGCGTGACGGTCGGCGACGGGATCACCTGGCCGAACACGACCGAGTCGAACTCCTTCGGAGGAATGCCGCTCCGCGCGACGAGCTCGTTCACGACGAGCGCGCCGAGCTCCACCGCGGGGAGGTCCTTGAAGTCCGTGCCCGCCTTGACGAACGGCGTGCGGAGGCCGGCGACGATCGCCGCCCTGCGGCCCGGAGGGACGGAACCGTTCATGCCCATGGATCGCTCCGATTGACTGGGGAATCAGCCGGTTACTCGCTCTTCTCTTAAGAGCCTTGGCGCGGAGCGTCAACGACGGAGCGGCTCGGCCCCCGGCGGGGGTCGCACGGCCGCCCGCGGGAGGAGCGGTTCCCTTGCGTGCCCCCCGCTTCTCCGCCACGATCGGGATCATGAAGCGGTCGAGAGCGCTGAAGCCCCTGTCGAGCGAGCACCACCAGGCGCTCCTGGTCTCCTTCCAGCTCAAGAAGGGGCTCGCCGGCCACTCGGAGTCGGCAGGCGCGCCGAAGGACCTGCCCGGGCTCGTCGCGCTGGCCCGTCGCTTCGAGGAGCAGATCCTCCGGCCGCACTGCCGCGCCGAGGAGGAGCTCCTCGGGCGCTACCTGACCGAGGCCGACATGCGGCGTCTGCGCGGCGAGCACGCGGAGCTGCAGCGGCTGCTCGACGCGGCGAGGGCAGGACCGGCCGAGCAGCGCGCGCTGCTCACGGCGTTCGCGGACCTCCTCGAGCGTCACATCCGCTGGGAGGAGCGAGACCTCTTCCCGTACGCGGAGCTGCACGTGGACGAGGCGGCGCTCGCGACGATCGGCGGCGAGCTCGAGAAGCGGCTGGTGCTCGCGCGCAGCGAGTCCAAGAGCGCGCGACGGTGAGCGCGTAGGACACGCAAGGCGCACGAGGCCGGAGCCGAGGCGGGCTACCGCAGCGACGCGCGCCGAGGCGTACTGCTTCCGTACGCCGCAGGCGCAAGGAGCGAGGACGCCCGCCGCAGGCCCGGGATCGTGCGCCGAGTCACTCGGCTTCTGCCGCCGCTCCGCCCGACCGCGCCACGTCCTCTCCGCGGATCTTCCCCGGATCCATCCCGCGCGCGCGCTTCGTCATCTGCGCGAACAGCTCGTCGAACGGCGGGGCGCCGCCCTTCATGAAGCGGAGCGGGTTCACGCGCGCGACGACGAACGCCTTGAGGTACGGCGAGTCGAAGCCGCGCTCCTTGAGCCGCGCCACCGCCTCGGAGACGGCGTCGTCGAGCTCGAGCACCAGCCGGGCCCGCCGCTCGCGCTCGGGCAGCGCCTCGGAGAGCCGCTCGCCGAGGAACGCGTCCACCTTCTTCAGGATCGGTGCGTAGGCGCTGCCGGACAGGCGCGGCCGCTCCTCGTACGCGAAGCCGAGCGTGACGAGCCCGGCCTCCTCGAGCTCGAGCGCCATCTCGTCTTCTTTCGGGTCGACCGAGCCCGCGAGGTCGCGGTACATGCGCACGACCTCGATGGCCTTCTCGCGCAGGTTGTGGGCCTTCTCGATGTTGAGGGCGAGGATCTGGTACGCGACCTGGCGCTCGGGCACGACGAGCGCGAGCACGCTCCTCGCGCCGAGCTCCTTCAGCGCGGTGAGCCGGTGCCCGCCGTTCGGCGTGAGCCAGGCGTCCTTGTCGCGCACGACGATGATCGGGTCGAGGTAGCGGCGCGTCTTATCCATCGCGAGGGTGAGCTTGCGCACGTGGGCGTCCGAGACGTCGCGCTGGAACGGCGTGCGCTCGACCTTCTCGACCGGCAGCGCCGCGAAGAGCAGCGCGTGGCCGCCGAGCGGCTCGCGGTAGGCGGCGAGCACCGCGCCGCCGTCCCGCTCGATCTCGCCCGCGAGCGCGTCGAGCTCCGGCGGCCGCTCCGCGAGCACGAGCTGTGGCGGGGCGAGCTCGGTCGGCGTGAGCTTCACCCCCTTGCGGGCGCGCGGCCGCCCGCTCTTCGTCACCGGGCGCTTTTTCTGGGCCATCGACGCATTGTAACGGCGGGCTCGCGACGAGGAGCTTGCCCCGTCGAGGGCGCTGCCGCTAGATCCCGCGGGTGATCGACGTCCGCGGCCTCCGCAAGCACTACCAGGTCCACCGCCGCCCGCCCGGCCTCGGCGCCGCGCTCCGCTCGGTCTTCCATCGCCGCTACGAGACCGTGCGCGCGGTGGACGGCATCGACTTCGCGGTAGGTGAAGGCGAGCGCGTCGGGTTCCTCGGCCCGAACGGCGCCGGCAAGACGACCACGCTCAAGATGCTCTCCGGCCTCCTACACCCCACGGAGGGGGAGATCACCGTCGCGGGGCACGTGCCGCGACGGCGGGAGCCCGCGTTCCTCTCGCAGATCACGCTCGTCATGGGGCAGAAGCAGCAGCTCCTGTGGGACCTGCCGCCTGCCGAGACGTTCGCGATGAACCGCGCGATCTACGACATCCCGCGCGCGCAGTTCGAGGAGACCGTCGAGGAGCTCGTGCGGCTCCTCGAGCTCGGCGACCTCGTCCAGAAGCCCACCCGGCAGCTCTCGCTCGGCGAGCGGATGAAGTGCGAGCTCGCCGCCGCACTCCTCCACCGTCCGCGCGTGCTCTTCCTCGACGAGCCCACCATCGGCCTCGACGTCTCGATGCAGGCCACCGTGCGGAGCTTCGTCCGCGCGTACAACGAGCGCTTCGGCGCGACGGTGCTCCTCACGAGCCACTACATGGAGGACGTCGTCCAGCTCTGCCCGCGCGTCATCGTCATCGACCGCGGCCGGCTCATCTACGACGGCGACCTGCGCGCGCTCGCGCTGAAGGTCCGCCCGGACAAGCGCATCGTGGTCCGCTTCCAGGACGCGAACGGCGGCGCGCCGAGGGATCTCGCGCGCTTCGGGCAGGTGGTGTCGAGCGAGCCCGGGCAGGCGACGATCCAGGTCGCCGCCGAGGACGTCTCGGGCGCGGTGGCGCGGATGCTCGGGGCGCTCGCGATCGCGGACCTCACCGTCGAGGACCCGCCGCTCGAGGAGGTGATGTCGGAGCTCTTCCGAGCGTCGCGGGAGCGGTTGGCGGGCGGGTGATGGCGCCGAGGGGTTGAACAGAGTCCCGAGCCCGAGTCCGCGCCCGAGCCCGATAGACCGGGCGCGGGCTCGGGCGCGGGCTCGTTCACGGGGTCAGGCCAACCGAGCTGCGGTTGGTCGAAGCTCGTCACCGATGGAACGGGCAGGCGGTCCCGCCGCACTGCACGTTCACCGAGCGCCACTCGCACTCCGGCCCTCGCGCGGCGAGGTCGACCTTCAGGTGCTCGCGCGCGAACTTCACGGCGGCCAGGATCGACAGCATCGAGTCGCGCTTGCAGCAGCGCGCCGCGTCGGTCGCGCCGACCACGGTGAGCGCGCGCGCCGTCATCCGGTTCGCGAGCCCGCGCTCCTTGCCCTTGAGCGGGGTCGCCTCGGTGACGATCGACACGAACGTTCCGGTGCCGACCGCCGCGCCGCAGGCGCCGACCAGGGCGCAGGAGCCGCCCAGGATCGGCGCCACCCGCCGCCGCGCCTCGGCGACGCGCTCGGCGCGCCGCTGGGGCTCGCGCTTCACGTTCGAGTAGGCGGCGACGAGCACGGCGGGGACGAGGAAGTGGTGCTCGGGGCCGTGCAGCTTCACGGCGGGGTCGCGGAGGATCCGGAGCGCGAGCGCCATCGGATCGCGCTCGTCGGTCGACCCGCAGACCTTCTCGACGAGATCCATCGCCGGGCTGGCGTGGCAGGCGTCGCAGGTGAAGTGGCCGGCCTGGCAGCGCGCGGAGGAGATCTTCGCGGCGCCGCAGAGCACGCACGTCATCTCCGAGGAGACCGGGAGGTAGACGAGGTCCTTGCCGCAGACGAGACAACCAGTGAAGGGAGTGTCGGCGGAGATGGTCGCCGTCTCGCCGGCGCACGCACCGTCGGCGGGCGCGGCCGCGGCCAGGGGCTTCGCGGCGGCGGGCGGGGGGCTCGACTTCCACAGCTTGAACACGAATGGGTCCTCGATCCGGGCGATCCTCAGCATGGAACCGCGGGCCGGGGCAAGTTCATCCCCCCGCCGGTGGCTCCCCCGGCGGCACGGGCCGGCCGGCGGGCGCGATCACCTTCACGGTCGAGCCCTCGCCGAGCGCGAGCCCGTCGCCGCGCGGCTCGGCGCCTGCGATCTCGACGACGTCGCCGCGGAGGAGCTCTCCGAAGCGGCGGTTCGCCTCGGTCACGTGCTTCTCCTGGAGCGATAGCCCCACCCGCCCCTCCGGCCCGCACCCCATGTAGCGGAGGCGCCCCTTCGAGGCGAGCGGCTCGGAGACGATCCGGAAGACGCGCCCCGCGGGCGGCGACGCCCAGCCCTCTCCCCTCGGCGCGAGCACGAGGTAGCTCATCTTCACCGCCTCCTTGCGCAGTCCGGCCGCCTTGCCGAGCTGGGCGACGATGGGCGGAGGCTCGATGGGCCGCTCCGCGTGGCACCAGTCGGTCTCGCGCAGGAGCGCGGGGCATGGGCCACGGAAGAGGCAGGGCGCGCGGACGGCGTAGCCGCGAGCGACCAGGAGATCGCGCACGCGGAGCAGGGCGCGCGAGGTGTCGCGGAGCGCCGGCTCGAAGACGACGAGCGAGCCGCCCGGGGCGACGAGCTCGAGCGCCTGCTCGAGCAGGCCGGCCCGCCGTGCGTCGGCGTCCGGTCCGGGGAAGAGCTCGTTCACGACGTGTCCCATCGTGACGAGGTCGAAGCGGCGAGCGCCGGCGAGCTCGGCGAGCGGAGCGCCGCGCGCCGGGTTCCACTCGCGGGTCGAGATGGGCTCGCCTGCGGCCGCCGCGAGCGAACGCGCGGCGGCGAGCGCGCGCGCCGAACGGTCGGCGGCGACCACCTCGGCCGCCCCGGCGTCGAGCGCGGCGAACGCGACGGGCGCGGGGCCGCTGCCGAGATCGAGCACGGCGCGCGGCCGGCGCGGCAGCTCGGAGAGGATGCCGCGGGCCTGGAGGTAGGAGATGGGCCAGTAGAAGAGCAGGTACGCGCCGAGGAGGCGGCCCTCGTCCATGTACCGCGCGCCGGCGAGCTCTCGCTCGCGCGTGAGCCCCCTCGACAGCCGGGCGACCGCCGCCCCGACCTCCCGCAGCTCGTCGGGCGCCAGCCCCTCGCCAGCGCCGCTGCGGGGGCCGCGCGCATCGCCTCGCGGGGCGAACCGCTGCCCGTTCCGGCCGCGGGGACGCCCGCCGCGCGACGCCGCGCCCTCGCGTCCATCGCGCCACACGCGGACGAGGTGCGGGATCCAGCGGGCGAGGTCTTCGGCGGCGGTGCGCGACACGGGCGGAGCGTTCTAACCCGCCCAGGGCGCGCGGGCCAGATCCTCCGGCAGCGGCACCTCGAGCGTCATGCCGTCGCTCGCCACCGTGAGCGCCCCGTCCCACTCCTCGCGGGCCTGGTCGACGAGCGGCTGCCACTCGCGGTCGTAGCGGGTGGAGAGGTGCGTGAGCACGAGCTCGCGGACCCCCGCCTCGCGCGCGACCCGCCCCGCCTCGCGTGCCGTCGAGTGCATCGTCTCCCCGGCGCGCGCTGCCTCCGGGTCTCCGAAGGTGCAGTCGTGCACGAGCACGTCCGCGCCACGCGCCGCCGCGATGGTGCCGGCGCACGGCCGCGTGTCGCCGGTCACCACCACCGCCCGCCCCCGCCGGCGTGGCTCGACCACCTCCTCCGGCCGTACCACGCGTCCGTCGGCGAGCGTCACCGGCTCCCCGCGCTGGAGCGCGCCGTAGGAGGGGCCCATCGGTACGCCCAGCGACGCGGCCTTCTCCGGGTGGAAGCGGCCGGGCCGCTCGTCCTCGACGAGCGCCCAGCCGACGGACGGCGTCCGGTGCTCGGTCGCGAACGCGCGCATGCGGCAGCGGTCGCGCCGGATCTCCACGCCCGGTCCGACCTCGTGGATGCGGACGTCGAACGCGAGCCGCTCGGTCCCGCTGAAGAGCATGACGTCGAGGAGCCGCTTCGCCGGGCGCGGGCCGTAGACGTCCATGGGCGTCGTGCGGCCCTGCATCGAGAGCGTGCGCAGGAACCCGATCGCGCCGAGGTAGTGATCGGCGTGGAAGTGCGTGAAGAAGATCGCGTCCACGTCGAAGCCCGTGCCGAAGCGGATCATCTGCCGCTGCGTTCCCTCTCCGCAGTCGACGAGGAACAGCTCCCGTTCGCGGCGTACCGCGAGGCCGGAGAGGTTCCGGTGGATGGTCGGCTGGGCCGCCGAGGTGCCGAGGAAGGTGAGACGGAGCATCGGGGGTGGAATGTAACGGAACGCCGCGCGCCGAGGGCCGGCTTCGACGACGCACCCGCCCGCATGGAGCCTGCGGCGCCCGCTGCCTGCCCGCGGTCCTCGACCTCGGGCCCGATGAGTCGTTGCCTCGGCCGGTCGGACGGCGAAAGATGACCCGATGCCGAAGTGGCTCGCCCTCGCGCTCTGCGGCCTCGGCGCGCTCCTCTTCACGATCGCCCTGCGCCAGTCGAGCCGCGGGCGGGAGACGCGCCACTGGACGCGTACCGTCGGGCGCGTCGTCGAGTCGCGCGTGCAGCTCGTCTCGGAGGCCGACGAGCAGGGCCCGCGCCGCTGGGGGTTCGTGATCCGCTACGCCTACGAGGCGCGCGGCGGCGCGCAGGAGTCGGAGCAGGTCTGGATTGGCTCCGCGGCCGCCGCGGTCTACACCGACGAGGCCCGGGCCCGCGAGTGGGTGGAGCGGTTCCCCGCCGGACGCGTGGTGACGGTCTGGCTCGACCCGGCCGACCCGCGTCAGGCGGTGCTCGTGCCGGGCGTCCCACGCACGCAGCTCGCCGTGCTGTTCCTCGCCGGGGCCGCGCTCCTGGGGATCGGCTTCTTCGCGCTCTCGCGCGGCCTCGGCCGCTAGCCGCTACTTGAGGAACAGCTCCTGGGCGATCTTGTCGCCCAGGATCTGACGGACCTCCAGGCGCTTCGTCATGAGCGTTCGGACCTGCTCCGGCGGTCCGACCGTCTTCGCCTCGATGGCCCGGAACTTCGCGTCGATGCCGTCCAGCGTCGCGAAGTTCTTGTACTCGACCATGAGGAGCACGTCCCAGTCGTCGGCGCTGGCGGGCAGCGCGGAGAGGATCCTGTACGAAAGGACGAAGCCCTGACGAGGCGCGCAGAGAACGCGAACGCGCCGAGGAGGACGAGCACGCCGTGCGCCGGTGCGAGCGTGCCGAGCAGGGCGCGCGCCGGGTAGGTGGTCATGAGCGCGAGCGGGACGACCACGGTGAACACGACGCTCCGGGCCCGCGGGCCCGAGAGTTCCGCTTGTCTCGAGCGGTCCTACGGGCGCAGCGGGGAGGTTCGTTATCGCCAGATCGCCAGAGATCGTCACGTCGGCCGAGTTCGTGCTTGAAGAAGGTGCAGGCCGCGGCGGACGGCACGCGCTGAGGCTCTAACCGACAGCCTGGCCCGGCACGCCGCACATGCTCAACTCGCCACGCCGATGACGCCGAGGTCGCGATCAGTTTCGCCGAACCGGGCGCGACCAGTGAGCGCGAGCCTTGACATACACCTAGCCGGCACCATTGTCCGCCCTCCCGGAGTTCGGCTTTCGGCTCCCGGAGTTCGGGACGGCGCCCCAACGGCGCCCAATGCTGCTATCGCCCTATCAGCAACCACACGTTCAGCGCGATAAGCGCACCTCCAACGGCTATCCGGAACAGGCCTTCTACAACCGCAGCGCGACCCACGAAGAAATCTCCGGGGCGGTGCGGCCTCTGGAGTCGCCGGCGGATGAGCCCAGCGTAGACGCCGTATCCCATCAGCCAGAGACCGACGGCCGACGTTAGCCCGAAGAAGAAGATGCCGATTGCGCGGTTCACT
>DATIDF010000068.1:0-3418 GCA_035456445.1 Anaeromyxobacter sp.
CGTCGTCCGCCGAGAAGCAGCAGAAGACCACGCGCTCCACGGAGGCCGGGGCCCCGCGGAGCTCCGCGAGCACCTCGTCGACGGCGACGCGGGTCGCCCGCTCGAGCGGGAAGCCGTACGCGCCCGTCGAGATCGCCGGGAACGCGACGGAGCGCAGCCCCCGCTCGGCGGCGAGCCGGAGGGCGCTCCGGTAGCAGGAGGCGAGGAGCGCGTCCTCGCCTCCGCCGCCTCCCCGCCAGACGGGCCCGACCGCGTGCAGGACGTGGCGCGCCGGCAGCCGGTGGCCGCCCGTGATCTTCACCTCGCCGGTGCGCGCGCCGCCGAGGGCGCGGCACTCCTCGAGGAGCCCCGGGCCGGCGGCGCGGTGGATCGCGCCGTCCACGCCGCCGCCGCCGAGGAGCGAGGCGTTCGCGGCGTTCACGATCGCGTCCACCGCGAGGCGGGTGAGGTCGCCCACCACGAGCGCGACGCGCCCTCCGAGCCAGGTCCGCTCGTCCATGACGCCCCTCGTGTAGCCGCCCCGGCGCGGCCCTTCAACCCGCCCGGCTACCCGGCCGCCAGGCTCTCGTCCTCGTCGCTGCCCTCGGGCTCGACGTCGGCCCGGTACTTGCGGAGCACGCGCTTGAAGTTCGAGCGGTCCATGCCCGCCTTGCGCGCCGCGGCCGAGATGTTGTTGTCGCACGCCCTCATGAGCGCCTCGACGTAGCCCTTCTCGAAGCGGCGGAGCGCCTGCTCCTTCGCGGTGGCGTAGGAGAGCGCGAGCCAGGCCGCGTCGTCGCCCGCGGCGGGCGCCTCGCGGACGAGCGGCGCGGTGCGGCCGGTGATGGCGGGGGGCAGGTCCCCGGCGCCGACGGCCTCGCCGCGGCAGAGCACGACCGCGCGCTCGATGGCGTTCTCGAGCTCGCGGACGTTCCCCGGCCAGCGGTAGCCGCAGAGGAGCTCCACCGCCTCGGGCGCGAGGGTGCGGACCTTCTTGCCGAGGCGGTCGGCGTAGCGGCGCAGGAAGTGGTGCGCGAGGAGCGGCACGTCGTCGACGCGCTCGCGCAGCGGCGGCAGCGGGATGTTGATGACGTTGAGCCGGTAGAAGAGGTCCTCGCGGAACCGGCCGCTCTTCACGAGCTTCGGCAGGTCGCGGTGGGTCGCGGCGATGACGCGGACGTCGACCCTCACCGAGTCGGCGGACCCGACGCGCTTGATCTCGCCCTCCTGCAGGACGCGCAGGAGCCGCACCTGGGTGGAGAGCGGGATGTCGCCGATCTCGTCGAGGAAGATCGTGCCGCCGTCGGCCGCGTCGAAGAGACCCTTCTGGTCGCGCTGCGCGCCGGTGAACGCGCCCTTCACGTGACCGAAGAGCTCGGACTCGAGGAGCGTCTCGGTGAGCGCGCCGCAGTTGAGCGCGACGAACGGGTGGCCGCGGCGCGGGCTGCGCGCGTGCAGGGCGCGCGCGACGAGCTCCTTGCCGGTGCCGGACTCGCCGGTGACGAGGACCGTGGCCGAGCTGTAGGCCACCGCCTCGATCATGCGCGTCACCTCGCGGATGCCGGCCGAGTTGCCGACGAGCCCCTCGGAGCCGCCCTCGCGCTCGCGCAGCTGGATCTCGAGCTCGCGGTTGCGATCGAAGAGGCGCTTGCGCTCGGCGGCCTTGGCGACCGCCCGGGCGACGAGCTCGACGTCGTCGAACGGCTTCGTGAGGAAGTCGTAGGCGCCCGCCTTCACCGCGGCGAGCGCGGTCTCGACGGTGGCGTGGCCGGTCATCATGATGACCTCCACCTCGGGCCGCCGGTGCTTGACCGCGTTCAGCAGCTCGAGGCCGGAGAGCTGCGGCATCTTGATGTCGAGCAGCGCGACGTCGAAGTCCTCCTGGGCGAGCCGCTGCGTCGCCGCGATGGGCGAGTCGAGCGCGACGACCGCGTACCCTTTCTGCTCGAGCAGCGCCTCGAGCGCGCGGAGGAGCGTCGGCTCGTCGTCTACGACGAGGACGCGGACGGGCTGCGTGTCGGTGCCATCGGCCATGGTGAGATCCCCTCGGATCAGTGCTTCGGCTGCGCCGCCGGTAGGTCGACCACGAAACATGCGCCCCGCTCAGGGGCCGGCTCGAGTCGGATCGAGCCGCCGTGGTCCTCGGCGATCTGGTAGCAGATGGAGAGGCCGAGCCCGGTGCCCTTCCCCTCCGGCTTGGTCGTGAAGAACGGCTCGAAGATCCGCTGCGCGATCTCCGGGCGCACGCCGGGCCCGTCGTCCGCGACCGAGGCGCGCACGCGTCCGGGAGCGGCGGGCCCCACCGCGACGGTGAGCCGCCCCGCGCCGCCCATCGCCTGGATCGCGTTCACGACGAGGTTCACGAAGATCTGCTGGAGCTGGTTCGCGTTCCCCGTCGCGCTCACCGGGCGGTAGTCGCGCACCACCTCGATCCGCCCGTCGTTCATCTGGGGGCGCAAGAGGAACAGCGCGTCGTCCGCGATCTGCGCGAGATCGACGGGCCCCTTCTCCTCGCCGCGCGGGCGGCGCGCGAAGCGGAGCAGGCTCTCGACGATCCGCTTCGCGCGCATCGCCGCGTCCTGGATGAGCTTCAGGTTCTCGAGGTCGGGCTGAGAGCGCTCCTCTCGGCTCATGAGCTGCGCGAACGCGAGGATCCCGCCCAGCGGGTTGTTGATCTCGTGCGCCACGCCGCCGGCGAGCTGGCCGATGGCCGACATCTTCTCGGCGTGGAACAGGGCCTGCGTCACCTCGCGCTCCTCGGTGACGTCCTTCATCACGACGACGAACGCGCCGTCCTCGCCGGTGAACGGGAACGAGCGGACGAGCCAGATGCGATCGGCGTACGCCGCCTCGGCCTCCACGCCGCCGGCGGCGACGCGGCAGCGCGACGGGCACGGCAACGTCCCGTACGCGTGCTCGGCGCAGCGCAGCCCGGGGAGCCCGTTCAGCGCGACGCCCGCGGCGCGCGCGAAGGCGGCGTTGGCGCGGACCACCTTGCAGCCGCCGCCCTTCACGATCGCGACCGGGTCTCCGAGCGCGTCGAAGCAGGCCCGCCACTCGGCCGCCGCGCGCATGAGCGCCGCCTGTCGCGCGGCGAGCCGCGCGTCGAGCTCACGGTTCATGCGCTCGAGCTCGGCGTTGCGCCCGGCGAGCTCCCGCGTCAGCCGGTCGTTCTCCTCGAGCGTCCAGAACTGGTCGATCGCGCTCTGGACGGTGAGGAGCAGGTGCGCGTCGTCCCAGGGCTTACAGATGAAGCGGAAGATCTCGGATCGGTTCACCGCCTCCTCGATGGCGGCGGAGTCGGCCTGCCCGGTGAGCAGGACGCGCTGTACGCGGGGCCAGCGCTCCTTCACGGAACGCAAGAGCTCGATGCCCGTCGTCCCCGGCATCCGGTGGTCCGAGACGATCGCCTGCACCGGCTCGCGCTCGAGGATCCGGA
>DATIDF010000069.1:0-8889 GCA_035456445.1 Anaeromyxobacter sp.
ACCGAGCCCCACCAGAAGTGCTCGAGGAGCACGCCGCCGAGGAGCGGTCCGACGGCGGCGCCGACCGAGTAGCTCGTCGCCCAGATCCCGATGGCGACCGTGCGCTGCCTCGGGTCGAGGAACATGTTGCGAATCAAGGAGAGGGTCGACGGCGCCAAGGTCGCCCCAGCGACCCCGAGCAGCGCGCGGGTCGCGATGAGCATCGCGGCGCTGGTCGAGAACGCGGCGAGTACCGAGGCGACGCCGAACGCCGTCGCGCCGAGCAGCAGGAGCCGGCGGCGGCCGATCCGATCACCCAGCGTGCCCATCGTGATGAGCGACCCGGCCACGAGGAACCCGTAGATGTCCACGACCCACAGAAGCTGAGCGCTCGTGGGCGTCAGATCGGCGCTCAGGACGGCAGCGCGAGGTTCAGCACGGTCAGGTCCATCGAGTAGAGCATGCACGGGAGGGCGATCACGGCGAGCCCGATCCACTCGCGGCGCGTCGCGGTGGGCGTGTTGGCGCTGGTGCTCACGACAGAGTCCTCCTGGCCGGCGTTCCATGCGTATGTCGAACGAGCCTTGGCCGGATCGACCCCGCGATCGTCTCTCGGGATCGACCGGCTGAAACGGACGCTTGACACCGGGCCGCGACTGCGCCAAATACGCATTCGGTGACACCGAATACGAAATCGGCCCGACGGGCACGAGCGATCGAGCACACCCGCCGCGACATCGTCGACGCAGCGGCGCGGGTGTTCGCCGAGGCGGGTTTCCATGAGGCGACCATGCAAGCGATCGCCCGTGAGGTCGGCTTCACTGCGGCGTCGCTCTATACGTATTTCGCCAGCAAGGACGAGATCTTCGCGGCGCTCGTCGACGACCTCGCCGGCGCGCTCCGCGCCACCTTCGACGCCCCCGTGCCCGCCGGCCTCACGTTCGAGCAGCAGCTCGAGCTGCTCCTTCAGCGCCAGCTCGAAGTCGCGGTTGCCCGTAGACGAGCGCTCCGGGTCCTTTTCGACCTCGGCCCGAGCCGCCACCGCTGCGGCGCGGAGGAGGGACGGGTTCAGTACCTGCGCAGGCTCACCGGCTTCCTGACCGCGGCGGGAGCGTCCGAGCGGCTGCGTTGCCCGCCCGAGGAAGCGGCGCGGGTGCTCTTCGGCATCGCCCAGGCCACGTCCCTCCCCTGGATCCTCGAGAGCGACGTGGAGGTTGCGGAGCCGGCACGCCTCGCCTCGCACGTCGTTGACCTCTTTCTGCGGGGGGCGGGCCGTTCCCCCGGCGCCTGAGCGCACCGTCGAGCTGCCAGCGCGGCCGTCCCGCCGCGCCCGAACGCAACCTCGCTACACCGAATGGAGATTCGGACGATGACGCGTACCCTCCCCCTCCTCGCCGCGCTCGCCGCCCTCACCCTCGCCTGCAGCCGCGGCGGAGCGGCTCTCCCCGCGGCGCCGGGCGCCGGCGGGACGAGCACCCTCGGCGTCCGCGCCGTGAAGCCGCACGCCGGCTCCGCCCAGGTGACCCGCGCGACCGGCGAGCTGCGCGCGCGCCACGAGGCCACGCTGTCGTCCGAGACGTCGGGCCGGATCCAGCGCTTCCACGTGGACGTCGGCGCGACGGTGAGGAAGGGCGACGTGCTCGTCGAGCTCGACGCCTCCACCGCCCGCATCCAGGTCCAGCAGGCGCAGGCCGCGCGCGCCGCCGCCGAGGCGGCGCACAAGGGCGCCGAGTCCGATCTGCGCCGCGCGCGCGAGCTCGCCCGCGGCGAAGCCGCCTCGCCCGCGGCCGTCGAGCGGGCCGAGACCGTCGAGCTGCAGGCCGCCGCCGCGCTCCAGCAGGCCTCCGCCGCCGTGGCCGCCGCGCAGGATCAGCTCGCGAAGCACACGCTCCGCGCCCCGTTCGACGGCGTCATCACCGCGCGGACGAAGAGCGCGGGCGAGTTCGTGGCGATGATGCCCCCCACCGCGGTGCTCGCGATGGTGGACCTCGGCTCGCTCGAGGTCCGCGCCGGAGTGCCGGAGGCGGTCGCGGATCTCCTCGCGCCGGGCGCCGAGCTCGCCGCCACTGTGAGCCCGTCCGGCAAGCCGTTCAAGGCGCGCATCCGCTCGGTGGGCGCGGTGGTCGAGCCGGGCACGCGCACGGTGGACGTCCGCGCCGATCCCGTCGGTGGCCCGCTGAAGGAGCTGCGCCCCGGCGCGATCGTGGAGATCGCGCTCGGCGGCGCCGCCGCGGCGGAGGGACTGTTCCTCCCGGCTGGCGCGGTACAGGAGGCGGACGGCGGCCAGTTCGTGTGGACCGTCGAGTCCGAGCACCTGAAGCGCCAGGCGGTGAAGGTGCAGAAGCTGGGGCCGGGCACCGTCCGCGTCCTGTCGGGAGTCGGCCCCGACGCGCTCGTCGTCGCGGAGAGCGGCGCGGGCTTCACGGAGGGCGCGCGGGTGCGCGTCCTGCAGTGATCCGAGAGAGAGCCGAGGCACGCACGTGAGCCCGATCCGCACGTTCATCCGCCGCCCCGTCTTCACGAGCATGCTCCTGCTCGCGGTGGTGGTGTTCGGCCTGTTCTCGTACCCGCGCATCGGCGTCGACCAGATGCCCGAGGTCGACTTCCCGATCGTCACCGTCACGACGATCCTGCCGGGCGCCGATCCGGAGACCGTCGAGGAGAACGTCTCGAAGCCCCTCGAGGAGGCGCTGAACACGCTCTCGGGCCTCGACACGCTCCGCTCGCAGAACTTCGAGAGCGTCTCGATGGTGGTCCTGCGCTTCGATCTCGCGGTGCCGGTCGACGTCGCCGCCCAGGACGTCCGCGACAAGGTGCAGGCGACGCTCTCCGAGCTGCCGAAGGAGATCGAGACCCCGGTGGTGCAGAAGCTCGA
The DNA here is from genome assembly GCA_035456445.1 of Anaeromyxobacter sp. Classification (GTDB taxonomy): domain Bacteria; phylum Myxococcota; class Myxococcia; order Myxococcales; family Anaeromyxobacteraceae; genus Anaeromyxobacter. The sequence goes on from DATIDF010000069.1 coordinate 2,855, forward strand.
CCTCGGCGCCATGCCGATCGTGCAGCTCGCCCTCTCCGGCCCGGTGCCCATCGAGGAGCTCACCCGCATCGCCGAGGACGAGCTGAAGCCCGGGCTGCAGCGGCTCCAGGGCGTTGGGTCCATCGACGTCGTCGGCGGCCGCGAGCGCGAGATCAACGTGGTCGCCGACCCGGTGCGGCTGCGCTCCTACGGCCTCGCCGCGACCGACGTGTCGCAGGCGATCAGCGCCCAGAGCATCGACGTCCCCGGCGGACGCATGCTCGAGCCCGGCGTCGAGCGGATCGTGAAGCTCGAGACCGAGGCCCGCTCGGTCGAAGAGCTGCGCGACCTCGTCGTCGCGAGCCCCGGCGGCAAGCAGATCCGCGTGCGCGACGTGGCGAACGTGGTCGACGGCCCCGGCGAGGCGCGCTCGGCGGCGTCGCTCGACGGCCGCTCCGCGGTCGCGCTCGTCATCCGCAAGCAGTCGGGCGCGAACACCGTCGAGGTGGCCGAGCGCGTCAAGGCCGATCTCGCCGCGCTCTCGCGGCAGCTCCCCGAGGGCTCCAGGCTCGAGGTGGTCACCGACAACTCCAAGTTCATCCGCGGCTCTATCTCGGCCGTGCAGCACGACCTCATCATCGGCGCGATCCTGGCGGTCCTCGTCGTGCTCGTGTTCCTGCGCGACTGGCGCGCGACGATCGTCTCCGCGTTGGCGCTGCCCACCTCGGTCATCGGCACCTTCGCGGTGATGCACGCGCTCGGCTTCACCTTCAACACCGTGACGATGCTGGCGCTCACCCTCTCGATCGGCCTCCTCATCGACGACGCGATCGTCGTGATCGAGAACATCGTCCGCCACCTCGAGAAGGGCGAGCGACCGCGCGAGGCGGCGCTCAACGGCACCGGCCAGATCGCGCTCGCGGTGCTCGCCGTGACCCTGTCGGTCATCGCCGTGTTCATCCCCGTCGCGTTCATGAAGGGGATGGTCGGCCGCTTCTTCTTCCAGTTCGGCGTGACCGTCGCGGTCGCGGTGGCGATCTCCTACTTCGTCTCGATGACGCTCACGCCGATGATGTCGGCGCGCGTCCTCGCGGCGCACGGCCACGGCACGACCCGCGTCGGCGCGGCGCTCGAGCGGTTCTTCACGGCGATCGAGCGAGGCTACCGGCGGACGCTGCAGTGGGCGCTCGCGCATCGCGGCCTCACTGTCGCGGCGGCCGTCGGCGTCCTCGTCGTGACCGTGTTCCTCGGCAGGTTCCTCCAGTTCACGTTCATCCCCTCGCAGGACCAGGGCGGCGTGACGGTCAGCGTGGAGCTCCCGGTGGGGACGCCGCTCGAGGAGACCCGGGCCGAGGCGGAGCGGCTCGCCGCGCAGATCCGGGAGGTGCCGGGCGTCGTGAACGTGTTCACGCTCGTCGGCGGCGGCGTGGACGAGGCGGTGAACAAGGCCGACCTCACCGTGAACCTCCTCCCGGTGAACGCCCGTCGCTACGACCAGGAGGAGTTCAAGCAGCACCTGCGCGACTCGCTCGCGATCCGGCCGGGATCGATCCTCTCCGTCGCCGACCAGCAGATGATGGCCGGCGGCGGCTCCCGCCCGCAGCCCGTCCAGTTCAACATCCGCTCCGACGACTGGGACGCGCTCCTCGCCGCGGTGGAGAAGACGAAGGCGGCGATGGCGCAGAACCACGGCCTCACCGACGTGGACTCGACCTACCGCGCCGGCCGGCCGCTGCTCTCGGTGCAGGTGGACCGCGATCGAGCTGCAGCGGTGGGGCTCCCGGCCGCCGCGCTCGGCCAGACCCTGCGCGCGTTCCTCGGCCAGGACGCGTTCGCGACCTACCGCGAGAAAGGCAACCAGTACGACGTGAAGCTCCGGCTGCCGGCGGAGAGCCGCGCGGATCCCGACGCGATCGGCGCGCTCACCCTGCGCACGCCCAGGAACGAGCTCGTCGAGCTCCGCAGCCTCGCCCGGCTCGAGAGCGGCGAGGGGCCCTCCCAGATCGAGCGCCAGGCGCTGAAGCGCCAGGTGACGATGCTCGCGAACCTCAAGGGCTACTCGCTCGGCGAGGCGATCGGGTTCCTGAACGGCGTCGCGAAGGACTTCCCGCCGACGGTGCAGACGGACTTCGAGGGTCAGGGCAAGGAGCTCGCGAACACCGCGCGCGAGTTCCTCATGGCGCTGTTCCTCGGGGTCGTCCTCATCTACATGATCCTCGCCGCGCAGTTCGAGAGCCTGCTCGATCCGGTGACGATCATGCTGTCCTTGCCGCTCGCGGTGATCGGCGCGATCGCCGCGCTGCTCCTCGCGAACGAGTTCATGTCGATGCTCGCGATGATCGGCATGATCATGCTCGCCGGCCTGGTGACCAAGAACGGCATCCTCATCGTGGAGTTCACGAACCAGCTCCGCGCGGAGGGGCGCTCGACGCTGGAGGCGCTGCTCGAGGCGGGCCCGCTGCGGCTCCGCCCGATCCTCATGACCTCGATCGCGATGATCGCCGGCATGATCCCGGTCGCCTTCGCGCGCGGCGACGGCGCCGAGATGCGCACCGGCATGGCCTGGGCGATCATCGGCGGCCTCACCGCCTCGACGGTGCTCACGCTCGTGGTGGTGCCGGTGGTGTACTCGATGCTCGACGGGCTGCGCCGCCGGATCGTGCGCCCCGCGCCCGACGTGCGCGACGGCGAGGACTCCGAGGAGCGGGCCGCCTAGCGCCGGGAGCGCGCCCCGCGAAGGACGAGAGGGGGAGCGGATGACGTCGCTGGATCCGGAGCTCGTCGCGCGCGCGGCCGACGCGCTGAGGCGGGCGCGCGTGCTGATCGTCACCGCCGGCGCCGGGATGGGCGTGGACTCCGGCCTGCCGGACTTCCGCGGCGACCAGGGGTTCTGGAAGGCGTACCCGATGTACGAGCGGCTGGGGCTCTCCTTCGTGGACGCCGCGAACCCGGAGCACTTCGAGCGTGATCCCGCCTTCGGCTGGGGCTTCTACGGCCACCGCCTGAACCTCTACCGCGCAACCGAGCCGCACGAGGGCTTCGCCATCCTGCGCCGCTGGATCGAGGCGCTCGGGCTCGATGCGTGGGTGGTGACCTCCAACGTGGACGGCCAGTTCCAGCGGGCCGGCTTTCCTGGCGATCGGATCGTCGAGGTCCACGGGTCCATCCACCACCTCCAGTGCCTCACTCCCTGCTCCGGCGCGATCTGGGAGAACCACGAGGAGGTGCCGGTCGATCACGAGACCATGCGCGCCCGGCGCGTCCCGCGCTGCGAGCGGTGCCCGGGGGTCGCGCGACCGAACATCCTCATGTTCGGCGACTACGGCTGGCTGCCCGAGCGGACGCACGCGCAGCGCGGCCGGTTCGACGCGTTCCTCGAGGCGCACGAGGAGGACCCGCTCGCGGTCGTCGAGCTCGGCGCCGGCACGGCCATCGCGACCATCCGCATGCTGACGGAGCGGCTCGGCGCCCGCGGGGAGGCGACCGTGGTGCGCATCAACCCGCGGGAGGCCGCGATCCGCGCGCCGCACCTGTCGCTCGCCGCCGGCGCGCTAGAGGGACTGCGGGCGATCGACGAGCTGCTGGGCTGACGCATCGTCAGCTGCGGCGTGCCCCGACCTTCGAACGAATGGTGACGGCGGCCGGGGGAGCTGGCGGGCATGAATCCAGACGTCCAGATCGAGCGCAAGCCGACGACGCTGAGCCAGATCCCGCCCGGCATCTGGGTGCTCGGCCTCGTCAGCCTGCTGATGGACGTCTCCTCCGAGATGATCCACAGCCTGCTGCCCCTGTTCATGGTCACGACCCTGGGGGCCAGCGCCCTCGTGGTGGGCGTGATCGAAGGGCTCGCCGAGTCCACCGCGCTCGTCGTCAAGATCTTCTCCGGAGCGCTGAGCGATTACCTGGGCAGGCGCAAGGGGCTGGCGGTGTTCGGGTATGCGCTGGGCGCGCTGACGAAGCCGCTCTTCGCCATCGCGCCCACCGCGGGCGTCGTGCTCGCGGCTCGCTTGCTGGACAGGGTTGGGAAAGGCGTCCGCGGAGCTCCGCGCGACGCGCTCGTCGCGGACATCGCGCCGCCCGGCTTGCGAGGAGCCGCCTTCGGGCTGCGTCAGTCCCTCGACACCGTCGGGGCCTTCCTCGGCCCGACGCTGGCGGTCGGCTTGATGCTCCTCTGGTCCGACGATTTCCGGGCCGTGTTCTGGGTGGCCGTGATCCCTGGGCTCGTCGCGGTCGCGCTGCTCTCCTTTGGCTTGCGTGAGCCGGAACATCATCGGAACGCCGAGAAGCGCACCAACCCGATCCGCCGGGAGAACCTGAAGCGCCTCGGCGCCTCCTACTGGTGGGTGGTAGGCATCGGCGCGGTGTTCACGCTGGCGCGCTTCAGCGAGGCATTCCTGGTGTTGCGTGCCCAGCAGGGCGGCGTCCCCGTCGCGCTCGTACCGCTCGTGATGGTGGCCATGAACGTGATCTACGCGCTGTCGGCCTATCCCTTCGGCAAGCTCTCGGATCGCGTGAGCCACACCGGGCTGCTGGCGGTGGGCCTCGTCGTCCTGATCGCGGCAGACCTCGTGCTCGCCACCGATGACCGCTGGCTCGTCGTGCTCGCCGGCGTGGCGCTCTGGGGCGTCCACATGGGCATCACGCAGGGGCTGCTGGCCACGATGGTGGCGGACACTGCACCGGCCGAGCTGCGTGGCACCGCCTACGGATTCTTCAACCTGATGAGCGGGCTCGCCATGCTCGTCGCCAGCACGCTCGCCGGGCTCCTCTGGGATCGGCTGGGGGCGCCGTTCACGTTCCGTGCAGGGGCGGTCTTCTGCGTGATCGCGCTCGTCGGATTGGCGTGGCGGCCCGGCGCTCGAGCCGCACGCGCTTGACGCCAGGCCGGACGGCTACTCCGTGGTCCGTCCGTCGAAGTGCTCCTCGGATGCGTCGGCATCGGCCTTCGTGACGTGCACGGTTCCGTCGACGTGCTCGGGCGGCGCGTAGATCGTGTACAGCTTGAGCGGCTTCTGGCCGGTGTTCTTGACGTTGTGCCGCGCGCCGCCGGGGACGACGATGCCCGTGTCGCTCTCGATCTTCGTCCGCTTGCCGTCGATCCAGACCTCGCCCTCTCCTTCCTCCACGCGGAAGAACTGATCCCCGTCGTCGTGGACCTCTTCACCGATCTCCTCGCCGGGCCCGAGCGACATCAGCACCAGCTGCATGTGCTTCCCGGTGTAGAGCACGTGCCGGAAATCGGAATTCTGCTCGGTCCTGTCCTCGATGTCGCCGACGAACCCCTTCATGGGAGGCTCCTCTCCTCTCGGCTACCCGGCGCCGTTCACCCGCAGAGCAACGCCTACGAACCGCGCGTCGTCATGCACGGGCACAAGATAGTGTCCGCCACGGGAGACGTCCGTCACGGCGTTCGGGTTGCTCCGGAGGCGCTAAGGCGGGCGCATGCGCCGGAGCGCGCGTCGGCGTCTGGCGCGCGTGGGCCGCGACCGCCTCCCGGGCGAGCGGCCCGGTGCGCGTCCTGCGCAGCGCCGGTCCTAGCGGGCCGCCGCGTGCGCGACCCGGCCAGTGGAGCGGGCCGGGCTCGCGAGCGGCGTGACCTCGAGGCGGGCAGGAGTCAGGGCGAACACCACGAGCCGCCCCTTCCACGCGCTCTCGAAGCCCTCCGGCGCCTGGACGAGGTGATCGACGGCGTCGCGCTGCCGGGTGATCCACACCTCGCCGGACCGGACCCGCAGCTGGATCCCCTCGCGCCCCACCTCGGCGCTCCACGTCTGTGACTCGGAGAGAGCGAGCATCATGGCGAGTCGATATGTAGCCCGGGGCCAGCCAGCAGAACAGATACAGAAAAGCCGAATTGAGACCAGTACAGATGCGCGGCACGATTCTCTGTGCTAGCCTCGCGGAATGAGGGCGAGATCTCGCGCTGCGGCGAAGGAGCACACCCCGCTCTACGACCAGATCGCGCGGAGGTATGCGGCCGCGATCGACAACGGCACCTTCTCGCCGGGCGAACGCTTCCCGTCCGTGAGGCAGCTCGCGACGTCGGAGCGGGCGTC
>DATIDF010000070.1:0-2257 GCA_035456445.1 Anaeromyxobacter sp.
TCGGCTCGACGGACAAGTCGGTGCTCGACCAGACGGTGATGGTGTTCGGCCAGATGAACGAGCCGCCCGGCGCGCGCCTCCGCGTCGCGCTGACCGCGCTCACCATGGCCGAGTACTTCCGCGACGTGGAGGGCCAGGACACGCTGCTGTTCATCGACAACATCTTCCGCTTCACGCAGGCGGGCTCCGAGGTGTCGGCGCTGCTCGGCCGCATCCCGTCGGCGGTGGGCTACCAGCCGACGCTCGCCACCGACATGGGCGCGCTGCAGGAGCGCATCACCTCGACCAAGAAGGGGTCCATCACCTCGGTGCAGGCGATCTACGTCCCCGCCGACGACATCACCGACCCCGCCCCGGCGACCGCCTTCGCCCACCTGGACGCCACCACCGTGCTCTCGCGGCAGATCTCGGAGCTCGGCATCTACCCTGCCGTGGACCCGCTCGCCTCGACCTCGCGGATCCTCGACCCGCGCATCCTCGGCGAGGACCACTACCGCACCGCGCGCGCCGTGCAGCTCACGCTCCAGCGGTACAAGGACCTCCAGGACATCATCGCCATCCTCGGGATGGAGGAGCTGTCGGAAGAGGACCGGCTCACCGTGTCGCGCGCGCGGAAGATCCAGCGCTTCCTCTCGCAGCCCTTCTTCGTCGCCGAGACGTTCACGGGCGCGCCCGGGAAGTACGTCTCGCTCGCCGACACCGTGCGCGGCTTCCGCGAGGTCGTCGAGGGCAAGCACGACGACCTGCCCGAGCAGGCCTTCTACATGGTCGGCGGGATCGAAGAGGCCGTGGAGAAGGCCAAGCGCCTGCGCGAGTAGGGACGGCGGGCGGCGGCGATGGCAGACCGGCTCCGGCTCGAGGTGGCAACCCCGACGCGACTCGTCGTGTCGGGCGAGGCCGACGAGGTCGTGGTTCCCGGCGTGGAGGGCTCGTTCGGCGTCCTGCCCGGCCACGCGGCGCTCCTGAGCCTCATCGGGACCGGCGAGGTGACGTACCGCACCGGGCGCGAGGAGCACTACCTCGCGGTCAGCGGCGGGTTTGCCGAGGTCGGTCCCGACCACGTGACCGTCCTCGCCGAGAGCGCGGAGCGGCCCGACGAGATCGACCTTCCCCGCGCCCGCGCGGCCCGCGAGCGCGCGGAGCAGCGCCTCCGGCCCCAGGCCGGCGAGGAGGTGGACGTGCCGCGCGCGCTCACCGCGCTCGCGCGCGCCCAGGGGCGCTTGCAGACCGCGGCCCGGCGGCCCGGCGGCGCGTGAGCGCCCCGCGCGGCCCGGGCCGATCCGAGCCGCGTGGCAGACCCCGCGCCTTGACACTGCCAAGGGCGGTGGGTAGGCTCAACCGGAGGTTTCGGGCGCCGAGATGGGACAGCCTGGACTCGTGCGGGTCTGCCTCCGCGACAAGCTGCGCCGGGTGAGCGGGCTCGCGCGCCCGTGGCGTGTGCCTGCGCTCGTGGGCGCGCTCGACGCCGACCCCGAGACGATCCCGGATCTCCTCGTCTCCGCCCAGCGGTTCTTCTACGGCCACCCGTTCGCCACCACGAGCTACGATGGGCTCTTCGGCGCCCTGAAGCGGGCGCGCCTCGATCGCCGCTACACGGAGACGCCGGCCGGTCACGGGCTCGCCGTGTTCGATCTCGACGCGCGCCGGGTCCGCGTCGAGACGCGGGGCATCGGATGGCGGCGGGCCGGCTGGCTCTACTACCACGACGGCGACGCGTTCACCCGCCGCCGCGTGGCGTACCGGGTCGCCGAGTCCTGGCTCATCGAGGGCGTGCCGGCGGACCGGACGCCGCAGGTCGAGTGGAACGACGGCGGTCCCGAGCCGTTCGAGCACCTCGTGGCCGGGGGCGATTAGGGTGCGAGGCCGGGAGGAGATCGCGGGCCGCATCGGGGACGTCATCGCGAAGCGGCTGATCGCGCGGCGTTTCATCGAGGCGAAGGACGAGGCGCGGGTGAAGCAGGCGATCCAGCGCGTGATCGTGGACAACCTGGTCGCCGAGGAGCAGCTCGACGTCGAGGCGCGCCGGATCCTGCAGGGCTACGCGCGGGACATCCGGGAGAAGGGCCTGGACTACCGGCAGCTCTTCGCGAAGACGCGGGAGAAACTCGCGCGCGACCGGGGGTTCGTCCTGTGATGAAGTGGAGCCGCGAGCGCCTGTTCCACCTGTCGGCGCGCCTCGCCGAAGAGGTGCTCGCCCAGTCGGGTGTGGTCGCCCTCAAGACCCCGGACGACGTCCGGAACGAGATCCTCCGGACCC
>DATIDF010000071.1:0-6396 GCA_035456445.1 Anaeromyxobacter sp.
ACGCACAGTAATCGCGGAGCTCCCGCTTCACGAGACCCCAGGTCATCGCGAGCAGCACGGCGTCGTCCGCGAAGCCGATCGGGAAGAGCAGGTCCGGCACGAGGTCCACGGGCGAGAGCACGTACGCGACCGCGGCGGCGAGCGCCGCGGCAGCGCAAGACGCGGTACGCGCCCTCGCCGCCGAGATGCGACTGACGCTGCGCTTCAGGCGTCAGGCTTCGGGTCTCAGGGACACGTGAACGACGGCGTCATTCCTGAGGCCCGACGCCCGAGGCCCGAGGTCGGTTAGAGTCCGAAATGTGCCGGCGACAGCCCCTTCCACGCACAGTAATCGCGGAGCTCCCGCTTCACGAGACCCCAGGTCATCGCGAGCAGCACGGCGTCGTCCGCGAAGCCGATCGGGAAGAGCACGTCCGGCACGAGATCCACGGGCGAGAGCACGTACGCGACCGCCGCGGCGAGCGCCGCGAGGGACTTCCACGGCACCTTGCGGTACGAGCCGTTCGCGTAGTCGCGCAGCACCATCCAGAGGAGCCGCAGCTTCGCGCGGAACGCGCCGGGCGCGCGGCGCGCGTACCACGGCGGGCGGCGCAGGAAGCGGCGGGCGGCCGAGGCGTGCTCCCGGACCGCCTCGGGCGTGATGTCCTTCGCCTCGCGCGCGAGCTCGCTCGCGGCGGCCTCGCGGCAGGAGAGGCAGTCGGCGTTCGAGCCGAGCGGACGCGCGCAGGCCGGGCAGGTGCGGATCGCCATCCTCGAATCCTAACTCCCGCCCGGCGCGGCCGCGCCCTCCCGCGCGTGGCGCGCCGTCAGCGCGCGGCTCGGCTGCGCGGGGTGACGCGCTCGCCGGGGGGCTCTGCTGCCACGACGTCGTGGAACCTCCGGTAGTCCACCGCGTGCTCGCCGCTCGCGAGCACCTTCACGATCTCGCGGAACCGGACGTCCCAGCGGAGGTCCTCGGGGAGGTAGGTGCGGCGCGCGTGGATGACGCGCGTGAGCCCCTCGTCGAAGCCGGAGAGGGTCACGACGAGCTCGGCGTCCTCCGCCGCGAGCGACGCCTCGGTCGCGCCGAGGAGCGGGCTCTCGCGGCCGATGGGGTGGACCGCCGTCCAGGCGTGGGAGAAGAGGGCCGAGCCGCCGCGCGCGAGCGGCAGGTCGTGGGCGCGGCGCACCACCTCGCCGTCCTCGCCCGGCTCGTTGCGCACGAGCATCACGGACACCTTCGCGTCGAGGATGTGGCTCGTCCGCTCGTTCGCCATGCGGAACAGGAGCGCGCGCCCGCCCGCGTGCGGGCCGACGACGGCGACGCGGCTGAAGGCGACGCGCGCGGGGATGCGCGAGTACTTGGCGAAGAGGATGCCGGCGCCGATGACGAGGAGGAGCCAGCGGACGAACGCCTCCACCGCGGAGAGCGCGCCGGCCGCGATCCAGCGGCCCGAGAGCGGCGGCGCCGGTGCGGGCGGAGAATCGGCGGCGGCGAGGAGGGCGGGGAGAGCAGCCGCGCCGGGCGGCCACTCCGCCGCGAGGGCGAGATGGGCGAGCCCGAAGAGCGCCTGCGTGCCGAAGAAGACGGCGGCGTAGACGAGGACGAGCCGCGTCCAGCTACCGGTGGCGAGCCGGTGGTAGAGATCCGCGAGCGGGCGGCGCCTGAGCCCGATGATCTTCACGCCCCGGCGGGCGTGAGAGAAGACGCGGGTCGAGCCGATGTCGGCCATCGGCGCGGATGTTAGACGGACGGTCTCGGGCGCGGAAAGGCGCCAGGTGCCTACCTCGCGCCGAGCGCCGTGAGCCCGGGCGCGAACGGCCGGCGCACCACGCCACGCTCCGTGATGATCGCGGTGACGAGCGTCTCGGGGGTGACGTCGAATGCGGGATAGCGCGCCGGTACGCCCTCGGGGGCGATGCGCTGACCGGCGAGCGTCACGACCTCCTCGTCGCCGCGCTCCTCGATCGGGATCGCCGCGCCCTCCGGCGTCTGCAGGTCCACCGTGCTCCACGGCGCCGCCACGTAGAACGGCAGGTGGTGGTAGGCGGCGAGCACCGCGAGCGGGTAGGTGCCGATCTTGTTCGCGACGTCCCCGTTCGCGGCGATGCGATCGGCGCCGACGACCACGCAGGAGATCTCCCCGCGCGCCATGAGCCAGCCGGCCATGCCGTCGGTGAGGAGCGTCACCGGGATCCCGTCGCGCTTCAGCTCCCAGGCGGTGAGCCGCGCGCCCTGCAGGAATGGGCGCGTCTCGTCGGCGAACACGGAGATCGCGTTCCCCGCCTCGACCGCGGCGCGCACGACACCGAGCGCGGTGCCGTAGCCCGCGGTCGCGAGCGCGCCAGCGTTGCAGTGGGTGAGGACGGTCGCGCGCGGCGGGAGGAGCGGCGCGCCGAGCGCGCCGATGCGCCGGCAGGCCGCCTCGTCCTCGTCGCGGATGGCGTGCGCCTCGGCGAGGAGCGCCGCGGGCCCGAGCCCGAGCCGGCGAGACATCCGGCGCACCGCCCAGGCGAGGTTCACCGCGGTGGGCCGCGCGCGCACGAGCCGCTCCGCGACCTCGCGGAGCCGCGGTGGCTCGGCGCCGCGGCGCGCCTCGACCGCGAGCGCGTAGGCGGCGGCGACGCCGATCGCCGGGGCGCCGCGGACGGTGAGGTCCTTGATCGCCTGCGCGACCTCGTCTGCGGAGGCGAGGTCGAGCCAGATCTCCTCGGCGGGCAGACGGCGCTGGTCGAGGACGCGCACGACGTCGCGCGCCTCGTCGTACAGCACCGGCCTGAGCGGCTCCGGGTTCATCGTGCCTGCCTCCCGAGCCCCGCGAACAGCCGCAGGGCGAAATAGATGGCCGCGAGCGCGGCGGCGGCGGCGGCCGGGAAGCGCCGCTCGATGGCGAGCACTCCGGCCACGACGGCGCAGCCCACGAGCGCGATGGCGAGGAACACCCGGGTCGGCCCCGCCGCCCCCGCGCCGGATGCCCCGGCGCCCCATCCTGCCCACCTCGCCATACGTCGCTCCAGGGTGCGCCCGCGTCCGCACCGGCGCGGGCCTCTAAACCGCCGAGCGCGATTCGGGAACCCCGAGGCTTCAGGCCTCGGCCAGAGCTCGGTTCGCCTGGCCTGACCCCGTAAACGAGCCCGCGCCCGCGCCCGAGCCCGGTCTCGGGTCACTCACTTCCACCGCCCCGACACCGACGCAGATCGCGAGCGGCCGTCTACTCCCCCAGCTTCTTCTTGAGGAGGGCGTTCACGACCGCCGGGTTGCCCTTGCCCCGCATCTCCTTCATCACCTGCCCGACGAAGAAGCCGAGGAGCTTCTTGTTCCCGCCGCGGTAGCGCTCCACCTCGGACGGGCTTGCGGCGAGGACACGGTCCACCGCGCCCTCGATCGCCCCCTCGTCCGACACCTGCGCGAGCCCCTTCTCCCGCACCACGTCGGCGGGCTCCGCGCCGGTCCGGAACACCTCCTCCACGACCTGCTTCGCGCCCGGCCCGCCGATCGTCTGCGCGTCCTGGAGCCGCAGGATCGCCGCGAGCTGCGCGGGCGCGATGCGCCAGGCGGCGGGCTCCACGCCGAGCTCGTTCGCGAGCCGGGCGATGTCGCCGTTCAGCCAGTTCGCGGCGCGCTTCGCGGCGTCCGGCGCGGTGCCGTACTCGGCGAGCGTCGCGTCGAAGAAGTCGGCGATCCCCTTGTCCGCGACGAGCAGCTCGGCGTCCTGCCCGGAGAGGCCGAGGTCGCGCTGGTAGCGCGCGGAGCGTGCCCGGGGCAGCTCCGGCAGCTCGCCGCGGATCCGCTCGACGAGCGCGTCCTCCACGACGACCGGCGGAAGGTCCGGCTCGGGGAAGTAGCGGTAGTCGTGCGCCTCCTCCTTGGAGCGCATCGAGCGCGTCTCGCCGCGGTCGGGATCGAAGAGCCGCGTCTCCTGCTCGACCTTCCCCCCCGCCTCGATGAGCTCGACCTGCCGGCGGACCTCGTAGTCGATGGCCTGCCGGAGGAAGCGGAACGAGTTCATGTTCTTGAGCTCGCAGCGCGTGCCGAGCCGGGTCGCGCCCTTCGGCATGACCGACACGTTCGCGTCGCAGCGGAACGAGCCCTCCTGCAGGTTCCCGTCGTTCACGCCGAGCGCCATCAGGATCGCGCGGAGGGTCTTGAGGTAGGCGATCGCCTCGTCGATGGAGCGGAGGTCCGGCTCCGAGACGATCTCGAGCAACGGCACCCCCGCGCGGTTGAGATCCACGCCCGACCCGGCCGCGGTGATGTCGTGCACGTTCTTGCCCGCGTCCTCCTCCATGTGGATCCGCGTGAGCCGGATCCTGCGCGTCTCGCCGTCGACGCTGATCTCGACGCCGCCGCCCGCGCAGATGGGCAGCTCGTACTGCGAGATCTGGTAGCCCTTCGGGAGGTCCGGGTAGAAGTAGTTCTTCCGCGCGAACACGCTCTTCCGCTGGATCTCGCAGCCGAGCGCGAGGCCCGCGCGGATGGCCATCTCGACGACCGCCGCGTTGAGCGCGGGCAGCGCGCCCGGGAGCCCGAGGCACACCGGGCAGACGTGGGTGTTCGGCGCGCCGCCGAACTCGGTCGAGCAGCCGCAGAAGATCTTGCTGCGGGTGAGGAGCTGGGCGTGGACCTCGAGCCCGAGGACCACCTGGAAGTCCGAGACCGGCATCTACGGCGCCTCCCGGCGCGCCCCGAGCGCGCCGCCGGAGCCGGCCGCCGCGAGGCGGTTCCAGCGCCGATCGCTCGGGTAGAGGAAGACGAGGGCGATGACGTCGAGCGCGAGCACCACGACGAGGCGCGGATCGTGCGTGACGAGGAAGGCGACGAGCGGGAAGAGCGCCGCCGCCTCGCAGAGCGCCCAGCCGACGAGGAAGCGCGTGAGCGTCACCGCCTCGCGCCCGCCGCCACGCGCTGCCTCGAGCCGAGGAGGCAGGACGCGCGAGAGCGCCACGTTGAACGCGGACGCGACGACCGCGACCCACAGGAGCAGCGCGCCGTGCTCGGTGGACGGCGTGTGGCGCTCGAGCGTCATCGCGACGCCCAGGAACGCGATCGGCACGACGAGGAGCGCGGCCCAGAGCAGCGTGGCGATCCGGCGGGTCATGGCGCGCCCCTCCGCATCATACGATCCCGGGTGCGGGCAAAGGCCCCGCCTCGCGCTCGAGCGCGCGCGCCGCGCGGAGCAGCGTCGCCTCGTCGAACGGCCTCCCCACGAGCTGCAGCCCCACCGGCATCCCGCTCTCGCGCTCGAGCCCGCACGGCACGGACAGGCCGGGCAGCGCGGCGAGGTTCGCCGTGATGGTGAAGACGTCGGCGAGGTACATCTGCAGCGGGTCGGCGGTCTTCTCGCCCAGCCGGAACGCGACCGACGGCGCGACCGGGCCGGCCACCACGTCGCAGGCGCGGAACGCCTCGTCGAAGTCGCGGCGGACGAGCGTGCGGACCTTCTGCGCGCGCAGGTAGTAGGCGTCGTAGTAGCCGGCGCTGAGCGCGTACGTGCCGAGCATGATGCGGCGCTTCGGCTCGGCGCCGAACCCGCGCTCGCGCGTCTCGGCGTACATCTCCTTGAGCCCGCGCCCCTCGCCCGCGCGCAGCCCGAACCGCACGCCGTCGTAACGGGCGAGGTTCGACGAGGCCTCGGCGGGCGCGATGAGGTAGTAGGCGGCGATGCCGTAGCGCGAGTGTGGCAAGGAGACGTCGACGAGCGTCGCGCCCAGCCGCTCGTACGTCGCGAGCGCCTCGCGCACCGCCCGCTCGACCCCCGGCGCGAGCCCGCCCTCGAGCCACTCGCGCGGCACGCCGACGCGGAGCCCGCGCGCGCCGTCCTCGAGGCCGGCGAGGTAGTCGTCCACCGGTCGCGACGACGAGGTCAGGTCGCGCGGATCGTGGCCGGCGATGGCCTGCAGGAGCAGCGCCGCGTCGCGGACGGTGCGGCCCAATGGGCCGACCTGGTCGAGCGAGGAGGCGAAGGCGATGACGCCATAGCGCGAGACCCGGCCATAGGTGGGCTTCACTCCGACGACGCCGCAGAACGCGGCCGGCAGCCGGATCGACCCGCCGGTGTCGGTGCCGAGGGTCCCGTGGACCTGCCGGGCGGCCACCGCCGCGGCGCTGCCGCCCGAGCTGCCGCCGGGGGTGCGCGTGAGGTCGTACGGGTTGTGACACGGCCCGAACGCGCTGTTCTCGTTCGACGAGCCCATCGCGAACTCGTCCATGTTGAGCTTCCCGACCACGACGGCGCCGGCGCGCTCGAGCCGCTCCACGACGGTCGCGTCGTACGGCGGGACGAAGCCCTCGAGGATCCGCGACGCGCAGGTGGTCGGGAGGTCGAGGGTGGCGATGTTGTCCTTCACCGCGACCGGGACGCCGGCGAGCGCGCCGGTACGCACCCCTTCGCGGGAGATCCGCGTCCCTTCGCGGGC
>DATIDF010000072.1:0-2079 GCA_035456445.1 Anaeromyxobacter sp.
TGAGGATCTCGGGGGAGTGCACGATCGCGACGGCCAGCGAGAGGCGCTGGCGCATCCCAAGCGGCAGCGCCTCGGCGAGATGGTCGGCTTGCTCGCGCAGGTCGAAGCGGTCGAGCAGCTCGTCGACGCGCGGCGCGATCCGATCGCGGGGCAGCTCGAAGAGCTGCGCGTGCAGCATCAGGTTCTGGCGCACGCTGAGCTCGCCGTAGAGCGAGAAGGCCTGCGTCATGTACCCGATCTGCCTGCGCACGTCGCCCTCGCGCGCTTCGACGTCGCGGCCGAACAAGCGGGCGCGTCCCTCGGTCACGGGGAGGAGGCCCGTCAGCATCTTCATGGTGGTCGTCTTGCCGCAGCCGTTTGAGCCGAGGAAGCCGAAGATCTCGCCGCGCTCGATACGGAAGTTCACGTGATCCACCGCGACGAAGGCCCCGAAGCGGCGGGTCAGGCCCTCGGCCTCGATGACGGGCTCGCCACCCGTGTCCTGGCGCGGTGGGACGTGCAGCTCGCGGTGGCCGCGCCGCGCCTGCTCGGGCAGCAGCGCGATGAAGGCCGCGTCGAGGTCGCGCGTCGCGGTGCGCTGCTTCAGCTCCGCGGGAGTGCCCGTTGCCAGGATGCGGCCGGCGTTCATCGCGGCGAGCCAGCCGAAGACCTCGGCCTCCTCCATGTAGGCGGTCGAAACCACCACGGTCATGCCGGGCCGGCGCTCGCGGATGCGATCGACGAGCTCCCAGAACTGGCGGCGCGAGAGCGGATCCACCCCGGTCGTGGGCTCGTCGAGCACGAGGAGCTCCGGATCGTGGATCAGCGCGCAGCAGAGGCTCAGCTTCTGCTTCATGCCGCCCGAGAGCTTCCCGGCCGGGCGCTCGCGAAAGCGAGCCAGGCCGGTGGCCGCCAGCAGCTCGTCGATCTTCGCCTCGCGCTCGGCGCGCTCGTGCCCGAACAGCCGACCGAAGAAGTCGACGTTCTCGAACACCGAAAGGGTGGGGTAGAGGTTCTTGCCCAGGCCCTGCGGCATGTACGCGATCCGATCCGCGACCTGCGAGCGGAAGGTGCGCTCGCCGATCTCTCCGCCTAGCACCTCCACGGATCCGGCCTGGAGAGCGCGCGCGCCGGTCACGAGGCCGAGCAGCGTCGACTTGCCGACGCCGTCGGGCCCGATCAATCCGGCCATGCCGCCGGCCGGGATCTCGAGATCGACGCCGTCGAGCGCGAGCGTCTTCCCGTAGCGATGGGTGACGCTGCGGAGCCGTGCGGCGGGGGCTGCCACGGCGCTCATTCGGGCGGCAGCCTCACGGCGAGGTGCTCGGGCCAGTCGCCGGCACCGGCCAGGCGGATGTAGGACACGCCGGGAATCCCCGTCTTTACCTGCTCGAGATGCTGCTCGAGCAGGGCCTGGTCGATCTTCACCTTGAAGCGGAACATCAGCTTCTCGCGCTCGGTGCGCGTCTCCACCTCCTTCGGAGTGAACTGCGCCTCCGGCGAGGCGAAGGAGACGCTGGCCGGCAGCACGAGTTCGGGAAACGCGTCGAGCACCATGCGGGCCTCGGCTCCGTAGCCGACCCGGCCGGCCTGCTCGGTGGGAAGGAAGACCGTCATGTAGACGTCGGCCAGGTCGAGAACCGTGACCACCTTTCCGCCCGCAGGGAGCACCTCACCGGGCTCGGCGAGCCGGTAGATCACGCGGCCGCGGATCGGGGAGACGAGCGTGCTCTCGTCCAGGACCGTCTGGACCCTCTGGAGGCTTGCCTCGGCCGCCGCGATCGCCGACTTGGCCTCGTGCAGCTGCTCCTGCGCCGCGTGAACGGCGGCCTCGGCGGCATCGTTCCGGGCCCGGTCCCGGTCCAGCCGCTGGATGGGCGCCGCTCCTTTCTCGACCAGCTTCTGCGCGCGCGCAAACTCGATCCGAGCCAGCTTCAGCTCGCTCTCTCGCTCCACCAGCTGCGCCTCGGCCCTCGCATGATTTTCGCGAGCCCGCTGGAGCTGGGCCTCGGCTTCGAGCCGCTGCGCCGTCAGCTCCTCGATGTCGATCTTGGCCAGCACCTGGCCCCTCTCGACCAGGTCGCCCTCGCGCACGAGCAC
>DATIDF010000073.1:0-5252 GCA_035456445.1 Anaeromyxobacter sp.
CGCGCTCGCCTGACGAGGCTTTCGACGCGCGCAGCATCGCGGCCCGGGGCGACTCGCCTCGGGCCGCTCGCGTCTCTGGCCGATCGCCGTCAGCCGATGCCGTGCTTCTTCAGCCGGTAGCGGAGCGTGTCGCGCGAGACGCCGAGGAGCCGCGCGGCCTTCGACTGGTTGCCGCTCGCGCGCTCCATCGCCTCGACGATGAGCTTGCGCTCCACGTCGTCGAGCACGAGCCCGTCGGGCGTGACGCTCGGGACGAGCCTGTCCGGCCGCTTCGCCGGGGTCGCGCGGCGCAGCTCGGGGCTCAGGTGCTCGGGGCGGATCTCCTCGACCCCGGCGTGCAGGATGAACGCGCGCTCGATGACGTTGCGCAGCTCGCGGACGTTGCCCGGCCAGTGGTAGCCCTTGAGCAGCTCCATCGCCGCGGGCGTGACGCCGCGGACCTGCCGCTTCATCTCCGAGTTGAACCGCGCGATGAAGTGGGCGGCGAGCGCGGAGACGTCCTCGACGTGCTCGCGCAGCGGCGGGACCACGATGCGCACCACGTTCAGCCGGAAGAAGAGGTCCGCGCGGAAGCGCCCCTCGGCGACCCGCTGCTCGAGGTCGACGTTCGTCGCGGCGATGACGCGCACGTCGCTGCGCAACTCCTGGACCCCGCCGACGCGCCGGAACGTCTTGTTCTCGAGGAGGCGGAGGAGCTTCGCCTGACCGCCGGGCGGCAGGTCGCCGATCTCGTCCAGCATCACCGAGCCGCCCTCCGCGCTCTCGAACAGACCGCGCTTCTGGGCGTGCGCGTCGGTGAACGCGCCGCGCTCGTGGCCGAACAGCTCCGACTCGAGGAGGTGCTCCGGGAGGGCCGCGCAGTTCACCTGCAGGAACGGGCGCTCCGCGCGTTCGCTCTGGAAGTGGATGGCGCGGCCGACGACCTCCTTGCCGCAGCCGCTCTCGCCCTCGATGAGGACCGTCGTCGTGTCCGACGAGCCGAGCCGCGCGATCATGGAGCGGACCTGCTCCATCGCGGCCGACGCGCCGACGATGGCCTCGAGCGCGGTCCCGTTCCGGCGCTCGCTCGCGAGCGTCGCGATCTGCCGGCGCGTCCGCGCGGTCGCGATCGCGCGCTCCACGGCCGTGTCGAGCGCCTGGAACGGGAACGGCTTCACGAGGAAGTCCATCGCGCCGTGCTTCATCGCCTCGACCGCGATGTCCACCGTGGAGTGCGCGGACATCATGAGCACGATGAGGTCGGCGTTCGCGGCGAGCGCGCGCTGCAGCGTCTGGACCCCGTCGATCCCGGGGAGCCGGACGTCGAGGAGCATGACGTCGGGCGGGTTCGCCGCCAGCAGCTCGAGCGCCTGCTCGCCCGACTCCGCCGAGACCACCTCGTAGCCGCTGCGCTGCAGGCGCTCGGAGACGGACCAGCGGATGAGCTTCTCGTCGTCGACGACGAGGACGCGGGCGGAGGGAATCGTCATGCGGCGTGCTCCGTGGCGCGCGGGGCGCGCGCCTCCTGCAGGGTCACCGTGAACACCGTCCCTCCCTCCGGTGGGCAGCGGTAACCGATGTGGCCGCCGTGCTCCGCCACGATGCGGGCGGAGATCGCGAGGCCGAGCCCGTTCCCCTCGCGCTTCGTCGTGAAGAACGGCTTGAAGATCTGGGCGCGGAGATCCGCCGGGATGCCCGGGCCGGTGTCGCAGATCTCGACGATGACGTTCCCCTCGCCGGGCCGCGAGCGGACGGTGAGCGCGCCGCCGCTCTGGGCGACCATCGCCTGGCAGGCGTTGAGACAGATGTTGAGGAACACCTGCTCGAGCTGCGACGGATCCGCGAGCACGGGGGGAAGTCCGGGCCCGAGCTCCGGGGTGACGGTGACGACCCCGTTCCGCGTCTGCTGGCGGATGAGGAACAGCACCTTGTCGAGCGTCCCGTTCACGTCGGTCGAGCGGAGCTTCGCCTTGGGAGGGCGCGCGAAGCTGAGGAGGCTCTCCATCGTGTGCGTGAGGCGCTGCACCTGGTGGCGCATCTCCCCGACGACCTCGGCGTGCTGCGGGTTGGCCGCGAGGTCCTCCGAGAGCAGCTCGAGCGCGCCGGAGAGGCCGGCGAGCGGGTTCTTGATCTCGTGGGCGAGGCCGGTCGCGATCTCGCCCACCGCCGCGAAGCGGTCCGCGCGCACCATCCGCTCGCGGTAGAAGGCCTCGAGCTCCGCCTGGCTCCGCCGGAGCGCAGCGATCATCGCGTCGAAGCCGCGCGCCGCGATGCCGAGCTCGTCGGGGCGCCCCTCGTCGGCGCGCACCGTGAGCTCGCCCGACTCGGCCCGGCGCATCGCGGCGACGAGCCGCTGCAGCGGGCTCACCGCCTCGCGCCCGAGCAGCCACAGGAGGATGCCGAGGAGGCAGAACAGCGCGCCCGAGGCGGTGAGGAGGAGCGTCTTCGCGAGCCGCGACTCGGACTCCTCGATCGGATCGCGGGTGAAGCGCAGGTCCAGCCAGCCGTTCACGTGGGCGTGGTCGCCGTGGCAGCGCACGCACGCGGCGGCGTTCGGGATCGGATGGACGACCGCGTACTCGAGCTCGTTCCCGTTCGGCGACTGTACAACCGTCGTCTTGTCGAACTTCTGCAGATCCGGCCAGGGCACCGCGCCCACGAGCGGAGGCGCGGTGGAGACGGAGACGTAGCCGTTGGGGGAGACGAGGCTCGCCGCGAGGAGCTCCTTGTTGTGCGCGAGGAGCGCCCCGAGCAGCGCCGGCACCGCGTTCGGCTGCCCGGAGAGCATCGTGTTGGACACGCCGGAGGCCACCATCTCCGTGAAGATCTGCGCCCGCTCGCGCCGCCCGCGCTCGATGTCCGAGCTGTACAGGTGCACGGCGCCGGCGACCATCGCCGCCATCGTCAGGGCGAACAGGAGCGCCGTCGGGAGCAGGATGCGCGCCCGGATGCTCGAGTCGAGCCGCTTGAAGAGGCGTTCGAAGAGGTTCATCCGCTTGGGACAACGCTCAGCAAACCGCCATCATTGCAAGGACTGCATCGGCAGGGAAAGGCAGGCCCTCCTGCGATACTTCAGGCAGCGTTGCCGCGATGTGCGCGGATGTCGGGGGAGAGCTCGAAGATCTCCACCGCCGCCGCCACCAGCGCCTCTCCGGCGCCGCCGTCGCACACCGCCTGACGCAGCCTCGTGCTCGGCGCGTGCAGGAGCTTCGAGACGATCGAGCCCGCCATCGCGTCCAGGCGCCGCTCGAGCTCCGGATCTTCCCCGAGCCTCCGAAGGGTGCGCTCGACCTCCTCGCGCGCGATCGCGCTCGCGCGGCTGCGCATCTCCTGGATGAGCGGGGCCGCCCGGCGCTCCGCCTCGGAGCGGACGTGCTTCTGGACCTCCTCCGCGACGATCCGCTCGGCGTCGGCGACCGCCGCGGCACGCTCGCTCATCGCCGCCTTCATCACCAGATCGAGGTCGTCCACGTCGCACAGATAGACGTCGGAGATCGCGCCCGTCGCGGCGGGGATGGCCCGCGGGACCGCGAGGTCCACGAGGACGATCGGCCGGCGCCGCGCGCGAGCGAGCCTCGTCATCGCCTCGGGCTGGAACGCCGCCGGGGCGACCGGGGCGGCGGACACGACCACGTCGGCGTGCGCGAGCTCCTCCTCGAGCGCCTCGAGCGGCCGAGCGGTGCCGCCGACCTCCCGAGCGAGCGCCTCGCCGTTCGCGAGCGTGCGGTTCAGCACCACGATGCGCGCGCCCTGATCGCGCAGATGCTGGGCCGAGAGCCGCGCCATCTCGCCGGCGCCGACCACGACGACGCATCGATCCTGGATCGGCCCGAGCACCTTCTCGGCGAGCGTCGCGGCCGCGTGGCCCCACGAGATCCCCGCCCGCCCGACCGCAGTCTCGGTGCGGACGCGCTTCGCGCCGGCGAGCGCGCGGTTCAGCACCGCCGTGAGCTCCTTGCCGGCGACGCCGAGCTCGATGGCCCGCTGGAACGCGTCCTTCACCTGCCCGAGGATCTGCGGCTCGCCAAGGATCGCCGACTCGAGGCTCGAGGCGACGCGGACGAGGTGGCGGAACGCCTCCTCGCCATGGAGCTCGAACAGCGGCAGCTCACGCCCGGCGCGCGCGTTGAGGGCCTGCCGCAGCGCGAGCGTCGCCGCCGCGGGGCAACGCGTCGCGGCATAGATCTCCACGCGGTAGCACGTGGACATCACCGCGACCTCTTCGATCGCGTCGAGAGCGGCATATCCTTCGAGCGCGGAGTGAATGGTTTCCGGCGGGAGCGCGAGAACTTCGCGATCTGCGACGGTTGCGCCCTTCTGGTTCAGCCCGACTGCGACGAGCACGGCGGCCCCTTTCGCGATCTGGAGGGGTCGCGAGCAAGCGCCGTGCCCTTCGCATGTGCTCCACATTCCGCAAGAATCCCCGATGTGGCGGCGCAAGCGTTGCGCGCCTTAATCCGCCGGTGCGGGGAGAGCGAAACCCCTGCACGCGCGCCCAAGGGGCGACGGGACGACCGCGTCTGGGGCGGGCGCTGGGGTACCTGCCCCAGCGCGGTGGGTGGAGATCCCCAACCGACATCGCCGGACCGTGAATTTCCTGAGACATTTCGTGAAGCTCATTGCGGCACCGCGCTTGCTGTGCGGGTCGCCGCACCCGACACCGGCCGCCAGCATCGCCCGGACGCACCGACGGAGGAAGAGCGCTTCGTGAAGCCCGACGGCAACGTGATCCGCGGCCCAGGCGGAAGCCTCGCCTTACCGGAATTCGACGAAGCCTCCCTCGATCTGCTCATGCTGATCGAGGGAGAGACGAGCGGCGCCCCGCTGGATGAGGTGCTCGCGCGCTTCGGGCGCTCGCGCAGCACCTACTACGAGAAGCTGCGCCGCTTCCGGGAACAGGGGCTCGAGGGGCTCATCGCGCAGCCGACGGGCCCACGAGGCGCGTGGCGGCGTCCACTCGAGGTCGTCCGCTTCATCGTGCGCGCACGCCTTCGCAACCCCGAGCGCAGCGCGGCCGAGCTCGTCGAGGAGCTGTCGCGGCTGGGCCACACGGTGTCGCTGCGCAGCGTCGAGCGGACGCTCACGCAGTTCGGGCTCACGCGGCGCAACGGCGCGCAAGCGCGGCTGCAGAGCGCGCGGCGAGCGTAGCTTCGCGGCGCGGTGTCAGTCGAAGAGGTCCCTGACTGCAATCGCGCTGCGATTTCAGTGACCAGAGCCTGACCGCTCCACCAGACCGGTCGAGGGGACGCTTCGACAGGCTCAGCGGAACCACG
>DATIDF010000074.1:0-15142 GCA_035456445.1 Anaeromyxobacter sp.
CGCGCCCGCCGCGCTCCGCGCGAGGAGCGCCGCCCGGAGCGCGAGCGCTCGGGCCCGCTCGGCGGGCCCGAGCCGGGCCTCCGCCTCCTTCGCGAGGAGCGGCGTCAGCTCCGCCGCCACCGCCGCCGCGTCGCCGGCGGCTTCCGCGAGCGCCGCGAGGGCGAGCCGCGCCGGCAGATGGCCCGCGTCGCGCGCGAGCGCGGCCTCGAGCGCGACCTTCGCACCGGCCGGGTCGCCCCGGGCGATCGCGGCGAGGGCCACCCCGTGGCGCCCGCGCGCGCCCCTCGGCTCGAGCGCGTCGAGCGCCTCGAAGCGCGCCGCCGCCGCGGCCGCGTCGCCGCGCGCGAGCGCCGCGCGCGCGAGCAGCGCGACCAGCTCCGCGTCCTTGTCCTTTCCCACCTTCGCCGCGGCGTGCTCGAGCGCGGCCTCCTGCGGCGCCGTCGCTCCGCCGCCCGACGCGACGGTGACGGCGAGCCGCGCCGCGAGCGCCGGCACGTCGGCGGCGTCGCCGTCCGCGAGCCGATCGGCCGCGCGCCGCGCCTGCTCGAGCGCGGCCGGCGGAGCGCCGTGCCTGAGCTCGAGCGACGCCACGGCGATGGCGTGCAGCGCCGCCGCCTCGCGCGCATCCGGATCGGCCGCGACCGCCTGGGCGGCGAGGTCGAGCGCGGCGCGCTCCGCCGCGTAGTCGCCCTTCGCGAGCGCCGCGCGCGCCCTCGCGACGAGCCCGGCGGTGCGCGTCGCGTCCCGCCCGCGCAGCGCGCCGGCGAAGAAGTAGCCGTGCGGCGTGAACCCCGCGCCGATCCCGACCGCGAGCACGATCGCTAGCGTCCCGACGGCGACGAGGAGGCCGGTCAGCCGCGGCCGGCCCGAGCCCCGCCCGATCCTCGGGAGCCGCACGCCCCGTCGCCGCGCCCCGCCGTCGCGCGCGACCGCATCCGCGAAGGGCTCGGTCTCGCCGATCGGCGTCCAGTCGTCCTCGCCGTCCCGGCTCACCTCCTCGGTGCCGGCGAGCTCGCCGCGCGAGAGGAGCTCCATGACGCGTCCAGCGTCGAACGGTCCGACGACCTTCCCCGAGGGAAGGCGCACCCGATACCGGCCCTCGGCCGGCCGCGCCCTGGCGCCCTCTCCGAACAGCATCTCGAGGTCGTCGCCACCCGAGGGCGGGCTGGGGACCGGCGCGGGCGGCGCGCTCGGCGCGGGCGCTGCGGGAGGTGCCGCGAACGGATCGGCGGACCCCGACCCCGACCCCGGCGCCGGCGCCGGCGCGAACGGATCGGTGTCGTCGAGCGAGGGAGGGGCGGGCTCCGCCGCGGCGGGCGCGCCCGCGGCGAGGTCGACCTCGCCGAACCCGAGCCCACCGCCTCCGGGCGTCTCCTCGATGGCGTCGTCGGTCGCGTCGGGCACGTCGGCGCCGAACGGATCGTGCGCTTGCGCCGCCCCCGGTGCGAACGGATCGCCGTGCCCGCCCGCGGCAGCCGGCATCGGCGGCGGGAGCGGCACCCCCGCCGAGGTGACGAGGTCGGGGATTGGGAGCGGTACGCCGCCCGCGGGCACGCGAGGGGCGGGAAGCGGGACGCCCCCATCGCCCGCCGCCACCGAGGCCGGGGGCGCGAGCGGGACGGCCCTCTCGACCGGCGCCACGCCGCCGGGGAGCCGCACCCGCTCACGATCGGCGTGCCCCGGCGCGTCCGCCGCGGGACGGACCGGGAACGTCTCGCGGCACTTCGGACAGCGCACGTTCAGCCCCGTCGACGGGACGCGCCGGTCGTCGAGGTTGTAGGCGGCGTGGCAGTGGGGGCAGCCGACCCTCATGTCGCGTTCCTTCCGGCCTGGCGGAGACATCGCCGGGCGGGCGAGAGAGCCCTCGCGAGTCACGGAAGGTAGCACCCGGTCCAATGAGCCTTCAAGGAAGCAGGCCCGTGATAAACGGAGGGAATGTCGGACCTGTCGGACGCCGTGCGCGAGCGGCTCAAGGCCTGGACGTACGAGCTCGGCGGCCCCGGCACCCGCGCCCGCCTCGACAAGATCACCGCGCCCGCGAACGAGTTCGGGGTGGACCCGTACGGCCTGAACCTCGACTTTGCCGTCGCCGCCATGGCGCCGTTCACTTGGCTCTACCGCAAGTACTTCCGGGTGAGGCTGCACGGCGTGGACCGCGTCCCGTCGGAGGGACGTGTCGTGCTCGTGTCGAACCACTCCGGCCAGCTCCCGTTCGACGCCGCGATGCTCGCGGTCGCGCTGCTCCTCGAGATGGACCCGCCGCGCGTCGTGCGCGCGCTCGTGGAGAAGTGGGTCCCGACGCTCCCGTTCGTCTCGACCTTCATGGCGCGCTGCGGCCAGATCGTCGGAACTCCGGAGAACTGCAGGCGGCTGCTCGCCGCGGACGAGGCGATCCTCGTGTTCCCCGAGGGCGTGCGGGGGCTCAACAAGCCGTTCCGGCAGCGCTACCAGCTGCGCAAGTTCGGCCCCGGGTTCATGCGCCTCGCGCTCGAGTCCGGCGCGCCCATCGTCCCGGTGGGCGTGGTCGGCGCCGAGGAGCAGGCGCCGGCGCTGCTCGATCTCAAGCCGCTCGCGCGGCTCCTCGCCTTCCCTGCCTTCCCCATCACCCCGACGCTCCTCCCCTTTCCGCTCCCGTCCCGCTACCACATCCACTTCGGCGAGCCGCTCCGGTTCGCGGGTTCGCCCGACGAGGACGACGCCGAGCTCGAGCGCAAGGTGGAGGAGGTGCAGGCTTCGGTGGCGGCGCTGCTCGAGCGCGGCCTCGCCGAGCGCGAGCACGTGTTCTGGTAGGAGACGACGTGGCGCCCCGCCCCGAGCCGTTCACGCTCCCCGGTATGCCTCGCACGGTCCTCGTGACCGGGATCTCCGGCAACCTCGGCCGCGCGCTCGCGAAGCTCCTGCACACGGAGACGCGCGTCGTCGGCCTCGACCGGCGTCCGTTCGCAGGCAAGCCGAAGGACATCGCCCATCACCAGCTCGACATCCGCAAGGCGCGCGTCGAGGAGGTCTTCCGGCGCCACCGGCCCGAGGCGCTCATTCACCTGGGCATCATGCACGACCCGCGCGAGCAGCGGAGCGAGGCCCACTCCTTCAACGTGCTCGGCACGCACAAGATCCTGGACCTGTGCGTCCGCCACGGCGTCAAGAAGGCCGTCGTGCTCTCCTCCGCCAACGTCTACGGCCCGCGCCCGGACAACTCGAACTTCCTACCCGAGGAGACCCCGCTCATGGCGGGCGAGCGGTTCAGCGAGATGCGCGACCTCGTCGAGCTCGACATGTACGCGCAGTCGTTCATGTGGAAGCACCCGGAGCTCGAGACGGTGCTCCTGCGCCCGGTGAACATCGTCGGCCCGACGGTCCGGAACGCCCCCTCGAACTTCCTCCGCATCGAGCGGCCGCTCACCGTGATGGGCTTCGACCCGATGCTGCAGATCATCCACGAGCTGGACGTCTGCCGCGCGCTCGCGCTCGCGCTCAAGCCGGGCCTCCGCGGCGTCTTCAACGTGACCGGGCCGGGCGAGCTCCCGCTCTCGGCCATCCTGCGCGAGCTGGGACGTCATCCCATCCCCGTGCCGCATCTCCTCATCCGGCCGCTCCTCCGCCGCGCGTTCGAGGCGCGGCTCACGAGCTTCCCGCCCGAGGAGGTGGATCACATCCAGTACCTCTGCATCGTGGACGGCTCTCGGTTCGTACGCGAGGCGGGCTGGAGCCCGCACGTGTCCCTCCGGGAGACCATCCGCAGCGTGGCGTAGCCGCACCGCGGCTTGCTATGGAGCAGCTCATGCGCACCGCACCGTTCCTGTTCGTCGCTGCCGCGCTCGCGGCGGCGCCCGTCGTCGCGCAGGAGACTCCCTTCGAGCCCAGAGGAGAGATCCGGTTCCACGCCTCCGCCGGCCTGGGCAGCGGAGCCTCGTTCGACGAGACGCGTATCGTGGGACCGGCCGTGAACCTCACGCGCCGTGAGGACGGCAGCTGGGCGGGCGACATCGCGGGCGAGGACGTCAGCCTGTACGGCGGGGACACTAAGCTCACCGGTCCGAACGTGAACCTCACGTTCAAGCAGAAGAACGGCAAGACGGACGTCGAGGGGCTGTTCTACGGGAACCGGGTCCGGATCTCCGTGGACGCGAAGAAGATCAAGGGCCGCTACGGGACCTGCTCGTTCGACCTCACGCGCCGCGGACCGCCGATGTACCGCGGCGACGTGGGCTGCATGCGCCAGGACGAGCGGCTGCCGGTGGCGGGCAAGGCCGCCATCGAGCTCATCGGCGAGGCGGCGGACGAGAAGCCGCCGGGTGCGCAGCTCGGGCTGGCGCTGGTCGCGATCCTGCCGAGGTGAGCGGACCGCAGGCCCCGGGAAGAGTAGCGCCGGGGCGGGCATCCGGACAGAATCCGCGGGATGTCCGATCGTCTCTGTCGCGGCCTCTTCCCCGAGCTCGGGGTCAGGGCCGTCTTCGCGCGCGTGGGCGACACCACCCGCATGGCGCGCATGCTCCACGGCCTCTACCCGACGAGCGCCCACCTGTTCGCGCAGGCGCTCGCCGCCGGGACCCTCCTCGGCGCGCTGCAGAAGGAGAAGGGGCGCGTGAACCTGCAGCTCGAGTGCGACGGGCCGGTCGGCGGCCTGTTCGTCGACGCAGACACCGACGGGAACGTGCGGGGGTACGTGCGCCGGCCGAGCGTGCACTTCCCCGGTGACCCGTCGCGCGGCGCTCGCGCGGCGCTCGGGGGCTCCGGCTTCCTGTCGGTCCTGCGCCAGCTCGGCGACGGGCAGCACTACCGCAGCGCGGTCGAGCTCCGCGCCCTCGATCTCGCCGAGGATCTCCGGCGCTGGTTCGCCGCGAGCGAGCAGGTGGCGACCGCCCTCGACCTCGCCGTGGTCTCCCGCGGCGAGGAGCCGCTCGGGGAGGTCGCCGGCATGCTCGTGCAGCGCCTCCCCGACGGCGACGACGGCGTGATCGCCGGCGCGCGCGCCCGCCTCGCCGCGGGCGCGCTCCCGGCGGCGCTCGCCCGCGGCGCCTCGGCCCAGGAGGTGATCCGGGACGTGTGCGGAGACGGGTTCGAGCTGCTCGCAGACGCCGAGGTCGCCTATCGCTGCGGGTGCAGCGACGCGCGTGCGCGGGCCGCGGTGTCAGCGCTCGGGCGCGAGGGGGTGCT
Source organism: Anaeromyxobacter sp. (assembly GCA_035456445.1). Lineage (GTDB taxonomy): Bacteria > Myxococcota > Myxococcia > Myxococcales > Anaeromyxobacteraceae > Anaeromyxobacter. The sequence continues at coordinate 5,158 of DATIDF010000074.1, forward strand.
CGAGGTGCTCGCGACGGAGAAGGAGGCGGTGATCACCTGCGAGTTCTGCCGATCGCGGTACGTCGTCGACGAGGACGCGCTCCGCGAGATCGCGCGCCGGCTCGGTGAGCGCGAGGCGAGCGGGTGAGCACGGGTGTGGTAGATTCGCCTCCTTTGCTGGGCCGGACGCACGGCCCCCTCTCCCGGAGGACCGCCATTCCGACCTCGAAGAAGAGGAAGACCGCCGCCCCCGCGCGGCGCCGCCGGGCGAGGCCCGCCCGTGCCCGCGCCGCCGCGAAGTCCCGCCCTGGCGCCTCCGTTCGCGCGCCGAAGCGCGTCACGTCCCGGACGCCGAAGAGCGGCGTGCCACGTGGAGAGCAGCCGCTCGGCATGGGCGTCGCCGACGGCTTCGCCATGGACCGGCTCGCCGCGCCCGTGCGGCTCCGGCGGGCGCCCAAGAAGGCGGTGCGCGAGATCGGCTGGGCGGCGTTCGGCGAGGTCGCGCGCGGGCTCGCGCAGCAGATCGCGGAGCGCTACCGGCCGGACGTCGTCGTCGGCGTGGCGAAGGGCGGCGTGTTCGTGGGCGGCGCGCTGGCCGCCGCGCTCGGCGTGGACTTCTACCCGGTCCGGATCGAGAAGCGCCGGCGCGACGCCGCGCCGCTGCCGGAGCCGATCGTCGAGCTGCCCGATCTCTCCCGCAAGAAGGTGCTCGTCGTCGACGACGTCGCGGCGAGCGGCGCGACGCTCGCCAAGGCGCGCGCGGTGGCCCGGAAGGCGGGTGCGCGCGAGGTCCGCACCGCGGTGCTCGTCGTCCGCCCGGACGGCGCGCGGCCGGACTTCTCCTTCATCGAGACCGACGAGCTCGTCCTGTTCGGCTGGGATTACCAGCTCGACGGCGGGCCGGCGGGCGGCGTCGACCCGGGCGAGGTCGGCGTATAGGGGGATCGGGGGGCCGGCCGGGGTCGGTCACCGGGGGCACATGAAGCGAGTCGTCGTCGGCACCGCCGGGCACATCGACCACGGCAAGACCTCGCTCGTCCGGGCGCTCACCGGGATCGACACCGACCGCCTCGTCGAGGAGAAGCGGCGCGGGATCACCATCGAGCTCGGGTTCGCGCACCTCTCCCTGCCCGACGGCACGATCGCGGGGTTGGTGGACGTCCCCGGCCACGAGCGGTTCGTCCGCGCGATGGCCGCGGGCGCGGGCGGCATCGACCTCGTCGTGCTCGTCATCGCCGCGGACGAGGGCGTGATGCCCCAGACCCGCGAGCACCTCGACATCTGCCGCCTCCTCGGCGTACCGCGCGGGCTCGTCGCCGTGACGAAGTCGGATCTCCTCCCGGAGCTCGGCGCCGACTGGCTGCCGCTCCTCGAGCAGGACGTCCGCGACGCGACGAAGGGGACGTTCCTCGAGGGCGCCGCGGTGGTGCCGGTGTCCTCCGCGACGGGTGAGGGGCTCGACCGGCTCCGCGCCGAGATCGCCCGGCTCGCGGGCGAGGTGACGGAGCGGCCGGCGGACGGGCCGGTGTTCCTGCCCATCGACCGGGCCTTCTCCATGAAGGGCTTCGGGACGGTGGTCACCGGGACGCTGCTCTCCGGACAGATCGCCGAGGGCGACGAGGCGGCGCTCCTGCCGGCGCCGCCGGGCGCGCCCGTGCTCCGCGTGCGGAGCGTGCAGGTGCACGGCAAGCCCGCGGCACGTGCGCTCGCCGGGCAGCGCACCGCGGTGAATCTCCCCGGCATCGAGGCCTCCGGGATCGCGCGCGGTCAGGCGCTCGTGCAGGCCGGCGTCGTCCCGCAGTCCTCCCTCCTCGACGTGGAGGTGTCGCTCCTCGCCGCCGCGCCGCGCCCGCTCAGGCACCGCGCGAAGCTCCTCCTCCACGTCGGCACCGCTCAGGTGTCGGCCGCGATCGCGCTCGTCGACCGCGCGGAGATCCACCCCGGCGAGACCGCCTTCGCGCAGCTCCGGCTCGGGGAATCGGTCGCCGCGCTCCCTGGCCAGCGCTTCATCCTCCGCGGCTTCACCGTGCTCCAGGGCCGCGGCAAGACGCTCGCAGGCGGCCGGATCCTTGCCGTCGCCGCGCCGCGCCGGCGCCGCGGGCGGCCCGAGACGCTGCGGCAGCTCGAGGTGCTCGCGCGCGGCGGTCTGGAGGGCCGCGTCGCGACGGTGCTCGAGATGGCCGGCCCCGCCGGGCTCGAGCTGGGCGGCCTCGTCGGCCGGACCGGCCTCGCGCCGAAGGCGGTGCAGGCGGCGCTCGACCGGCTCGGCGCGAAGGGCGGCGCGCTGCTCTTCGATCGCGAGCGGCGCTCCTACGTCGCCGGCCCGGTCGCCCAGGCGCTCGCGCAGCGGCTCCTCGCCACGGTGGAGGCCTTCCACGCGGCCCGCCCGCTCGCGGCGGGCGTCGGCCGCGAGGAGCTCCGCGGGAGCCTCCCGCCGGTCACCGACCCGCGCCTGTTCCAGCGCCTCCTCGCCCAGCTCGCCGAGAAGGGCGAGCTCGTCGTCGAGGGCGACCTCGTCCACAGGAGGGGGCACGCCGCCGCGTCCGGCGTCGACGCCGGCGCGCTGAAGGAGAAGGTCGCCCAGGCGCTCGCGAAGGGCGGGCTCACGCCGGCGTGGCTCACCGAGCTCCCACCCCTCGTCGGCGGAGCCCCGGCGGACGTGCAGGCGGTGCTGAAGCTCCTGCTCGCCGAAGGGCGCGTCGTGCGCGCGAGCGCCGAGCTCTGGTTCGACGCGGCGGCGGTCCTGGCGCTCCGGGAGAGGCTGGTCGCGTTCCTGCGCGAGCGGCGCGAGATCACGACGCAGGAGTTCAAGGATCTCGTGGGCGCCACCCGCAAGCACGTCATCCCGCTCGCCGAGTACTTCGACCGCGAGAAGGTCACGCTGCGGGTCGGCGAGAAGCGCGTCCTGCGCGGCGAGGGGCGCGGATGACCGAGGCCGCACCGCTCGAGGCCGTCGGCACCGTCATCGTCCGCGACGGCAAGATCCTCTACGCGAGCCCGCTCGTGGCGGCGCTCACCGAGCGCACGAGCGCGGCGCTCGTCGGCACCGATCCGTTCGAGCTCATCGCGCCCGAGGACCGCGCGCGCACGGCGGAGCGGTACGCGAGGCGGCTCCGCGGCGAGCCGACGCCGCTGGAGTACGAGGTGGCGCTGGCGCTGCCCGCCGGCGAGCGCCGGGCGATCGAGCTGCGCGTCGACGTCGACGGGCCCGACGTGGTCGTGCGCATCCGGGACGTCTCCGCGCGCGCGGACCGGCGCCCGCGCCTGGAGGCGATCGCGGCGCTCGGCGTGGCGATCCAGCGCGAGCGGAGCGAGGCCGCCGTCTTCGAGCGCGTCCGCGATGGCCTGCGCGCGATCGGGCTCACGTCGCTCCTCCTTCGTCCGGAGGTGGAGGGCGTCCGCCTCGAGTGGGCGGCGCCGGCGCCGGCGGTGGCCGACGCGTTCGACGCGCAGGTGACGCCGTTCCTGGGCATGCTCGGCGCGTGGGGCCCCTTCTCCCGCAAGGTTTGGACGGACGGCGCCGCGTACTCCGACGACTGGGGCGCCGAGGTCGGGGTGTTCGTCGGAGATTCGAGGGCGGAGGTGGCGGAGGTGGCGCGCGCCTCCTCGGTCGCGCTCGGCCTCTCCCGCGCCATCGCGGTGCGCCTCGACGAGCGCGCCGCCATCCGGCACTACCTCGTCGTCGTGGGCGATTGGCTCGATCGCGGCGACCTCGCCGCGATGCGGCTCTTCGGAGCGCAGGTGGCGGCCGCGCTCGACGCGGCGCGCATCATCGCCGATCTCTCCCGGCGGAACGCCGAGCTCGCGGCGCTGAACCGGCTCGGCGCGATCGCCGGCGACGCCGCGGATCTCCCGAGCTTCTTCTCGCGCGCGGCGTAGCTCGTGCGAACCGCGACCGGCTGCGACGGCCTCGGCGTCCACGTGCTCGACGACCGCGCGGGGGAGCTGGTCTGCCGGTTCCACGACGGCGCCGAGGACATGCCGGAGGACGTCGCCCGCCTCTCGCTCGACTCGCCCCTCGGGGACGTCGTTCGCGACCGGAACGCGCGGGTGGTGGAGGGCCGAGCGGACGACCTCGCCGGCGCCCTCGTGACGAGGCTCGGCTTCGCCGCGAGCGCCTGGGTGCCGCTCGTCGCTCGCTCGCGGGTGGTGGGCGTGATGACGGCGGGTTACCGGGACGGGCCGGAGCGCGCGCGGCCGCGCCTCGACGTGCTCGCCGCGGCGGCGGCCCACTTCGCAGGCGCGATCGAGTCGCACGGCCTGCTCGCGGATCTCCGGCGGCGCGTCGGCGAGCTCACGCTCCTCAACGATCTCGCGCTCGCGTCCGCCCAGCTCGACCCGGTGCTCCTGCTCGACGCGGCGCTGCGCCGCGTCTGCGACACGCTCGACGCGGGCGGCGCCGCGTTCCTGCGGGATGGCGACCGGCTCCTGCTCGTCTCGGGGGTGGGCCTCGCGCCGGAGGCGGCGCGCGCGGCCGCGCAGCTCCAGGTCGACGACGGCGTCCCCGGGCTCGCGGTGACCCGGCTCGCGCCGGTGGACGGACGGGATCCCGGCGCGCGCGGGGAGGCGTGGGCCGCCTTCCGCGCGGCCCACGGGGACGGTCCGCTCGTCGCCGTCCCGCTGCTCGCGAAGGCCCACGCGCTCGGGGCGCTGGTCCTCTCGCGGGCTCCCGGCGGGCGCGAGCTGGAGCCGGGCGACGTCGGCCTGCTCTCGGCCATCGGCGTGCAGCTCGGCGTCGCGGTGGAGAACGCCCGGCTCTTCTCGGACGTCCGGCGCCGCCTCTCCGACCTCGAGGCCGTCCACGCGCTCGCGCTGCGGATCTTCGAGAACGCGCCGGGCGACGTGCGGGCGGTGCTCGAGGACGGCTGCCGCGAGGTCGCGCGCGCCCTCTCCGCTCGCGCCGCGGCGGTGCTGCTCGCGGACGGGGACGGCCGCACGCTCCGCGGCGTGGCGGCGTACGGCGCGCCGGTGGACCCGACGGAGCTGCGGATCTCCCTCGAGGAGGAAGGGCTCGCGGCGGAGGCGTTCCGCCGGCGCGCCCCGGTGTGGAGCCCCGAGGTGAGGGCGGATTCCCGCAGCTCGCTCGGCGCCGCGCCGGGGATGCCGCCGCTCGCGGTCCTGGCGGTACCGCTCACCTCCCGAGCAGCGACGCGCGGCGTGCTCTTCGTGGCCGACGACCCGGGCCGGACCTTCGGGGACCCCGAGCTGGCGCTCGCGAACGCGCTCGCGGGGGAGCTCGCCGTCGGGCTCGAGAACGCCGAGCTCTACGCGGAGGCGAGGGCGAGGGTGGAGGAGCTGTCGCTCCTCAACGAGATGGGGCGGACGGTGGCGGCGTCCCTCGACCTCGACCAGGTGCTGCGGGACGGCGTCGAGGCGGCCCGAAAGCTGCTCGGCGCGAGCCGCGGGGCGGTGCTGCTGTACGATCCGGTCGCGAGCGAGCTGCGGCTCGTGGCCGGAACGGGGCTCGCGCCCCAGGAGCTCGCCGCGGCGCGTGGCACCGTCGTGGACGCCGGGATCTCCCTCCGCGTCATCCGCGAGCGCCGCGCGATCGTGGTCGACGACGTCGCCGCCGATCCCGACGTGAACGCGGAGCTCGTGCGCCGGCTCGCCCCGCGCTCCCTCCTCGCGGCGCCGCTGCTCCTGCGCGGTGAGCCGCTGGGCGTGCTCCTCATCGACGAGTCCCGCCGCATCCGCCACTTCACCGACACCGACGTGCAGCGCGTGACCACCGTGGCGAACCAGCTCGCGGTGGCGATCGAGAACGCGCGCCTGTACCAGGCGGCGCGCGACCGGCTCGCGGAGCTCTCCGCGGTGATCGACGTCGCCCGCGTCGTGTCCTCCTCGCTCGAGCTCGAGGAGGTGCTCGGCGCGGGCGCCGAGCAGCTCATGCGCACGCTCGAGAGCCCGGCGTGCTCGATCCTCCTCGGCGACATCCGCGGACGGGTGCTGCGCCGCGCCGCGTTCCGGGGCGCGCCCCTCGGCGCGGAGCGGCTGTCGCTCGAGGAGCCCTCGCTCGCCCGCGCCGCGCTAGAGGCGCACGCGCCGCTCACCGGCCGCGAGGATCCCGGCACGGGCGCGGACGGCGCGACCGTGCTCGCCGTGCCGCTCCATGTCCGCGACCAGCCCGTCGGCGTCGCGCTCGTCGCCGGCGCCTACCCGGAGCGCACGTTCACGCCGGGCGAGCTCTCGCGCGCGATGGCGATCGCGAGCCAGCTCGCGGTCGCGGTGGACAACGCGCGGCTCTACTCCGAGACCCGGCGCCGCGCCGAGGAGCTCGCGCTGCTCCACGACGTCGGCCGCTCCCTCGCGACGCTCGACATCGAGCAGGTGCTCGGCGAGGGCGTGAAGAACCTCGCTCGCATCGTCGACTGCCCCGCCGCGTTCCTCGCGCTCGGCACCCCCGACGGCGCGGGGCTCGAGATCCGCGCCGTGGCCGGGCCGCTGCGCGGGCTGCTGGGGCGCCGGATCCCGCCCGGCTCCACGCCCTTCGAGAAGCCGGTGCTCGAGCGGCACGAGCCGGTCGCGATCGAGGACGCCGAGACGGACCCCCGCGTGGCGCCCGAGGCGCGCGCGCTCACCGGGGCACGCGGGGTGCTCATCCTGCCGCTCGTCGTGCGGGAGCGCACCATCGGCGCGGCGAACATCATCGACACGCGCGGCCCGCGCCGCTTCACGGGCGCCGAGATCCAGCGCGCCTCGGCGATCGCGAACCAGCTCGCGGTCGCGGCGGAGAACGCGCGGCTGTACGAGGATCTGCGCGCGAGCTACGCCGAGCTCGCCCGCGCCCAGCGGCAGCTCATCCAGCAGGAGCGTCTCGCCGCCCTCGGCGAGCTCTCGGCCGTCGTCGCCCACGAGGTGCGGAACCCGCTCGGCGTGATCTTCAACTCCCTCGGCTCGCTCCGGCGGCTGCTCCGCCCCGCGGGCGACGCGAAGCTGCTCCTCGACATCGTCGGCGAGGAGGCGGACCGGCTGAACCGGATCGTCGGCGACCTGCTCGACTTCGCTCGCCCCTCCGAGCCGCAGCTCCGCCCCGAGCGGCTCGAGCGCGTCGTGGACGAGGCGATCCAGACCGCCGTCGCGCAGAACCCGCAGGGCGTCGAGGTCCGCCGCGAGGCGGATCCGGAGCTGCCGCCCGTCCCGATGGACGCGCGGCTCGTGCGCCAGGCGGTGATCAACGTCGCGGTGAATGCGCTCCAGGCGATGCCGCGCGGGGGCCGGCTCACGGTCCGCCTCGGAGGCGACGACGGCGCCGTGACCCTCGACATCGAGGACACCGGCCCCGGCATCCCCGACGAGGTCCGCCACCGCATCTTCGAGCCCTTCTTCACCACGAAGGCGAGCGGCACCGGGCTCGGGCTCGCGGTGGTGAAGCGGATCGTGGACGGACACGGCGGGGAGCTGGTGGTACACAGCCGGGCAGGCGCGGGGACGGTGTTCCGCATCCGGCTGCCGCTGCGCGTCGCGCCCATCGTGGAGAAGGAGCCCGGCCTTGGATGAGATCTCCCGCCGCGTGCCCGCCCAGGCGGACGGACGGGGCCTCGCGCCTCCCGGCGGCGTTCCCGCGGCCGGCAAGGTCCTCGTCGTGGACGACCAGAAGAACATGCGCGCGACCACCGCGATCGTGCTCCGGCAGGCGGGGTACGCGGTCGAGGAAGCGGAGGACGGCGCGGTGGCGGTGCAGCGGATCCAGGGAGAGACGTTCGACGTCGTCCTGACGGATCTCCGCATGCCGAGCGTCGACGGGATGGAGGTGCTGCGCGCCGCCCAGCGCATCGCCCCGGAGACCCAGGTCATCGTGATGACCGCCTACGGGACGATCGAGTCCGCCGTGGACGCCATCCGGCAGGGCGCCTACGACTTCCTCGCGAAGCCGTTCAAGGAGGACGAGCTCCTCCTCCGCGTCTCGAAGGCCCTCGAGAAGCGCCGGCTGCTCGGCGAGGTGAGCCTCCTCGCCGGCGAGCTCCGCAAGCGCTACGGCCTCGAGCACATCGTCGGCCGCTCCGCGTCGATGCGCGAGGTGCTCGACCGCGTCGTGCGCGTCGCGCCCACCGACGCGACGGTCCTCGTCACGGGGGAGTCCGGCACCGGCAAGGAGCTCGTCGCGCGGGCGATCCACGTCGCGAGCCGCCGCGGGGACAAGCCGTTCGTGCCCGTGAACTGCGCCGCGATCACGGAGACGCTCCTCGAGTCCGAGCTCTTCGGCCACGCGCGGGGGGCCTTCACCGGCGCCATCCGGGCCCGACGCGGCATGTTCGAGGAGGCGAACGGCGGCACCCTCTTCATCGACGAGGTCGGCGAGACCGCGCCCGGCTTCCAGGCGAAGCTCCTGCGTGCGCTGCAGGAGGGCGAGATCCGCAGGGTGGGCGAGTCGACGCCGGTCCAGGTGGACGTCCGGGTGATCGCAGCGACGAACCAGGACCTCCGTCGCGCCATCGCGGAGCGCCGCTTCCGCGAGGACCTGTACTACCGCCTCGCGGTGGTGCCGGTCCGGATCCCGCCGCTTCGGGAGCGGCGGGAGGACGTGCCGCTCCTCGCCGCGCACTTCGTGCAGCGCTACAACCACCGCACCGGCGAGGGGAAGGTCCTCACCCCGGAGGCGCTCGCCGGACTGCTCACCCACGACTGGCCCGGCAACGTCCGCGAGCTCGAGAACGCGATCGAGCAGGCCGCGGCGCTCTCGCCGGGCCGCGAGATCCGCGCCGCCGACGTCCAGCTCGAGCCCGCACGCGGTTCCGCCCCGCCGCCCGGGGACGCGGCGCGCACCCTCGCCGAGGCAGTGGAGGACGCGGAGCGCCGCGCCATCGAGGCGGCGCTGGCGCGCTGCGAGGGCGACCTCGGCCGCGTCGCGCGCGAGCTCGGCGTCTCCGCGACGACGCTGTGGAGGAAGATGAAGCGGCTCTCGATCGAGGGCCGCGGCCCGCTGACGCCCTGATCCCCTCGCGGGGCCGATCGCGGCTGCCGTCTCCCGCGCCACCCCCGGCCTGCGGCAATTGGCGGGAGCATTTCAGCAGTGCAACGCCATCTTTCACGGCTGCAATGCAGCGTCGCGAAGGCGACTTTCCCGCGACCCCTGGCCGGACCGACGGTTTGGGCCAAGTCTTCGGATTCGCTGGGCTGAGCTCGATGTGCCGAGCGCAAGCCCCAGATGGCACCGATGTTGCTCCATTCGTGGCGAGAAGTGCAAAGCAGCCTGTTGAAGGAGGTCCCCCCCCGCCACTTCAGCTGCGCTTTGCACTTCTTTTTTTTCTTCACCGCGGGTCGCCGCTCGCATGGCCTCGTTCCTCATCGTCGACGGTGACCGCAACTTCCGCGAGGCCCTCGCGATCGCGCTCAGGCTGGACGGCCACGCCGCCGCTTCCGCGGGCGGGGCCGACGACGCGCTCGCACGGATCGGCGAGGGTCGGCTCGACTGCTGCGTGGTGGACGCTCACCTGCTGGGCGCGGACGCCGTGCTCGAGGCGGCGACCGCGGCCGGAGTGCGTACGGTGGTGACCGGACCGCACGAGGACCTCGTCGCTCACGCCGCACGCCGTCACCCTCGCGCGCAGGCGCTGCCGAAGCCGTTCGCCGCCGACGCGCTGGCGCGTCCGGCCTAAGAGGCCGTGAAGCAACCCCGGAGCCTGCTGCGACGCACGCTGCCTGCCTGCGTCCCTCGACTCCGGTCGCGTTCGCGTCGCGAACGCGACCTACGCTCGGGATGAGCGGGCGGCAGACTCCTCCCTGCGCTGCTCGACGCCCCTCTTCTTTGAGGCGCCCCTCGGGCGCCGCCTCGAGGGCGCGCCTGCGCTGCTCGGTCGTCGTGTGCCCGGCTCGGGTCCGTTCATCCCGAGCGTAGGTCCCGCGAAGCGGGACCGAAGTCGAGGGACGGCACCGCGCGGAGCGCGGCACGGACGGGCGCGGACGAGCCCCACGAAGGGCTACAGCAGGATGGCGCCGGCCGCCTGCGCGAGGCGTACGACCGGATCCGCCACGATCCCGAGCAGCACGACGACGGCCACGGCCGCTG
>DATIDF010000075.1:0-8160 GCA_035456445.1 Anaeromyxobacter sp.
CGATCTCGGGCTCGAGCGCAGCCACCTGTACAAGAAGATGCGCGCGCTGGGCGTGAGGCGCGGCGGCGATGCCCCGTAGGAGCCCGCGCACACACCCCCGTTCCCGTTCGTCCCCGTCGTCCCCTTCCCCGTCTCGTCGCAGTCGTCCCACGACTTCGCACCGCCGCGGCGCGGCGGCGCTACGCTCGGGATGAGCGGCCTTTCGGTATCGTCGTCCTCGTCCTCGTCGTAGTCGTAGTCGTGGTCGTGGTCGCGGTGGTATTGGCCGTGTCCCCTCCCCCACACCCGGCCGCGTCTCCCGGGCCACGCGCCCCCGGAATGACCCGCCATCCCGGCTGTTCCTCGGTCCGCGCGCGCCTGACGCGCCTGGCACGGCGGCTGCTCTCGCCTGGGGCCCGACATGTCCCCGCGCGCTCGTCCCGCTTTGCCCGGCGCCGCACCCGGCGCTATCGTTCGACCCCTCGCCGTGCAGACCTCCACCCCAGACGGCGCCTCTCCGCCCGCCCCCCCGGCGGGCGAACCCGCGTCCCAGGAGCCCGCCCGCTTGCGTCGCCTCTCCCGCCGTGCCCGCCGCCTGCTGCGCCTCGCCGGCGTCGTCGCACTCGTCGTCGCGCTCCTCGGCGGGGGCGTCGTGATCGCCTGGACGCACGGGCTGCCGGCGTTCGACACGCTCAAGGACTACGACCCGCTCGTCTCCACGCGCGTGTTCGGCGCCGACGGTGAGGAGGTGTTCCAGTTCGCGCGCGAGCGGCGGACCGTGGTCCCGCTGGAGGAGATCCCGCCCGTCGTCCGCAAGGCGGTCCTCGCCGCCGAGGACGCCGGCTTCTACGAGCACGAGGGCGTGAACTACCTCGCCATCGCGCGCTGCGCGGTGAAGGGGCTGCTCCGCGGAGGGGTCGCCTGCGGGGGCTCGACGATCACGCAGCAGGTGGTGAAGACGTTCCTGCTCGCGACCGACTGGAAGGTGAAGCGGAAGGTGAAGGAGCTCTTCCTCGCGCCGAGGCTCGAGGAGAACCTCACGAAGGACGAGATCCTCTACCTGTACCTGAACCAGATCTACCTCGGGCACCTGCGCTACGGCGTCGAGGAGGCGAGCCGCTTCTACTTCGGGAAGAGCGTGCGGAAGCTCTCCCTCGGCGAGGCGGCGACGCTCGCCGGGATCGTCCAGTCGCCGATGCGGCTCTCGCCGGTGAACCACCCGGAGCGCGCCAAGGAGCGACAGCGGTACGTGCTGCGCCGGATGGCGGAGGAGGGCTTCATCACCGAGCAGCAGGCCGCCGCGGAGGTGGCGCGGCCCATCGTCACCCGACCGCCCGAGCCGGATCAGACCGGCCTGTGGTACGCGGACGCGGTCCGCCGCGTCCTCGACGAGAAGTACGGCGCCGAGGTGGTCGAGACGGAGGGGCTGCAGGTCGACGTCGCGATGGACCCGGGCATGCAGCGCGCCGCGGAGCAGGCCCTCGAGGCGGCCCTCCGCGCGGTGGACAAGCGCCAGGGCTTCCGCGGCCCGATCGTCCATCTCGAGCCGCCGCAGATCGAGGCGGCGATGCCCTTGTGGCGCGAGCGGCTCGCCGGCACGCGGGCGCGGCCGGATCAGGTGTTCGTCTGGGACCTCGCGTCGGTGAACCCGGAGGACATCGAGCCCGGCGAGGAGCAGGAGCAGGACGTCGCGCGGATGGCGCGCGCGCGCGTCCTCGAGACGGGCGAGGTGTACGCCGGGCTCGTGACCGCCGCAGACGACCGGAGCGCCGCCGTCGATCTCGGCGGCGCGCGTGGCGTGATCGCGCTCGCCGACGCGCAGTGGGCGCGCAAGTGGAATCCGACCTCCGCCACCGCCACGCCGCGCAAGATGAGCGCCGTGGTCCGCCCGGGCGACGTGGTCCCGGTGCGCGTGCTCCCGGCGAAGCTGCCGCCGCAGCGCGCGGCGCGAGAGGGCAAGCCGCTCGCGCTCGCCCTCGAGCAGACGCCCAAGGTGCAGGGCGCGCTCGTCGCGATCGACCCGGTGACCCGCGGCGTCCGCGCGCTCGTCGGCGGCTACGACTTCCGGGCCTCGCAGTTCAACCGCGCGACGCAGGCGCGGCGCCAGCCGGGCAGCGCGATGAAGCCGTTCGTGTGGGGCGCGGCGATCGAGTCGCGCCGGTTCACGGCCGGCACCGTCGTGTACGACACGCCCGACCTCTACCGGGATCCCTGGACCGGCAAGGAGTGGAAGCCCCGCAACTTCGAGAAGGACGCGTTCGACGGCCCGATGCTCCTCTCGACCGCGCTCGCCCAGTCGAAGAACACCGTCTCGGTGAAGCTCGTCGACGCGCTCGGCGTCGATGCCGTCATCGGCTTCTCCCGCCGCATGGGCCTCTCCTCCGAGCTGCCGAGGAACCTCACGCTCGCGCTCGGCACGGGCGAGGTGTTCCCCATCGAGCTCGTGAACGCCTACGCGTCGATCGCGGCGCGCGGCTTCTTCGCGGCGCCGATCATCGTCCTGCGCGTACGCGACCGGCACGGCAACGTCCTCGAGGAGCACGCGCCCGCGCTCCCGCCCTGGAAGACCGAGCCCGCACACGACGCCGCGGAGCCCGAGCCGGCGGCGTTCGCCGACGGCACCGAGGGCGCGGACGACCTCGCTCCGCCCGCGAACGCACCGCCGCCGGAGTTCACGCTCCCCGCGGAGGGCACCCGCCCCGACGTCGCCTACGTCCTGCAGAGCATGATGCGGTCGGTGGTCGAGGGCGGAACCGGCGCCGGGGCACGCGCGCTCGGGCGCCCCGTCGCTGCGAAGACCGGGACGGCGCAGGAGCACCGCGACGCGTGGTTCGTGGGCTTCACGCCCGAGGTGGTCGCGGGCGTCTGGATCGGGTTCGACGATCACACGCCGCTCGGGCCGCGCGAGACGGGCGCGGGCGCGGCGCTGCCCGCGTGGCTCGCCTTCATGCAGGCGGCGGTCGGCGGACACCCCGCGGCGGAGTTCGCGGGAGTCGCGGGCGTCGAGCTGGTGCGAGTCGACCCTGCGACGGGCCTCGTCGCGCTCGAGAGCGCCGAGGCCCCGGCGCTCGCGTTCCTCGCGGGCACGGCGCCGGCCGAGTCGGCGCGGAGCGATGCGGGCGCGGCACCCGCCAACTTCTTCATGGACGATCATTGATGGCGCCACCCGCTCGCCTGGAGCCTGCTACGACGCACGCTGCCTGCCTGCGTCCCTTCACTCCGGTCCCGCTTCGCGGGACCTACGCTCGGGATGAGCGGGCGGCGGCCTCGTCGTTGCGCTCCTCGACGTTCTCTTCTTTGAGGCGCCCTCCGGGGCGCCGCCTTGAAGGCGCGCCTGCGGTGCTCATTCCTCGGAGCGCCCGGCTCGGGTCCGTTCATCCCGAGCGTAGCGCCGACGCAGTCGGCGCGAAGTCGAGGGACGGCATCGCGCGTCTCGCGACGGCTCCAAGCAAGCGACGGGCGCCATGAGATTCGTGTCATCTTAAGGGCGATGCGCCTCGCCGCCGCCACGCTCGCGCTCGCCGCCGCGCTGCGCGCCGCCGCGGCCCCCCCGTCCGTCGGCGCCGCCGCGGAGGCGCTCGCGGCGGAGATCGGGGCACCCGCCGAAGGACGCCGCGAGCTCGCGCTCGCGGTGGAGACGCGTGCCCCCGCCCTCGCGCGCCCGCTCGAGGCCGCGCTCGAGCGCGCGCTCGCCGAGGCGGGCTACGCGGTGACGCCGGTCCGGGGAGCGGCGGACGCCGAGGCCGCCGCCCGCGCCGGCGGGCAGGACTGGCTCGTGCGGGTCCAGGGCGGGCTGGTGCCGGGGCGCCGCGAGCTCGCGCTCGTCGCGGAGGTGATCCCCGCCTGGCCGTCGTTCTTCCTGCAGCACCGCCCCGGCGCGCGCGCGATCCCGCCGCGTCTCGTCTCGGCGCGCGCGCCCGCGGACGCCGAGGCGCTCGTTCTCGCACGCGAAGGACGACCGGCGGGCGCGCCGTTCGCGACGGTCCGCCCGCTCTCGCGCGTCCCCGGCCGCGTCCTCGCGCTCGCCATCGGGGATCCGGGCGGGACCGGCGCCACCGCGATCGCGGTGGCGCTGACGGACGCGGTGCTGCTCCTGTCGCCCACCGGCGCTGCGCTCGCGCGCCACGGCGTGGATCCCGCGGCGCGCACACCGGTGCGTGACGCGGCGGCGGCGATCGCGATCGGCGACTTCGGCGCAGGCCGCGTGGCCGTCGCCTACGCGGGCGGCGCTACCGCCGACGTGCTCGCGCTCCGCGACGGCGCGATCGAGCGGGTCGCGTCGCTCGCCGCGGCGCCGCTCTGCGCAGGCCAGGCGGGCGCCGTTTTCGGCGCTTTCGCACCCGGGACGGGGGTCTTCGAGGACGCGCTCGCGCGCTCGCCCGACACGGTCCCGTCCGCGCGCTCCCCGCGGTTCCTTTACGGCGTCGCCGCTGCACCGCACGGCGGACCCGTCGCCTTCGCGGCGCTCGGGACGAACCTCCAGCTCGAGCTCATCGGGCCGGACCTCGAGCCGGCAGTGCTCGCGATGACGACCCCGACGTCGACTGGATCTCCCGAGGCCACTCGTCCCGAGCGTGGCGCCGCCACCAGCGGCGCGGAGTCGAGGGAGGCGACAGCCGCGGAGCGAGGTCGAAGGACGCCCTCCCACCCGCTTCCCCCTCACCACTCCATCGGCAGCGGCTTCGCGCTCGCCGATCTCGACGGGGACGGGATCGCCGAGATCGTCGCCTCCGCTCCGGTCGCTGGCCCACCCGATCGCGTCCGCGTGCTCGCCGCGGACGCCGCCACGCCACCGATCCTCGAGTCGCTCCCGATCGAGGGAATGATCCTCGCCGGCGCGGGTGGCGATGTGACCGGGGACGGCGTGGACGACGCGGTCCTCGCCGCGATCGTGAGTGGGACCGAAGGCGTCTCGACCGAGCTCCTCCTCGTCAGCGCGGATCCGCGGGAGCTCCGATGAGCCGGTGCCTCCGTGCCGCGCCGCTCGCGCTCGCGCTCGCGCTCGCACCCGGGCTCGCCTCAGGGGGCGTTCGCCCGGCCCCGGGTGGCACCGCGACGGTCGCGCTGCCCGGCGACGCGCGCGCCCCCGATCCCGCGCTCGCGGAGGACGCGGCGGACCTGTTCCTCTCGCGCGCGACGAGCGCGCCGCTCCTCGGGCGCGACGCGGAGGGACGGCTCGCGCCGGGCGTGCTCGCCGAGGTCCCCGCGTCCGACGACGGGGGACGCACCTTCCGGCTCCGCGTGCGCGAAGGGCTCGCGACGGCGGCCGGCGCGCCGCTGGGCGCGGCCGAGGTGGGCGCCACGATCGCGCGGCTCCTCGCTCGCGCCCCCGCGTCGCCGCACGCATGGGCGGCGCTCCCGATCGCCGGCGCCGACGCGGTGCTCGCGGGCCACGCCGCGGCGCCGGAGGGGATCCGGGTCGTGTCCGAGCGCGACCTGGTCCTCTCGCTCGCGTTCCCGCTCCCCGAGCTTCCCGAGCTCCTCGCCGCCCTCCCGCTCGCCGTGCCGGGCCTGGGTCCCTTCGTCGCCGCGGCGGCCCCCGCCCGCGGCTCGGCGCTGCTGCGCGCGAACCTGGCGGCGGCGGGCGGCAGGCCCTTCCTCGACGCGCTCGCGCTGCGCGCTGCCGACGCGCGGACCGCGGCACGGCTCCTCGCGCGGGGCGAGGCTCAGCTCGTCCTGCGCCCCGAGGCTGCCGGAGGGGCGGCCGGCCCCGCACTCCCCGCGCTCCGCGTCACCGTCGCGGCGCTCGGGCCGGGGCTCGGGGCGGGGAGGGCGCGCGTCCGAACCGAGCTCGCGTCGGTCGATCGCGGCGCGCTCGCCCGCCGCTTCGTGCGCGGCGCGGCGGTCCCGCTCCAGACGCTCGTGCCACCCGCGCTCCTGGCGGGCGCCTCGACCTCCGCCCAGACCGCGCGTGATCCCGGCGGCGCCCCCCCTGGACGCGTCCGGATCCTCGTGCGCACGGATGCGACGGATCCGCGGGCGATCGCCGACCGCCTCCAGGTCACGCTCTTCGACCGCGGCATCGCCGCCGCGGTGGAGGCGGTCGAGCGAGAGCGCTTCGCGGCGCGCCTCGCCGCCGGCGACTACGAGATCGCGCTCGTCGAGGTGCGCGTGCTCGCCACCCGCCCTGCCCTCGCGGCCGGCCAGATCGCGTTCGCCACGCGCGGCGCCGCCGCCTCGCGCCGCGCGATGGCGGCGCTCGCCGGGCTCGAGGGCGGCGAGGCGGCGGCCGCGGCGGAGCGGGTCGCCCGCGAGCTCGACCTCGTCCCGCTCGTCGCGACCGCAGCGCGCACGTCTACCGGCCCGGGGCTGCGGGGGATCGCCGCCGGGCCCGACGGGCTCGTCGATCCAGGCGCGCTATGGCGCCTCGGCGCGGAGGTCCACGCACCGTGAGGCTCCGCACGAAGCTCGCCATCGCCTTCGCGCTCTTCGCGGCCGTCCCGCTCGCCGCCGCGCTCGTTCCGGTGTCGCGCGCGCTCTCGGACGCGCTCTCCGCCGAGCACGCCGCGCGGCTCGACGGCGCGGTCCGGGCCCTCGACGGCGAGCTCGCGCGTCTCGCGCGAGAGGCAGCCGCGACGATCGACGAGCTCGCGCGCGGGCCGGACGCCGAGGCGCTCGCGCGCGACCTCGCGAGCGGCGCGGTCTCGCCCGCCGACGCGGCGGTTCGCGCGCGCGAGTGGATGGAGGCGCGCGGGCTCGACGTGCTCGCGGTCGCGGAGCCGGACGGCCGCATCGTCTCGTCGGGCCACCTGCCGGGCCGCGCCGGCGACGTCGACCCCGACGTCGCGGCGCTCCTCGCGACGGCGCCCGGGCGCGCCGCGCCGCGCGTCGTGGCGCGCGCCGCGCCCGAGGGCGTGGAGCCGGTGCTCGCCGTCGTCGCCTGGGCGGCCGTGCCGGGCGACGCGCCGCTCCGGCTCGCCGGCGGCCTCGCGCTCGGCCAGGAGCGGGCAGCGCGCCTGGCCGCTCTCACCGGCGGCGAGATCGCCATCCGCGCCGCCGACGGGGCGCTCCTCGCCGAGGCCGCCGCGCCCGCGCAGACCGCGGCGCCTGCGCGGCGGGGGACTCCCGCCGCCGCGCTCGACGCCGCGCCCGACCTCGCGAGCCGTCTCTCCGCGCGCCTCGGCGCGCTCGGCGCTCCGGTGCGCGGACTCACGCTCGGCCCGCCGGACGCCCCCGTCGCCACCGTCGAGGTCCGCCTCACCTCCGCGGGACTCGCGCGCGCGCGACTCGTCGTCCTCGCGACGTTCCTCGCCGCGCTCCTCGCCGGCGCGCTCGCCGCGGCCGCGTTCGGCACGCTCCTCGCCTCGCGAGTCACGCGCCCCGTCGAGGCGCTCCGCGCCGCCGCGCTGCGCGTCGCCGCGGGCGACCTCGGCGCGCGCGTCGAGGCGCGCGGCGCGGGCGAGGTCGGCGAGCTGGTGCGCGCGTTCAACGGCATGACCGCCGACCTCGCCGCGAGCCGCGCCCGCCTCGCGCAGGCCGAGCGCGTCGCCGCCTGGCGTGAGGTAGCGCGGCGGCTCGCGCACGAGATCAAGAACCCGCTCACGCCCATCGCCATGAGCGTCGAGACGCTCCGCGACGCGCACGCACGCGCCCGCCCCGACTTCGGCGAGATCTTCGACGAGGGCACCCGCGCGATCGGCGAGGAGGTCCGGCGCCTGAAGCGCATCGTCGACGAGTTCAGCCGGTTCGCGCGACTGCCCGCGCCCGAGCGCGCGCCGATCGCCGCGGAGGAGCTCGTCGCCGCCGCGCTCGGCCTGTTCCCCGAGCCGCCGCCCGGCGTCGCCATCGTGCGCGAGGCCGCGACCGGGCTGCCGCCCGTCCTCGCGGACCGCGACCAGATCGTCCAGCTGCTCCTGAACCTCGTCCGCAACGGGCTCGACGCGCTGGCGGGCGGCGGCACGCTCACCGTGTCCGCCCGGCGCGTCCCGGAGGGCGTCGCGTTCGCGGTCGCGGACACGGGCGAGGGGATCGCGCCGGAGGACCTGCCCCACGTCTTCGAGCCCTACTTCACGACGAAGGAGGGCGGGACCGGGCTCGGCCTCGCGATCGCGCAGCGGATCGCGGAGGAGCACGGCGGGCGGCTCGAGGTGGCGTCGGCGCCGGGGCGCGGCGCGACGTTCACGCTGACCCTGCCCGTCGCGTGACGAGCCCGAGCCGCCTACTTCACCGGGGTCGCCTTGA
>DATIDF010000076.1:0-4128 GCA_035456445.1 Anaeromyxobacter sp.
ATCGACATCTCCGACCTCTCGCATGTCGTGAACTACACGCTCCCCGAGGACCCGGCGGTGTTTCTCCACCGCGTCGGCCGCACCGGCCGCATCGGCAAGAAGGGGACGAGCCTGTCGCTCGTCTCCGGCGGCGACATCCACACGCTCTCGGCGCTCCAGAAGAAGTACGGGATCGCCTTCGAGGAGAAGAAGCTCCCCACGCCGGAGGAGGCGCGGCGCCTCTGGACGGATCGGCACGTCGTCGAACTCAAGGAGGCGATGAGCGCGTCCATCTTCGAGGCGTTCATCCCGCTCTCGCAGGAGCTCCGGAACCGCCCGGACGGCGAGTTCCTGGTCGCGTTCGCGCTCAAGTACTTCTTCACCCACCACCGCATGGAGCGGGCGCAGGACCGCGAGAAGGCGGAGCACAAGCTCGAGGTGCACGTGCGGCGCGAGCAGACCGAGGGCCGTCGCGAGGGCCGCGGGCGTGATCGTGATCGCGCCCGGCGCGGCGAGCGCGAGCGGCCCGCCCGCGGCGAGCGCGCGGAGCGGTCGCGGGAGCCGCGCCGCGAGCGCGGCGAGGCCGCGCCGGCCGCCAGCGCAACGGCCTCCGCCGCCGGGGACGCCGGTGCGACGCGAGAGATCGCGGTCGAGGTGGATGCCGACGCGGGCTCGACCGGAGCGCGCGAAGGCGGGCGCCGGTCGCGGCGCGGGCGCGGCGAGCGCCGGAGCGACCCGCAGGGCGAGGCCGGCGCGCCGGCCGGCGCCGTCGAGGGCGCCACCTCCGCGGGGAACGCCGCGGCACCCGGAAACGGCGCCCCCGCAAACGGCGCCGCAACCGCCGATGCGGCGGATCGGCCGCAACGCCCCAAGATCTTCCTCTCGCTGGGCGAGCAGGACGGCGCCGACGAGGCGCGCGTGCGCGAGGTCGTCGCGGCGCTCGCTCCGGGCGTCGAGCCGCGAACGGTGGAGGTGCGTCGGACGCACAGCTTCGTCGAGGTCCCGCCCGAGGGCCTCGAGGCGGCGGTTCTTGCGCTGAACGGCAAGGAGTGGAGCGGTAAGACGCTCACCGCGGAGCGCGCCCGCCGCCGACGCAGGTAAAGAGGCGCCACTCCACGACGCGGCGCGTCTTCGAGCTCGCGCGAGGCGAGGCGCGCTATCGGTCCGTCGGCGTCGTAGGATGCGGCCTCACCCTGTAGGGGAGGCCGGCGATGGCCCTTTCCACCACTCCCGAGCTCCTCCGCGAGCTCGCAGTCCTCTACCACCGCGTCGCCGAGCTCGAGCGCGCCGGCGGGCTCCGTCCGGGCGAGGGTGCGCCCGAGGGCGTGCAGCGCCACGTGGGCGATCTCGGGGCGGGGCTGCACGCGGCCGTCGCCGCGTTCTCCGACGATCTCGTCGGCGTCCTCACGCCGGCGGGCGACATCCTGTACCTGAACGACGCCGCCGAGCGGCTCACGGGCTTCCGCCCGGACGACGTGATCGGCAAGAACGCCTGGTCGTTCGTCAGCGAGGAGGACCTCGCGAGCCTCGCCAGCGCCCGCTCCGCGCCGCTCGACGACGCCATCCCGATCGAGGTCCGCATCCGCTGCGCCGACGGCCGGCTGCGCTGGGTCGAGTTCTCCGCGCGACCCTGGCCGCGGGAGAACCCCGTGTACATCGTCGCGCGCTGGCGTGACGCGCAGGCGCGGCGTGACCCGGCGGATGCGCGCGGCGAGGACGCGCTGCGGTTGGACGCGGAGCTGCGCCGCGCCGCGGCGCTCGCGCGCGTGAGCCAGCTCGCGCTCGGCTTGCCGTCGGTCCAGGACGTCCTCGACGCGGCCGCCTCGCTCGCGGCAAGCGCCCTCGAGCTCTCCGCCGGCGCCTACCTCGAGCCGGAGGGTGGCGGCCTCGCCGTGCGCGCCGCCGCCGGCGTCCCGGTTCCGCGCGGTCACGCCGTCCCGGTCGTGATGACGCTCGCGGGCCTCGCGCGCGCGAGCGGGAAGCCGGCGCACACCTCGGACGTCGTCCGAGACGGCCGCCTCGCGGACTCGCTGCTCAGCGCGGCCGGCGCTTCCGCCGCGCTCGCCGTGCCGGTGCGCGGGAACGAGCGCGCCCACGGCGTGCTGCTCGTCGCCGGGCGCAGCTCGCGCCACTTCGTGCCGGACGAGATCCATTTCCTCGAGACGGTCGCGAACGTGGTGGCGACCTCGATCGACGCGCGGGCGGCGCAGGAGGCGCTCCGTGGGCGCGAGCGGCTCGCGCGCGCCGTCTTCGATCACGCCCGGGACGGGCTCGCGATCGTCGATCGCGAGGGCCGCTGCCTCGACGTGAACGCGGCGGCGGAGCAGATCCTCGGCACGAGCTTCGAGGCGCTGCGCGGTCACCGGCCGTCGGAGGTGGTCCGCACCGATCTCGACCTCGCCCCGCGCACCCCGCGGCAGGGCGAGGGGACCGTGACGACGGCGAGCGATACCCGGGTGGTGGAGTGGGACGTCGTCCCGGACATCCAGCCGGGGGTCGCGCTCGCGATGCTCCGCGACGTCACCTCGCGCCGCGAGGTCGCGACGCGCCTGGCGCTCGCCGATCGCCTCATCTCGGTGGGCTCGCTCGCCGCCGGCGTGGCGCACGAGCTCAACACTCCGCTCGCCTACGTCGCGGCGAACCTCGAGTACCTCGCGGGCGCGGTGCCGAAGCTCGTCCCGGAGCGCGCCGGCGCGGAGATCCGCGAGGCGCTCCAGGAGTCGGTCGAGGGCGTGGAGCGGCTCGGCCTCATCCTGCAGGACCTCCGCACGTTCGTGCGGAGCACGAGCGGCGAGGACGACGGCCCCGCCGATCTCGAGGCGGTGCTTCGCTCCTCGGTGGCGATGACCTGGAACGAGATCCGTCACCGCGCCCGGCTGGAGAAGGACGTCCGCCGCGTCCCCCCGGTCCAGGGCAGCCCGGCGCGGCTGGCGCAGGTGTTCGTGAACCTGCTCGCGAACGCCGCCCAGGCAATCCCCGAGGGCGACGCCATCTCGCACGTCATCCGCATCTCCGCCCGCGAGCAGCCCGGCGGGCTGGTCGCGGTCGAGGTGACCGACACGGGCGCGGGGATCTCGCCCGCGGTCCTGCCCCGCATCTTCGAGCCGTTCTTCACGACCAAGCCCGCCGGCCAGGGATCCGGTCTCGGGCTCAGCATCTGCCGCAGCATCGTCCAGGGGCTGGGCGGCCGGCTCGAGGTGAAGAGCACGCCTGGCAGCGGCGCCACGTTCCGGGTGGTCCTCCCGGCCGCCACCGCGCCGCAGGGGGCGTCCGGCGCTCGCGCGCCGCGGCTGGCGGCGCCGGCGGTCCCGCGCAGCCGGGTGCTGGTCGTGGACGACGAGCGGCTCGTGGCGGCCTCGCTGCGCCGTGCCCTCGCCGCCGATCACGACGTTACGGTCGTCTCCTCCGCCCGCACCGCGCTCCGGCTCATCGAGCGGGGAGAGCGCTTCGACGCGATCCTGACCGATCTCGTCATGCCCGACATGACCGGGCTCGAGCTCCACCGGAGGCTCGTCGCGCTCGCGCCGGACCTCGACGGTCGCGTCCTGTTCATGACCGCCGGTGCGTTCACCGACGAGGCGCGCCGCGCGACCGAGATCGCGCCGGACGCGTGCCTCGAGAAGCCCGTCCGGCTGGACGTGCTCCGCGCCGCGCTCGCGCGCGTCATCGCGGGGCCGCGCTGACGAGGGACGCCGAGGGCAGGGCGCCCTGAGGACGCCGTGATCTCATGGCCGTGGCCGCCTGCGTCGATCCTTCCCCGCTCGTGCTTCGACAAGCTCAGCACGAGCGGATCAAGAAACCGCTCGCCCTGAGCCTGTCGAAGGGCGCGCGGCAGGCGGGTCAACTCGAGCGATCACCGCCATCACGGCGCAGCTCGGTTGGCGTGAGCCCGTGAACGAGCCCCGCCCCCGATTCGGGCTCGGGCGCGGGCTCGGGCTCGGGGCTCAATTCAACGCGACAGGACCCGCGAGCTGCGCGCGGAGCGGCGCGATCTGCTCGCGGAAGTCTGTGAGCGCGCTCGCCGGGAGCGGGGCGTCGCGCGGGATCTTGAGCTGCATCGGGTTCACGTACCGGCCGCCGCGCTTGACCGCGTAGTGGAGGTGAGGCCCGGTGGAGAGGCCGGTCGAGCCGACGTAGCCGATGATCTGC
>DATIDF010000077.1:0-9430 GCA_035456445.1 Anaeromyxobacter sp.
GAGGGCGAGGTGGGTGTGAGCGTCGATCATCCCCGCCACCACGAGGCGGCCATCGGCGTCTACGTCCCAGTCGCCCGGCCGCCCATCGACCCGGCGGCCCGGCGGGGCTACCTCGACGACGCGGCGTCCCTCCACCACGACGGTCGCACCCGCGCCCGACGGGGGAACGATCCCGTTTCGGATGACGATCCGGCCGTCCACGGCCGGGCATCATCCCTCCCGCCGGGGCGCGGCGCAAAGGTGGCGGTCCGCCGCGCTGAAGAGGCCGTAAACCAACCCCCTCCCGTCGCCACGGCGGTCGTCGCGCCTCGCGCTGCTCGCGTCTCGTCCGCCTGCCTCGGTCCGGGGATTGATTCACGGCCCCCAGGCGCCTTGCCGCATGTGCCCTGGAGCGGTTAAGAACGTGCCCCCATGCTGTCCCAGGAAGTCCTGAAGAAGCTCGAGGCGATCGAGCAGCGCTTCGAGGAGCTCACCGCCCTCCTCTCGGATCCCTCCGTCGCCTCGAACGGCGAGCGCTTCCGCAAGGTGTCCAAGGAGCGCGCGTCGCTCGAGCCCACCGTGGAGGCGCTCCGCACCTACCGGAGGCTCGTGAAGGACATCGGGGACAACGAGGCCCTCCTCTCGGAGAAGGACGCCGATCTGCGCGAGATGGCGAAGGAGGAGCTCGCCCAGCTCCGGCCTCGGGTCGATCCCGCCGAGGAGCAGCTCAAGCTGTTCCTCGTGCCGAAGGACCCCGCCGACGAGAAGGACGTCATCCTCGAGATCCGCGCGGGCGCGGGCGGCGACGAGGCGGGCCTCTTCGCGGCCGAGCTCCTGCGGATGTACCTGCGCTACGCCGAGCGGCGCGGCTGGCGCGTGGAGGTCGCGGACACCTCCGGCGGGAACCTCGGCGGCGTGAAGGACGTGACGGTCAACATCTCGGGCGACCAGGTCTACTCGTGGCTCAAGTACGAGTCGGGGGTGCACCGCGTGCAGCGCGTCCCCGCCACCGAGGCGCAGGGGCGCATCCACACCTCGACCGTCACCGTGGCGGTGATGCCCGAGGCCGAGGACATCGACATCCAGGTGAGCCCGGCCGACATCGAGATGGACGTCTTCCGCTCCACCGGCTCGGGCGGCCAGAGCGTGAACACCACCGACTCCGCCGTGCGCCTCACGCACAAGCCCACCGGCATCATCGTGAAGTGCCAGCAGGAGAAGAGCCAGCTCAAGAACCGCAACATGGCGATGCGCTTGCTGCGCGCGAAGCTCTACGAGATGGAGCTCGAGAAGCAGCGCAGCGCGCGCGACGCGGCGCGGAAGAGCCAGGTCGGGACGGGCGACCGCTCGGAGAAGATCCGGACCTACAACTTCCCGCAGGACCGGCTCACCGATCACCGCGTCAACTACACGCGTCACAACCTGCCCGCGGTCATGGACGGCGACGTCCAGGACCTCATCGACGCGTGCCGCACGTTCTACGCCGCGCAGGCGCTGCGCGAGGCCTCGCGCGGCAACGCCGCCGAGGGCGGCGCGGAGCGGCGAGTCTGATCATGAGCGCAGGGAGCTGGACCCCGCTCAAGCTCATCGCCTGGACGCAGGAGTTCTTCGCGAAGAAGGGCGTCGACTCGCCGCGCCTCACCGCGGAGGTGCTGCTCGCGCACGCGCTCTCCTGCGATCGCGTCCGCCTGTACCTCGACTTCGACAAGCCGCTCGGCGACCCGGAGCTCGCCGCCTATCGGGACCTCGTCCGCCGCCGCGGCGAGGGTGAGCCCACCGCGTACCTCGTCGGCAACAAGGAGTTCTACGGCCGGCGGTTCGCGGTGGACGCGCGCGTGCTCGTCCCTCGGCCCGAGACCGAGCTGGTCGTCGACACCGCGCTCGCAGCGCTCCCGCCGGGCGGGCGCCTCCTCGACCTCTGCACCGGCTCCGGGGCAATCGCGATCACGGTCGCGCTCGAGCGACCCGACGCGCGCGTGCTCGGGACCGACGCCTCCGAGGACGCGCTCGCGGTGGCGCGCGACAACGTCGCCCGGCTCGGGGCCGTGGTCGATCTCGCCCACGGGGACCTGTGGGCGGCGGTCCACGGCGACGAGCGCTTCCACGTCATCGCCTCGAATCCACCCTACGTGCCGATGGGCGAGCTCGCCGGGCTCGCCCGCGAGGTGCGGCGCGAGCCGTGCATCGCCCTCGACGGCGGGCAGGATGGGCTCGCGATCCTCCGCCGCATCGTGGCCGGCGCGCCGGCGCGGCTCGTCCCCGGCGGCGCGCTCGTGCTCGAGATGCACGAGCACCACGTGGACGAGCTGCCGAGGCTCTGCCTGCAAGCCGGCTTCGCGCGCGCGGAGGCGAAGCGAGATCTCGCCGGGCTGCCCCGTCTGGCGGTGGCCCACATGGCGGGCGGACCCCACCCGACGTAGAATCCGCCCGCCTCGACGCCCGATCCCCGGACGGGCCCGCGCGGGACGCACGCGCGGTGGAACACCCGCCGGCGCACGCGCCCTCGGGCCTGGAGTGGAATGGACAAGATCCTCATCGACGGAGGCGTCCCGCTGCGCGGGAGCGTAGCGGCCTCCGGCGCCAAGAACGCAGCCCTCCCGATCATCGCCGGCGCGCTGCTCGCCGAGGGCGAGCACCTCGTCAGGAACGTGCCCGACCTGGCGGACGTCCGTACGCTCGGCAGGCTGCTCGGCCACATGGGCTGCCAGGTGGAGCGGAACGCCGGCGAGAAGGGAGCGCTCTGGATTCGCGTCCCGGCGGCGGTGCAGCCCGAGGCGCCCTACGAGCTCGTGAAGACGATGCGCGCCTCGGTGGTCGTGCTCGGGCCGCTCGTCGCGCGCTGGGGCAAGGCGCGCGTGTCCCTGCCGGGCGGCTGCGCGATCGGCGCGCGCCCGATCGACCAGCACCTGAAGGGCCTCGCCGCGCTCGGCGCGGAGATCCGGCTCGAGCACGGCTACGTCGAGGCGGTCGCGCCCCGCGGGCGGCTCCGCGGCGCGATCTTCACGTTCGACGGGCAGACCGTGACGGGCACCGAGAACGTGATGATGGCGGCGGCCCTCGCCGAGGGAGAGACGCTGCTCCGGAACTGCGCGCGCGAGCCGGAGATCGTGGACCTCGCGAACGCGCTCCTCCGGATGGGCGCGCGGATCGAGGGCGCCGGGACCGACGAGATCTGGATCGAGGGGGTCGAGTCGCTCCGGCCGATCGACCACGTCGTCATCGCCGATCGCATCGAGGCGGGCACGTTCCTGGTCGCGGGCGCCCTCCCCGGCGGTGACGTGACCGTGAAGGGCTGCGTCGCCGAGCACGTGGAGGCGCTCGTCGAGAAGCTCCGCGCGGTCGGCGCGGAGGTCGTCCCGGTCGACGACGGGCTACGCGTCATCGGCGACGGACGGCCGCGTCCGGTCGACGTCCGCACCGCGCCCCACCCGGGCTTCCCGACCGACATGCAGGCGCAGATGATGGTGCTGCTCTCGCTCGCGGACGGGTCGTCCAAGATCACCGAGACCGTGTTCGAGAACCGGTTCATGCACGTGCAGGAGCTGCAGCGGCTCGGCGCGGACATCGCGGTCGACGGGAAGACCGCGATCGTGAAGGGCGTCCCCGCGCTCTCCGGCGCGCAGGTGATGGCCTCGGATCTGCGCGCCTCGGCGGCGCTCGTCCTCGCCGGTCTCGCGGCGCAGGGCACCACCGAGATCCAGCGCGTGTACCATCTCGATCGCGGCTACGAGCGCATCGAGGAGAAGCTCGCGCCGCTCGGCGCACGAATCCGACGGGAGAAGGCGTGAACGGCGAGATCATCACGGTGGCGGTGCCGAAGGGCCGGCTCCTCGAGGAGTCGTCGGCGCTGTTCGAGCGCGCCCTCGGGGTCTCCCCGAAGAAGCTCCTCGACGGCACGCGCAAGCTCGCCGCCGACGCGCCCGAGGCGGGGCTGCGCTTCATCTCGATCCGCGCCGCCGACGTCGCGAGCTACGTCGAGCACGGCGCGGCCGCGGTCGGGATCGTGGGGCTCGACATCCTCCGGGAGGAGCCTCGCGACCTCTACGAGCCGCTCGACCTCGGGATCGGGCGCTGCCGGGTGATCGTCGCCCGGCACAAGGACGCGAAGCCCCTCCCCCGCGGGGTCGCCCCGCGCGTCGCGACCAAGTACCTCTCGCTCGCCGCGCATCACTTCGCCAAGAAGGGCATCCCGGCAGAGATCATCCCGCTGCACGGCTCGATCGAGGTCGCCCCCTCGCTCGGGCTCGCCGACGCGATCGTGGACATCACCGAGACCGGCGAGACGCTCCGCGCGAACGGGCTCGTGATCGAGGAGGAGGTCCTCGCCGTGTCCGCCCGCCTGGTCGTCAACCGGGTCGCGCTGAAGCTCCACGCGGAGCGGCTGCGGCGGCTGATCTCGGCCCTTCGCAGGGTCTGCTCCGAGGCCGAGGAGCCGAAAGTCCGTTGAAAGCTCGGATGGCTTCTGCCTAGTATCCGGGAAGTCCCTGGATAGACCCGGCGTTTCGCTTGGATCCCCTTCCCTGAGTCAGTGCCTCAAAGGTCCCGAGGAGGACCCTTCTCCGTCATGGATTGCCCGCGGTGCAGCGCAGAGATGAACGAGATCGCCCACGATGACAGCGTGGTGCAGCGCTGCGGGGAATGCGGCGGAGTGTGGGTCGGCGACGTCGCGGACCTGAACAAGATGCTCCTGCACGCGAACCTGCCGGCGCTCTCGGCGATCGGCGGCTACGTGAACCCCGACGAGATGACCGGGATGTGCCCCGCGTGCAACGTCGAGCTCGTGGTCGTCGAGGGGGGCGAGAAGCGCTCGACCCTCGCGTACGACACGTGCGAGTCCTGCGGTGGCATCTGGGTCGACAGCGACGAGGACGAGCCTGCCGCCGAGATCGGCTGGAAGGACGCCGAGGGGCAGATCGTCGGGTTCTTCCGACGCTTCGCGAAGAAGAAGTAGCTCACCACATCCGATCGTCGCGCCACGGGTACGCGGTGTTCGAGTACCCGCGGATCTCCCAGTAGCCTCGCTGATCGTGCGTCATGAGCTCGAGGCGAGAGACCCACTTCGCGCCCTTCCACGCGTAGAGCTGCGGGGTGACCACGCGCACCGGTCCCCCGTGCGCGCGGGCGAGTGGCGCGCCTTCGACCGCGTGGACGAGGAGGACGTCGGGCTTGAGCGCCTCCTCGAGCGGAAGGTTCGTCGAGTAGCCGTCCGACGCGTGCGCCATGAGGTGCGTCGCGTCGGCGTGCGGGCGCGCGAGCGCGAGCACGGTCTCGAGCCGGACGCCGCGGTAGGCGAGGTCCAGGATCGACCAGCCGGTCACGCAGTGGAAATCGGCCTCGAGCTCGACCTGCGGGAGCTCCAGGAGCTCCGCGAACGACAGGGTGAGCGGCGTCTCGCAGGCGCCGTCCACGACGAGACGCCAGCGCTCTGGCGTGACCCCCGGGGTCTCGCCGAGATCGAGCACCGGCCACTCCGACTTCCCGAAGACGTTCTGCCCCGGCGGCTCCTTCGGCATGCCGTGCCGGTTCCTGACTCCATCCCCCTGAGGCTCTGCGTCGGAGAGCGAGGGCGTGCTGCGCATCTTGTCCGAGAAGCGCGCCCGCAGCGCCGCCACGCCCTCCTCGATCCGGCTCCGGGTCTCGTCGTTCACGCACGCCGTTCTAGCCGCTCGGCGACCCCCACGCACCCCCGGCCCGCCTCGGCTCCGCCGGCCGAACTCCTTGACTCCAGGGGCCCTTCGCGGCAAAAACTGGTTCGCGACGCGGGAATAGCTCAGTTGGTAGAGCATCAGCTTCCCAAGCTGAGGGTCGCCGGTTCGAACCCGGTTTCCCGCTCCAAACTTTCCGAGGGGTTGGCGGCGACGCTGACCCCTCTTCTTTTCTTCGGGGTAACGGCGGGGGTGACAACGAGACCAGGCGGTCGCCGAAGATCGACGTGGAGCGCCCGACAGCCGCCTGGCGGAAGCACGAAACCCCGACCGCTCTCGCGATCGGGGCCTCGGAGGGCGCGGTGGCCCGATGTGTCGTTGGGGGGTCGAGCGCTGCTACGCGGCGGCCTGACCCATCGGCGCGAGAATCGCCGTCAAGTCGTCGGCGGCGGTCGTCGTCGGCATGATCCCGAACTTCTCGACGAGAACGCCGAGTACGGTCGGCGTGACGAACGCGGGGAGCGTGGGTCCGAGGCGGATGTTCTTCACGCCGAGCGAGAGCAGCGTCAGGAGGATCGCGACGGCCTTCTGCTCGTACCAGGAGAGGACGAGTGAGAGCGGGAGGCCGTTCACGTCCGTGCCGAACGCGTTCGCGAGCGCAACTGCGATCTGGATCGCCGAGTACGCGTCGTTGCACTGTCCGACGTCGAGCAGGCGCGGGATGCCGCCGATGTCGCCGAACTCGAGCTTGTTGAAGCGGTACTTGCCACAGGCGAGCGTGAGGATCGCGCAGTCCTGCGGGATGGCCTCGGCGAGCTCGGTGTAGTAGTTCCGGCCGCTTCGAGCGCCGTCGCAGCCGCCGATGAGGAAGAAATGCTTGAGCGCACCGGACTTCACCGCGCCGATCACCTTGTCGGCCACGCCGAGCACCGCCTGCCGCCCGAAACCGACCGTGATGGTCCGGTCCGGACCGTCCTCGGCGAACCCGGGCGCCCCACACGCCGCCTCGATCACCCGGGCGAAGTTCCGGTCCGAAATGTGTCGCACGCCCGGCCAAGCGACGAGGCCGGAGGTGAAGATCCGGTCACTGTAGCTGTCGCGCGGCCTCTGGATGCAGTTCGTGGTCATCAGGATCGCGCCGGGAAAGGCGTCAAACTCGTCGCGCTGGTCCTGCCACGCGCCACCGTAGTTCCCCACCAGGTGCGGGTACTTCTTCAGCCCAGGATAGCCGTGCGCCGGCAGCATCTCGCCGTGCGTGTAGACGTGGACGCCGGTCCCCACCGTCTGCTCGAGAAGCGCCTCCAGGTCCTTGAGATCGTGCCCGGAGACGAGGATTGCCTTCCCCTTCACCGGCTCGACCCGGACTGCGGTCGGGACCGGGTGGCCATACGCGCTGGTGTTCGCCGCGTCGAGGAGCTCCATCGCGCGGAGGTTCACCTGGCCGCAGCGCATCGCGAGCGCGAACAGCTCGTCGACGGTCGGCTTCGGCCGCGAGAGGTACTCGAGCGCCTCGAGGAAGAACGCGTAGACCTGCTCGTCCTCCTGCCCGAGGATGCGCGCGTGCTCGACGTAGGCGGCGGCGCCCTTCACGCCGTACGTGAGAAGCTCCTGGAGCCCGGTGACGTCCTTCCCCAGCGCGACGAGGCGGCCGGTGATCGCGAGCCCCTCTCCTTGCGCGACGAGCGCGTCGAGCGTCTCCGCAGGTGTGAACACCGCAGGACCGGAGAGCCGCTCCGGCGAGAGGCCGCGGGAGACGCAGGTCTGCTCGTAGAGCGTGCGCGCGCGGTCCCGGTGCGCGGCGACGTCGCGGATCCGCCCCGCGAGCCGCTCCGGATCGAAGTTCACGTTGGTCACGGTCGTGAACAGCGCCTCGACCACTGCAACGTCCACGGCGGCGTCGCGCGCACCGAGCTGCCGCGCGCGGTGCGCGTACATCGATGCGCCGACCGTCACGTGCAGGAGCGCGTCCTGCAGCGCGGCGGTCCGCGCGTCCTTGCCGCAGTTCCCGACGTCGGTGCATCCGCCGGCGCTCTGCAGCGTCTGTTCACACTGGTAGCAGAACATTCCCATCGTGCGGCTCTCCCGTGATGACCGGCTTGCCGGCCGTTGATCGATGCGGAAGTCACGCGGCGCTGCGCCGCGATGCGCTCCCGCGGGGTGACCGGAGCCCCGTGCCCCGGAGTGCGGTGTCGCGGCTCAGGCCCGGCCGCGGGTTCTCGCGGGCAGATGCTGCGCGCCGCGCCTCGCCGGGCCGAGCGTCACGGTGTCGACGCGCGGCCGGAACGCGGTGACGAGAGCGGAGAGCGACGTGCGTGCCAGACGATCGCGAACGATCTGGTTCGCCGACCGGAGCGTGTCCTCGAGGATGCAACTGGCGCAGTCAGTCCGGTCCGGGAACATGCAGGACGCGACGTCCAGGCGACCCTCGATCGCTTCGTACACGCGTAGCAGCGCGATCTGCCGCGGGTCGCCGCGTAGCGTGAACCCTCCATGAGGACCCCGTGTCGAATCGACGAGCCCCGCCTTCACGAGCCGCTGGAGCACCTTCGCGAGGTGGCTCTCGGATACCGGCATCCGCTCCGCGATCTCATGTACGGTGAGGTGCCGCTCGGGCGCGGCGGCGAGGACGGTCATGGTGTGGAGGGCGATCGAGGCCGCCTCGGAGAACTTGACGATTCCGCTCATATGGGCTGATTTCGGAAAACAGGTTCCTGAATGTTGCATTCCTCGTGCCGGCGCAGGAAGGCGCGCCGCGTTTCCGCCGGAAGCCAGCGTCGTCAGTCCTGCCGCCAGTCGCGCCACCGCCGCGAGCGGTGACCGGCGCGGTCGCCGGGCGGGTGGCGGTTTCTCCGGCGACTTCGGCAGTTCTTGCTGATGGGCGCGGCCGCGGAGCTCGACGTTGCCGCTCACCGGGGCCCGTCGACGCGGCTCGGGAGACGCCTGCACGCACGTCCCTGATCCCAGGCGGCAGCTCGCCGCCGGGGTCGCACGATGTCACGCGAGCCGTGTCACGCGAGCAGGACATGTCACACCGGGCATCGCCCCATCCGTGTGACGGGGCCGGTCCGGAACGGCCAATGACCCGGCACTTCGCGCAGACGCTGCTCGAGTACGAGCTCCTCGACGAGCTCCAGTCGTGGCCCGGCGCGCGTGGAGGCGGTGAGTTCCGAAGACATCAAAGCCCGGTCGCGGTGGGCGGCCGGCCCTTACGTTCGTTGCGGAGCGCAAAGATCGGCTTCGGCCTGCCGATCCCGGTCGCGACCGGCGCCGGGGTCGCGGCGTCCCTCGCCGCGCTTGTCGCCTTCTTCGCGCTGTTCCGGCCGAGCCGCGTGCAGGCGATGAGCGCCGAGGTGGACGAGATGGATCGGGCGGCGTAGCCGCGGGACCCAACGCCGCGGCCTCGCCACGGGCCGGGCCGCGGCGGCTTCTCAGCGCTTCGTCTTGTCGGCCGGGCTCGGCGTCCGCTGTCGGCACAGCCGCCTCGGTTACATTGTTCGGATGTAGGTACCTCGGTTCCTGCTCGTCACTGACCGTCACAGCGCCGCGGGCAAGGTCCGGGCAAGGTCTTGCCCAGCCGGACAGGATTCAGCGGGACTGAACCAGTCGAGAACCGGCGATTTCGGCCCATTTCCGCGGGTCCCGCGCCGTCCGGATCAAATTCCCAAGCTGAGGGTCGCCGGTTCGAACCCGGTTTCCCGCTCCAATTCTTCCGAGGGGTTCCGCTGCGAGGCGGGACCCCTCGTGGTTTCGGATCCGGTGTCAGGGAGCCGGTTCGTCAACGGCGGCAGCGAGCCGCGCGCCGATCT
>DATIDF010000078.1:0-15601 GCA_035456445.1 Anaeromyxobacter sp.
CGCCACTCGTCCGGCGCGAGCTCGCCGCGCTCGAACCGTGCGAGCATCGTGACGAACTCCTCGACCTCCGCCTCGTCCGCGAAGGAGAGGCGCGCCCGCCCCAGGGTTTTCGGATCGTCCACGGCCGCCATCCCGTCCTCCCGCCGTCGATCGCCCGAGCAGTCGCAACGAACGAATTGTCCGTTATTACGGACGCCGGGCTCGCCGCGCCACCTCATCGTTCGCCGCCGCGCCATTCCAAGCGAGCACGCGCTCGACGGCTGGCTCCGTGGGCGCGTTGTGCTCGTCCGACCGAAACGGCATGCCACGGAGTCACCCCATGAAGCCTTCGGTACTCACGTTCGACGGTGACATCACACGCACGTGAAAGGCGCGGCGTGTGCGGTCGTGGGTCCGCACGGGGTGATTGCCCGAGCGCTCCCATCTGCCGATGCGTGATCGTGCGGGAGGGAGCGGGCATGAGGGCGTTACTTGGGGTGGTCATCGCGGCCGCGTGCGCATTGCTGGCGGTCCCTGGCCCGGCGCGGGCCGCGAGGACACTGTTCACCACCGACTTCCGGCTCGAGCAGTGCGATTTCTCCGACGTGGGGCGCAACGCCTACTTCAGCGTCCAGCCCGGCGACCAGCTCTGCCTCACCGGTGAGGAAGGCAAGGAGACGGTCGAGGTCAAGATCACCGCGCTGGACGACACGCGCGAGATCGCCTTCGAGACGGAGCGGGGCGTGCAGCTCGACCTGACGACGCGGGTGGTGGAGGAGCGCGAGTGGAAGGACGATGAGCTGGTGGAGGTGTCGCGGAACTTCTTCGCCCGCTGCGAGCAGACGGGCGAGGTGTACTACTTCGGCGAGGAGGTGGACATCTACGAGGGCGGCCAGATCGTCAGCCACGAGGGAGCCTGGCTCGCCGGGGAGAATGGCGCCCAGCCCGGCCTGATCATGCCCGCCACCTACCTCCTGGGCAGCCGCTACTTCCAGGAGATCGCGCCCGACGTGGCGCTGGATCGCGCCGAGCACACCGCCTCGGGGCTCGAGATCACGGTTCCGGCCGGCACCTTCACCGACTGCGTCGAGGTCACCGAAACCAGTCCCCTCGAGCCGGGGCACAAGAGCGTCAAGGTGTACTGCCCTGGCGTGGGCCTCACGGTGGACGACGCGGTTGAGCTGGCGGAGTGCGAGGTGCAGGGCGAGTGAGAGGGTGCTGCCAAATCAGCGGGTCGCATGTTCGAGTCATGCCTGGGAGGCCACTCACCGGGGCCGTGGAAACGCGGCCCCGGTCTTTTTCGGCGTCGGCCCCGGAGAGCGAGCTCGGCTGCGAGATCGCGGTCAGGGTTCGCGGTCAGGGTTCGCGGTCAGGTTTGCGCCGATCGACATAGCAGGGGGCCAGCGGCCCGGTGCCTCCGCGCCCAGCGCCAGGCCACAGGGGTGGCGTTGATCCCGTTGCTCCCGAGCGCCAAGAACCCGCGCATGATCACCATCCGCCGCTCCGAGGACCGCGGTCACTTCGACCACGGCTGGCTCGACACCCGCCACACCTTCTCCTTCGCCGCCTACCACGACCCCGCGCACATGGGGTTCCGCTCCCTCCGCGTCATCAACGAGGACCGCGTGACGCCGGGACAAGGGTTCGGGACACACGGCCACCGGGACATGGAGATCCTCTCGTACGTCCTCTCCGGCCGGCTCGCGCACCGCGACTCGACGGGCGGCGGATCGAGCATGGGGCCGGGGGAGATGCAGCGGATGACCGCCGGCACGGGCGTCCTTCACAGCGAGTTCAATGGCTCGGACTCCGACCCCGTCCACTTCCTCCAGATCTGGATCCTGCCGGAGCGGCCGAACCTCCTCCCCGGCTACGAGCAGAAGCGCTTCCCCGAGGAGGAGCGGCGCGGGCGGCTCAGGCTCGTCGCCTCGCGCGACGGCGCGGATGGGAGCCTCACGATCCACCAGGACGTGCGCGTCCACGCCGGCCTGCTCGGCGCGGGAGAGCGCGCCGTGCTGGCTCTCGCGGAGGACCGGCACGCCTGGGTCCAGGTGGCGCGCGGGAAGGTCCGGCTCGGCGACGAGACGCTCTCGGCCGGCGACGGCGCCGCGCTCTCCGGTGAGCCGGAGGTTCGGCTCGAGGGCGTCGACGCAGCCGAGGTGCTCGTGTTCGACCTCGCCTGACGGCGCCGGCGGCTGCCCTCATCCCATCGACGCCGGCCGGAGCGCGTCGGCTCCGGTGGGCGCGGCGGGGCCGGAGATCGGCAGCTCGATCCGGAAGGTCGCGCCCTCGCCCGGCGCGCAGTCCACCGCGATGCTGCCGCCGTGCGCCTCGACCACGCGGCGCGCCACGAACAGCCCGAGCCCGAGGCCGCCGTAGTGGCGCGAGGAGACGGCGCGCTCGAACCGGTCGAAGATCCGCTCTCGCTCCGCGGGATCGATCCCGATGCCGCGGTCGCGAACGACGACGAGCGCCGCCGCGCCCCCGCAGGTCAGCTCCACGTCCACCGGCTTGCCCGCGCCGTACTTGACCGCGTTCGCGAGCACGTGCCCGACCGCGCGCTCCACCTCCTCGGGATCGAAGCGCGCCGGCAAGGCGCACGGCAAGGCGAGCCGCACCGGCGTGCCCGTTCGCGAAGCGGCGTCCGCCTGACGCTCGGCGGCCGCTCGCACCGTCGCGGCGAGATCGGCGTCGCGCGCCGCGATTCGGGGCTCGCAGAGGTCGACCTGCGAGACGTCCAGCAGCTCGTCGACGAGCCGCGCGAGCCGCGCTTGCTGGCGCAGCGCCGCGTCCGCCTTCGTCTCGACCCGCTCCGGCGCCACCGCACCGCGGGTGACGGTGAGCTTCAGGCTCTCGAGCTGGAGGCGCAGGCTGGTCAGCGGGGTCCGCAGCTCGTGCGAGGCGATGTGGAGGAACTCGTCGCGCGCGCGGACCGCGTCGCGCAGCTCCTCCTCGACCGCCTTGCGGGCGTCGATCGGCTCAGCCGCGGAGATGAAGTGGCGCGGCCGCCCGGCGCGATCGCGCACGAGCGCGACGGTGAGGTTCACCCAGGTCGTACGCCCGTCGCGGCGGACGTAACGCTTCTCCCACGCGTGGAGGTCGCCCTCGCCCGCTCCGAACCGCCTCGCCCGCGCGTCGTCTGCGCCACGATCCTCGGGGTGCGTGAGGTCCTGGAACCGGAGCGCCCTGAGCTCCTCCTCCTCGTACCCGAGGATCTCGGCGTACCGCCGGTTCACGCGCAGCCAGCTCCCGTCGAGCGCCACGTGGGCGATGCCGATCGGCGCGTTCTCGAAGGTGACTCGGTAGCACGCCTCGCTCCGGGCGAGCGCGCGCATGGAGCGGCGCGCGACCGCGTAGGCAGCGGCCGCGAGCGCGAGCGCGACCGCCCCGGCGGCGAGCAGGCCGCGCGAGGCTGCCTCTATCCGCGCGGCGAGCTGCGCACGGGCCGCCTCCAGCGCCTCGTCGTGCTCGCGAGCGAGCGCCGGGTCGGTCGCTCGGAGCCGGTCGTGGATGGGCGCGAGCTCGGCCGCGACGAGATCGTCCACCGCCGCGGCGTCGTGCAGCGTACGGAACGACGCCGTGCCGACCGCGAGGGCCACGAGTGCCAGGACGAGGAAGGTCACCGTCACGAGCCGCGAGTAGCGGCCCGGCGCGGCTGGCCAGGTTCGATCCACCCGACGCATGACGCGCTGTGGTACCACTTCTTCCCGACAGCCGAGCTGCGAGATCGCGCCTTTCTGGGTACGGGTGCGCCCCTCACGAGGGAGGCCCGGGGACCTCGCGGGGCTGCAGTGTCGGTGGGGCGTGATGATCTTGGCGGTATGGCTTTCCCCGGAGATCACGACCCCCTCCAGGACGCGAACTTCCAGGCACTCGTGAACGCCCTCGCGCGTGAGGGGCTCCCCCGCCGCGCGGAGGCGGCGCGCGCAGTCGAGGCCGTCATGTGCGCGCTTGCGCAGCGCATCTCGCGGGTGGAGTACGACGAGCTGCGCGAGCACCTGCCCGAACCCTTCGGCAGCCGCCTCACCGCCTGCGAGCGCCACGCGGCGCAGCCGCCGCGCGAGCTCCGATCGGTGGAGGACTTCTACGCCGTCGTCGCCGAGGACCTCGAGCGCGGCCCGGAAGAGGTCGAGTCGGCGGTCCGCGCGGTGTTCGCGGCGCTGCGGACGCAGATGTCGGAGGCTGACGCGGAGCTCGTCGGCGAGGAGCTGCCGCTCGAGCTCGTCCCGCTCTGGCGGCGACCGTCATGATCTCAGGGGGAACCCCGGACGGCTTCGCCGCGAACGTGGTGGGCGCCCCGGCTCGCTTCGGCCCTTGACTGTTCGAGGATCGGTCGCCGGCCTCACTGCGCCGGGGCGCCGCGCGAGCGGCCCGCCCGGAACCGCTTCAGCCTCACGACATCCTCGCGGTCGCGCTCCTCGAGCGCCGCCTCGATGCGACCGGACTCGGCGGCCAGCGCCGGCAGCACGAGCTGCTCGAGCGCGTTGATGCGCCGCGAGGTGGCCTGGATCTCCTCGCCGAGCCGCGCGAGGTGCAGCTCGCGCGAGGCGATCCGGAGCAGCACCTCGAGCGCCTCCTCGTGTCGGCGCGCGGCCTCGGCGCCCGAGAGCCCGAAGCTCGTCGGCGCGCTGCCGCGCTCGTCCGCGGCGCGCACGAGCGGCGGCGCCGAGACGGACGGCGTCGGCACGCCCCACACGCGTCGCACGCTCACCTGCAGCGGCACCTCGCGCCCGGCGCTCTGCGCCAGCGACGCGAGCGCCTCCTCTCCGTCGAGCGCGCGCGCGAGCCCGAGCGCCTTCACCGCCTCGCGCAGCACCTCGTCGAGCCGCGCGCGCCCCGCGAGCACATCGCGCATGAGCTTCCACAGCTCGGCGGCGAGGACCTCGCGCTTCGCGCGGAGGAGGCGCGCCCCCTTCGACGCGATCACCGCGCGTCCGCGCACCTCGAGGAGCCCCATGCGCGTGGTCGGCGTGCGCGTCACCTAGGGCGCCTCCTTCCGGCGCGCCTCGAGCACCGCCGCGGGGATGCGCGAGAGGGCATCCAGCGGGAACGGCGCGAGGAGCTTCCAGCCGATCTCGAGCGTGTCCTCGATCGAGCGGAACACGTCGCCCTGGCCGACGAGCTCTCGCTCGAACCGGTCCGCCACGTCGAGGAGGCGCCGCTCCTCCTCGCCGAGGTTCGCGGCCCCCACGATCGCCGCCATCCGGCGCACGTCCCGGCCGCGGGCGTAGAGCGCGTAGAGCTGGTCGGCCACCGGCCGGTGATCCGCCCGCGTGCGCCCTGGACCGGCGCCGAGCCCCATGAGCCGCGACAGGGAGGGCAGCACGTCGATCGGCGGGTAGACGCCCCGTCGATCGAGATCGCGCGACAGCACGATCTGGCCCTCGGTGATGTAGCCGGAGAGATCCGGGATGGGATGGGTGAGGTCGTCGTCCGGCATGGTCAGCACGGGCACCTGCGTGACCGAGCCGGGCCGGCCGGCGATCCGGCCGGCGCGCTCGTAGAGCGTCGCGAGGTCCGTGTACATGTAGCCGGGGTAGCCGCGCCGGCCCGGCACCTCCTCTCGCGCGAGCGCGACCTCACGGAGCGCCTCGCAGTAGCTCGTCATGTCGGTGAGGACCACGAGGACGTGCAGGCCGTGCGAGAAGGCGAGGTGCTCGGCGCAGGTGAGCGCGCAGCGCGGCGTCATGAGCCGCTCGATGGGCGGGTCCTCGGCGCGGTTCAGGAACACCGCCGTCCGGTCGAGCACGCCCGCCCGGCGGAACGACTCGAGATATGCGTCGTACTCGCGGAACGGCGCGCCCATCGCGGCGAACACCACCGCGAACGGCTCGCCCGTGCGGACCCGCGCCTGGCAGACGAGCTGCGCGGCGAGGCGGCCCGCGGGCAGCCCCGCGCAGGAGAACACGGGCAGCTTCTGGCCGCGTACGAGCGTGTTCAGCCCGTCGATGGCGGAGATCCCCGTCTCGATGAAGTCGGACGGCTTCTCACGGCGAGTCACGTTCAGCGCCGCCCCGTGGATGGGGAGCCGCGCCTCCGCGATGGGCGGCGGCAGGCCGTCCGCTGGGCGCCCGAGGCCGTCGAGCACGCGGCCGAGCATGCCGCGCGACACGCCGAGGGCGGCGACCTCACCGGTCAGCGTCACCTCGACGCGCGCCGGCGCGAGGCCGCGCGTCTCCTCGAGGACCTGGACCGCGACCCGAGCCCCGGAGAGCTCGATGATCTGCCCGCGCCGATCCTCGCCGGCGCCGCGGATGCGGACGAGCTCTCCGAGCCGGGCACGCGGGACGCCCTCCAGGAACAGGAGCGGCCCCGAAATCCCGTCCGCCCCGCGCACTCGTCGGGTCACGAGGTCCATCGCTCACTCCGCCTCGAGGCGCGCGAGGGTGCCGGCGATCTCGGCGCGGAGCGCCTCTGCTCCGCGCGCGATCGCCTCCGCCGGCAGCGAGCCGAGGCGGAGGAGCCGGGCGGCGAGCCCGGCCTCGAGGATGGAGCGGAGCGGTACGCCCGCGTCGACGGCGCTCGCCGCGCGGCCGTGCAGGTCCAGGTGCAGCCTCAGCATCTCGATCGCCTTCCTGGGCGGGCAGCTCGCGTCGGCGGGGTCGTAGGCGCTCTGGCGGAGGAAGCCCTCGCGGAGGAGCCGCGCCGTCTCGAGCACGAGCCGCTCGGCGTCCTGCAAGGACTCGGTCCCGACGAGCTCCGCCACCTCGACGAGCTCGCGCTCGCGCTGCAGGAGCTTCATCGCCTCGTCGCGCAGCGCGCCGAACCCCTCCCCCGCCTCGCGCTCGAACCAGCCACGGAGCCGCTCCGCCTCGAGCGAGAACGACACGCCCCAGTCCACCGCCGGGTAGTGGCGGCGGTGCGCGAGATCGGCGGAGAGCGCCCACAGCGCGCCGGTGGCGCGGAGCGAGCACTGCGTCACCGGCTCGGAGAGGTCGCCGCCGGGCGGCGACACCGCGCCCACGATCGTGACGGCCCCCTCCCCGCAGCCGAGCGTCTCGACCCGGCCCGCGCGCTCGTAGAACCGCGCGAGCCGGGAGGCGAGGTAGGTCGGGTAGCCCTCCTCGCCCGGCATCTCCTCCAGCCGCGCCGAGATCTCGCGCAGCGCCTCGGCCCAGCGCGAGGTCGAGTCGATCATGAGCGCGACCGAGCGGCCCATGTCCCGGAAGTACTCGGCGATGGTGCAGCCGGTGTACATCGACGCCTCTCGCGCGGCGACCGGCATGTTCGAGGTGTTCACGACGAGCACGGTGCGCCCGAGGAGCGGCCCGCCGCTCTGCGGATCGTCGAGCTTGGGCAGCTCGTCCAGGACCTCGGCCATCTCGTTCCCGCGCTCGCCGCAGCCTACGTACACGACCACGTCGGCGGCGGCGTGCTTCGCGAGGCTCTGCTCCAGCACCGTCTTGCCCGTTCCGAAGCCGCCCGGGACCATCGCGGTGCCGCCCACGGAGACCGGGAAGAAGCAGTCGAGCACGCGCTGGCCAGTGAGGAACGGCACGTCGGGCGCGAGCCGGCGGCGGATGGGGCGCGGCCGGCGCACCGGCCAGCGGTGGGCGAGCGCGATGTCGACCCCGCCGGCGAGCCGCACCACCGGCTCGTCGACCGTCAGCGCGCCCCGGCGCACCTCCGCCACGCGGCCGCGGACGCCCGGAGGCGCGAGCGCCGGGTGGGCGCAGTCTCCCGAGCGGGCCACGCCGAGGCAGGCGCCCGGGACGAGATCGTCGCCGGCGCGGACGCTCGGCTCGAGCTCCCAGCGGCGCTCGCGGTCGAGCGCCGGGAGGCGTGCGCCTCGCCCGAGGAAGTCCCCCTGCCGCGCG
The DNA here is from genome assembly GCA_035456445.1 of Anaeromyxobacter sp. Lineage (GTDB taxonomy): Bacteria > Myxococcota > Myxococcia > Myxococcales > Anaeromyxobacteraceae > Anaeromyxobacter. The sequence goes on from DATIDF010000078.1 coordinate 7,797, forward strand.
GCGAGCGCGTCGAGCGGGCGCTGAACGCCGTCGAAGACCGAACCGAGCAGGCCGGGGCCGAGCTCCACCGCGAGCGGCTCGCCCGTGGGCTCCGCGGGCTCTCCGAGCGCGAGCCCCGCCGTCTCCTCGTAGACCTGGATGGTCGCGCGATCCCCCTCGAGCCGGATCACCTCGCCGAGGAGCCGCTCCTCGCCGACCCAGACGACCTCGTTCAGCCCGGCGCCGCCGAGGCCGTCGGCGACCACGGTGGGTCCAGCGATCCGGACGAGCCTGGCGGTCATGAGGCCTCCCCCCCGGCGCCGAGCTTCACGCCATACCCGACGGCGCGGCGGATGAGCGCGGCGACGTAGGCGCGTCCGCGCCCCTCCTCGCCCCACCGGCGAGGCAGCGCGAACGGCAACACGACGGGGAGCCCGCGCTCGCGCGCGCGGCGGAGTGGACGCGAGCCCGCCGCGGCGAGCACCTCCTCCTCCACCGCGAGCACGCCCGCATCCGCTGCTGCGGCGAGCCGCCGGAGCGCCGCCGCCTCCTCCCCGCGCCCGACCTCCTCTACCGTCGCGCCAGCGAGGCGGAACCCGAGCGCATCGCCCGGGCGGACCACCACCACGAGCCGGAGCGCCGGCCCCGCGTGAGCGCTCTCGCCCGCGTGCGTCATCCGCCCTCCTCGACGAGGTCGAGGATCTCGTCCGCCGGCAGCCCGAGAGCCGCCCCGCGGAGCACGAGCGCGATGCGCCGAACCTCGGCGCGCCGCGCCGCGAGGTACGCGAGCGGAACCGCGAGCGAGAGCGGCCGACTCCGCGCCTCGCGCCGGAGCGAGCGGACCATGCCGCGCTCGAGCGCGCGCTCCGCCTGCCAGGGCGACGCGAGCTCGGCCACGGGGAGCTCGAGCGCCGCCGCGATCGCGGCGCGCACCGCGCCGGCCTCGCGCAGCGCCGCCACTCGCCGCAGCGCCGGACCCGCGAGGCGGCGCCCGCCCTCGATGAGCGCGTCGGCGGCCGGCGGCGCGCCCGCGAGCACGAGCAGCGTGGCCGCGTTGCGTGCGTCGGCGCGATCGCCGAGATGGCGCGCGAGGATCGCGGCGTCCTCGCCGTGGCGGCGGCAGGCCGCGCGCGCCCCCGCGAACGCCGCGCGGTCCGCGGCGATCTCGAGCGCCAGTAGGCCGTGCTCGGCGCGCTCGCCCAGCGCGTCGCGGGCGGCGGCGGCCACGGCGCTGCCCGACGCGGCGAGCGACTCGAGCGCGGCGGCGACGTCGGGCGCGGCGGCCGCTGCGCGCAGCGCGTCGGGGGAGAGGTCCGGCACCGGCGGCGCCGCCGCGAGCGTGCGGTCCACCGGCGCGCCCGCGGCGACCCCGCGCGCGACCGCCTTCACGGCCGCGGCCTCGTCGAGCGCCAGGAAGGCCGCTAGGAGCGCCCGCGCGTGCGCGCCCTCCGTCTCGTCCAGCAGTCGCGCCGCCTCGGCGCGCAGCGCCTCGCGCAGCGCCGCCTCGACCGGCGCGATCGGGTCGGGCACGGGAGATGATCCGGCTGGCACGGCCGCGCCGGCACCGGTCGCGCGCAGGACCTCGAGCCTCGCCTCGAGCCCGCTCCGCGCGAGCAGGTCCCGCAGCGTGGCGTCCGACAGGAGCCGCGCGCGCCGCGCGCCGATCCGGGCGTTCGCGAAGTCGAGGCGCGCCAACTCAGCCCTCCCCCTCCGTGAAGAGGAGCGCGGCGAGCTCCGCCTCGAGCACGGGCCAGGCCCGCTCGAGCCGCGAGGGCAGCGTGTCGTCCAGGACGCGCCGGCCCACCACGAGCTCGACGCCACCGCGCGCGGCGGGCGCACCGCGAACGACGGTGCGCGCCGCCGTGGCCGGGTCGAGCGCGACGAGGGCGCGGCGCACCTCGGCCTCGGCGCCGGGATCGACGATGAGCTCGATGGGCCCCCCGCCCGCCTCCGGCAGGATCTCGGCGAGCAGCCTCGCGTCGAGGGCGGGTCCGCTCTCCCCCGCGAGCCGCGCGAGGGCCTCGTCGCGCAGCTCCTCCAGCAGACGGCGCCGCTCGACGAGCAGCGCTCGGTCCCGCTCGATCGCGATCGCCTCGAGCGCGGAGCGCCGCCGCGCGCCTGCCTCCGCTCGCTCGCGGGCGAGCACCGACTCCCGGACCGACTCCGCCGTCGCGCGGGCCTCGGCGACGATCCGCTCGCGCTCCCGCTCCGCCGCGGCGCGCACCTCGCGCGCCTCGCGCGCGGCCTCCTCCTCGAGGACGCGCAGGAGCTCCGGGTATCCCACGGCTAGCCCCCCGTGAGGATCAGCACCGCCACGACGAAGCCGAGGATGACGAGGGTCTCCGGGATGGCGAGCATCACGATGATGGCGCCGCGGACCTCCGGCTTCTCGGCGAGCGCCCCCGCGCCGGCCGCGCCGATCCGCGACTGCACCCACGCCGTGGCGATGGCGGAGATGCCCACCGCGATCGCGGCCGACACGGCGATCAGCACCTTGTCCATTTGCGACCTCCTCCCGACTCAGCGGGCCAGCGCGAAGGGGCGGTAAGGCGCACCGCCCTCGTCATAGAACTTCTCGAAGAACTCGACGTAGTGGAGACGGAGGGCTGCGACGGTGGGGCTGATGAGCCCGAGCGTGAAGTTGACCAGGTGCAGCAGCACGCCGATCGCGATCCCCGCGACGGCGGGGCGGAGCGTGGTCGCGACGAGGTTCGCGACCTCGGCGAGCATCACCGAGGCGAGGCCGAGGGCCATGAGGCGTGCGTAGGAGAGGACGTTGCCGAGCCCGAGCACGAGGTCGAGGGCGGCCATCGGCCCCTCCGCGGCGACCGCGACGGCGAGGAACCCCGCGCCAGAGAGGAGCGCGGGGCGCAGCGCGGCGCCGGGCAGGAGATGCGCGGCGGCGGCCGCCGCGACCGCGGCCGCGCAGAGCAGGGCGAGCTTCGCCGCACGAGCGACCGCCTCGCGGCGGTGGCCGCCACGGAGCGCGCCGGCGACGCCGAGCGCCATCCCGATCGCGACGTGAACCGCACCGACGGCTACGGCGACGCCGAGGAACGCCATGAACGCGCGGCGGCGATCGAGGAGTACGGGCCGCATCCCGAGGTGCGCACCGAGCTCCCCGAGCGCCTCGCCGTAGAGGACCCCGAACGCCGACGCGGAGAGCGCGCACGCGAGCGCGATCCATGTGAGATCCCGCCCCAGCACGCCGCCGGTGCCGCGGACGCGCAGCACGAGCGCGACCACCACGCCGAGCGCGCCGAAGGCGACGTCGCCGAGGACGAGTCCGAAGAAGAGCGGGAAGAAGACGGCGAGCCAGGGGGTGGGATCGGTCGAGCCGTAGCGCGGGAGCGGCACCAGGGCGAGGAGCCGCTCGAAGGGGCGCACCCGCGCGCGGTTCCGGAGCACGACCGGGACCTGTGACCACTCGCTCCGCTCCGGGGGGCGCGCGAGCAGCGCGACGCGCTCGCCGAGCTCCGCCGTGGCGGCCGCGCGGAGCGCCGGGACCCGCTCCTCGGGCATGTAGCCGGTGACGACGAACGCGAAGCGCGTGGCGCCGCACGTGCCCTCGGCGCCCAGTCGCTCGAGGAGCGCGCGCGCAGCGGCCGCGCTCGCCGCGAGCGGCGCGGCGACCCGGTCCGCCAACCCGGATCGCGCAGCCTCGACCTCGGCCTGCTCCAACGGGATCGTCCGCGACCGCGCCGCGACGTGGAGGAGCACGTCCACGAGCGCCTTGCTGGCGCAGGCGGCGGGGAGCTTCACCTCGTCCACCCCGCGCTCGAAAAGGAGCGCCGCGACCGCGCGGCCGTACGCGCGCGGCACGACGAGCAGGACGCCAGTGCGCTCGGCGTCGATCTTCCGGGCGGTGAGCTCGCAGGCGCCGCCCGTGAGGCGCCGGACCTCCCCGCCGAGGAGCGCGATCGCCTCCGGATCGTCGCGCAGCTCGAGTCCGTGGATCTCGGGCTCGAGCGCGGGGTCGAGCCCGTGGCCGAACGGCGCGAGCGCCACGACGAGCCGAGAGAACCGGGCGACGGCGTCGCTCTCCTCGGCGAGCGCCGCGCGCCTCGCCTCGATCGCGTCGAGCTCCGCCTCCATGACTCCGAGGCGCGCGAGCAGCGCTTCGGAGCCCGCCTCGGGCAGCGGCCCGTCGCCCTCGCCGTACGCCCGCGGAAGTCGCGCGCAGAGCGCCCCGATCCTGCGGAGGGCCTCTTCAGCCCGGCGCGCCCGGTCCGCGGCGCCTGGACCGGGCGGGCACGGCGTGACGAGCGCCGGCGTTCCCGGCGCGCCCGCCGCGGTGGGCCGCAGCTCGAGCACGCCCTGCTCCTGCAAGAACGAGAGCGCACGCTCGAGCATGTCGCGCGGGCCGAGAAGCTGAACGCGCGCCATCGGGAGGATCATTCGCGGCTCCCGAGGACCACCGAGAGGACGCGGTCGAGCGCGCTCGCCCGGTTTCGCTCGGCCTGGCCCGCGAGCGAGGCGAGCTCCTCCGCGAGGGCAGCGCGCGCCCGCGCCGCCTCCGCCGCGAGCGCCGCCGCCTCCTCGGCGCGCAGCGCGTCCCTCGTCCGCTCGACCTCGCCCCGGACGCTCGCGGCGATACGCTCGGCCTCACGCCGCCCGCCCTCGAGGGCGGCGGCAGCGTCAGAGCGGGCGGTCGCGAGCTCGCGCTCGAGCGCCGCCTCGTCCCCGCGCAGCCGCTCGAGCGTCTCGCGGTCGGTGCCGGTGCGAGCCATGTTCCGCACGGGAGCGCTCCCCTCTTTCCCCGAGGAGACGCTCCTCGACGCAGCGAGGCAAGCGCACCGCGCTTGCCCGCTTGGGCCTGCGCCGAGAGGCCGCGGCGATCCCCGCGCGGGAGCCCGAGGCGCCGCCGGAGCTCCGGGCTCTCGCCGCGTCCGGGAGCGGCGATCGCACCGCTGCAGCGTGTCCCGACCGGCGCGCTTACACTCATCCTCCCTCGCTCTTCCTCGACCCAGGCTTCCCGCGCATGACGATCCCTTCCTCCACCCGCCGCGCGTTCTCCGTCTCCGTGTTCTGCCGGAACGCAGGCGCGATCCTCCTCGTGCGGCATCGCCGCCTCGGCACCTGGCTCCCCGTCGGCGGGGAGATCGAGGCTGGCGAGACGCCGCTCGAGGCAGCGCAGCGGGAGCTCCGCGAGGAGACGGGGCTCGAGGGTCGGTTCCCGGCCGCCGCCGGCGTGGATGGCACGCCGCCCGGGCTCGTCGGCTACGAGGAGCACCCCGCCGGCTCGAAGGGGCTCCACCTGAACTTCGCCTTCGTCGCGGACGTCGAGTCCCGGGCGCTCGCCTCGTGCGACGAGTGGGATGGCGCCCGCTGGGTGAACGCGGCCGAGCTCGTGGACGTGGAGTGCCCGGCGAACGTGCGGCAGCTCGCGGCGATCGCGCTCTGCGCACCCACCGCGAGCTGAGTAGCGAGTCGCCTGCCCCGCTCAGCGTGGGAGGAGCGACAGCTGGGTGGAGCCGTGCGCGTCGTCGAGCGCCGTACGACCCCCGTACGCGCGGCTCGCCTCGCGCTCCTCGGCGAGGAACGCGTCCAGCGAAGGACCGCGGGCAGCTCCCTCCAGCCGGCGGGATTCCTCGTCCAGCCTCCGCAGCGCCGCCAGGCGGTCGTCCTCGCCGAGCTTCGCCCGGTCCACCGCGCTGCGCAGCACCCCGAGCGTCTCGTCGTACACCCGGAGCGGAACGGGGAACGGGTGCCCGTCCTTGCCGCCGTGCGAGAGCGAGAAGCGCGCGGGATCGGAGAAGCGGCACGGGGCCCCATGGATCACCTCAGCCGCCGAGGCGAGGGCGAGCACGGTCCGCGCGCCCAGCCCCGGCGTGAGGAGCAGCTCCGCGAAGTCGGCCGGTCCGCGCTCGGCGGCGGCGGCCAGGGTCGCATGCAGCCGGCGCAGGAGCACGTCGGACGCGGTCACCGTGTGCCGGGCGGGCAGCTGGAGGTGAGGCGCGCGCCCGGCGGCGCTCCGGATGTGCGCCACCGCGCGGTCCGGTCCTTCGCGCACCAGCGCGAGCTGCGCATCCCTCGACGCCGCGGCACGCCGATCGGTCAGGTTCACGATCGCGCCGGCGGGGTGCCCCTCGATCGCCGCGTGCGGCGCCTCGACGAAGCTCGTGAGCCCCTCGGAGCGCCAGTGGTAGCGGCGTGCCCGGCGCCGCACCGTGTCCATTCCCTGCTGCACGACCACCCACGCGCCGTCGTCGGCGACCACGAAGGCGTGCAGGTACAGGTCGTAGCCGTCCTGCACCGCCGCCCCGTCCACCTTCGCGACGAGCCGACTCGTCTGTGCGAGGGCGCCCCCGTCGATTCCGGTGCGCTCGCCGAACGCCACGAGCTCTTCGGGCGTTCGGCGCGAGTGCCTCCCCCGCCCGCCGCAGACCCGCACCCCGAGCTCCCGCTCGAGCGGCGCGAGCCCGCGCTGCAGCGCGCCGACCACGCTCGTCGTGATCCCCGAGGAGTGCCAGTCCATGCCCATGAGGCAGCCGAGCGACTGGAACCAGAACGGGTGCGAGAGGCGCCGCAGCAGCTCGGCGCGCCCGTACTCGACCACGATGGCCTCGCAGAGTACGCGCCCGAGGCGCGCCATGCGGTGGAACAGCCACGACGGCACGCGCCCGCCGTGGAGCGGCAGGTCCGCCGAGCCGGTCCGCGCTCCGCGCGCGCCCGCCGTGATCGCGCGAGCCTTCGAGGTGGACATCGCTCTCCCTCATGGTTCGCCGCCGCGGCGCCCGCAACGTCGTCGGTCGGCAAGCGCCACCCCGCCCGCGCGAGCCCTCCCGGCCGCCGGGGCGTGAGTAACCATGAGGAGTGCCACGCCGCTCCGACAACCGCTCCCGCGCCGGGGGGCATCCCCGGGCACCCGCCCTCGAGGGCGCGCACGGACCGGATGGCCGCGAGGCGCCCGCCGCTCCGGCGGCTTCCCGCGACCGGGAGGAAGGGACCGCAGCGCCGCTGGTCCCCGGCGGCGCGAGCTTGGCGTCATTGCGCGAGGCCGCGCGCGCCTGCCGCGCCTGCCCGCTCTGGGAGCGCGGCACGCAGACGGTGTTCGGCGAGGGACCACGGCTGGCGGAGGTGATGCTCGTCGGCGAGCAGCCCGGGAACGAGGAGGACCTCGCCGGCCACCCGTTCGTCGGCCCCGCTGGCCGGCTCCTCGACAGGGCGCTCCAGGCGGCGAGGATCGACCGCCACGGCGTCTACGTCACGAACGCCGTGAAGCACTTCAAGTGGGAGGCGCGCGGCAAGCGGCGAATCCACCAGAAGCCGAACGCGCGAGAGGTCCGCGCCTGCCGGCCGTGGCTCGACGCGGAGATCAGGGCGGTGCGTCCGCGCGCCATCGTCTGCCTCGGCGCGACCGCGGCGCAGGCGCTCCTCGGCAGGGACTTTCGCGTGACCCAGCACCGCGGCGAGCTGCTCGCGACCCCGCTCGCGTCGATCGTGCTCGCGACCGTGCACCCGTCGTCGATCCTGCGCGCGCCCGACGACGAGGCGCGCCGGACCGAGATGATGCGGTTCGTGGAGGATCTCGAGCGGCTGTCCGAGGCGCTGCGCTCGCCCCCCGCATCCCCACCGTCTCCGCACGCGTGAGCCCGACGCCGAGAGGGCACGGGCGTCGTCGCCTGCGGATCCGGAAAAGAAAAAAAGCCCGCCGGCGCGGATGCGCCAGCGGGCCAAGAAAAATGCGGCAGCGACCTACTCTCCCACACCGCTTCCGGTGCAGTACCATCGGCTCTGGTGGGCTTAACTACCGTGTTCGGGATGGGAACGGGTGTGACCCCACCGAAATAGCCGCCGCAAACCTTTGAAAAGAGCGAGAAGGC
>DATIDF010000079.1:0-4731 GCA_035456445.1 Anaeromyxobacter sp.
ACGCTGCCGGTCTTGATCTTGTCCATGTACTCCCGGTAGCGGCGGTTCCAGGTCGTCGAGTCGACCGAGACCTCCTTCTCCCGGAGGATCGTGTAGACCTTGCGGACGTCCTTCTCCCCGATGATCTCGCGCAGGCCGACGGAGCCGACCTTGTTCATCGGGATCATGATCTTCATCCCGTTCTCGAGGATCCGGAGCACGTAGAAGGACTGCCGCTGGCCGGCGACCTCCTTGTGCTCGATCCCCATGACCTCGCCAACCCCCTGGCCGGGGTAAACCGCCTTGTCCCCGACCTTGAAATTCGCGGACATCTGAGTAGCCTGCGTTGCGGGCATTCCTTCCTCCGCTCCCTGAGGCTGCCCGGAATCCGACCGGGACGGTCGAGGCCGGGGCGGGAGCTTGATCGCGGAAGGCTATCACAACCTTCCGTTTCGCTCAATAACACTACGGAAATCAGTTTTCTTCGCGTGCTGCCCCCTCAGGGGCCGGACGCCTCGCCGTGAACGGCCGTCGACCGCTCGTCGCTCCGGCGCTCGGGCTCCTGGCGGGGGTCGCACTCGGCCTGCATGGCACGCCCTTCCCTGTTGCTGCAGCCGCGTTGCTGCTCGCAGGTGGCTCTCGTCCGCTCGCGCCTGCAGCGTTCGCGGTCGCCGGCTGGTGGGCGTCGGAGCGCGCCCTCGCCGCCGGGCAGGCCGATGCGCTCCCCTCGCGCGCCGCGTGGACGTCGTTTTCGGCCGAGCGCGGCGGGGCGGGCGTCGCGGCGGTTCCGATCGCCGGTCGCATCGCCTCGGTCCCCGATCGCCTCGGCGATCGTACGCGCTTCCGGCTCCGCACCGCCGACGGACACGCTCTCGAGGTGCTCGCGCCCCCGGCTCCGTGGCCGCTCGGTCTAGGCGACGAGGTGCGCCTCCGGGCGACGGTCCGACGACCGCCAGAGGCGAGGAACCCGGGCGGGCGCGACCTGCGCGCGCGGCTCGCCTCGAGCGGAATCGGCCACCAGGCCTTCGCCACCACTCCCGTCGTCCGCACCCGCGCGACGGGCGGGGCGAGCTGGCTCGAGCGGGGGCGGGAGCGAGCCGCCGAGGCGGCCGAGCGTGCGCTTCCGGCCCGTGAGGCGGGGGTGGTGCGAGCGATCGGGACGGGGGACCGGGGAGGGCTCGATCCAGCGACGAGCACCTCGTTCGCGAGGAGCGGGCTCGCGCACGTCCTCGCCGTCTCGGGCCTGCACCTCGTCGTCGTCGCGTTCGGGCTCGAGCGACTCCTGCGCGCGATCCTGCTGCGCGCGGATGGGGTCGCCTCCCGGGCGGACCCGCGCCGGAGCGCCGCCCTCGCCGCGCTCCCCCTGACGTGCGTCTACGCGATCGCGACCGGCGCCGGTCCGCCGGTGCTGCGCGCGGCGATCGCCGCCGCGGTGATCCTCGTCGGAACCGCGGCCGAGCGCGAGCCGGACGCCGCGAACACGCTCGCGCTCGCTGCGATCGTGCTCCTCGCCGCCGATCCCGGCGGCGCGCTCGACGTCTCACTCCAGCTCTCGTTCGCCGCGGTCGCTGGCCTCGCCGCCTGGGCGGGGCCGCTCCGCCGCGCCCTCCCGATCCCGCGCTCAGCGCAAGGCACCTGGCGCGCCAGGCTCCTCGAGCCGCTCGTCGGCGGCGCGTGCGCGAGCGCCGCCGCGTCGGTCGCGGCCGCGCCCGTGCTCGCGCTGCATTTCCGCCAGCTCCCCGTCCTCGGGCTTCTCGCGAACGTCGCCGCCGTCCCCATCGGCTCCGGGCTGACGATCGCCGCGACGCTCGCGGCGCTGGCGGCGTCGGCCGTGCCCGCGCTCGCCGCCGCTCTCCTCGTGGCGGCGCGCCCGCTCGCGTCCGCCCTCCTCGCCGTCTCCGACGCCGCCGCGGCGCCGCGGCTCGCAGTCGTCGGCGTCGGCTCGCCCGGCCTCGCCGGCGTCGTGGGCTTCTACGCGGCCGCCGCGGTCGCCACCCGCGCGCGCGGCCCTCGCCGGCTCGCGGCGTGGACGCTCGCCGCGGCGTGCCTCCTCGCGCCGGCACATCTGCGCGCCGCCGCGGCCCGGGCGCGGGGCGGGCTCGAGCTCCTGTTCCTCTCCGTCGGTCAGGGGGACGCGGCGCTGCTGCGGCTCCCGGACGGGAGCGCGGTGCTGGTGGACGCCGGCGGAGCGGCCGATGGCGGCGCCGACCCCGGCGCACGCGACATCGTCCCGCTCCTGCGCGATCTCGGTGTGACCCGGCTCGCCGCCGTGTTCGTGTCTCATCCGCACCCGGACCACGTGCTCGGCCTCGCCGCCGTCGCGGACGCGATCCCGATCGACCTCGTGTTCTCGAACGGCGATCCCGGCGAGGGGGAGGCCGCGCGCATCCTCGCGGCGCTCGCGCCGATCGCGCTCGCGCCCGGCGACGGGTGGGAGCGCGCGGGCGTGCGCTTCGACGTGCGCGGCGCCGAGCGGGGTGGGCTCGGCGCGAACGACGCCTCGCTCGTGCTGCGCGTCGCGTACGGGGAAACTTCCGTCCTGTTCCCCGGCGACGTCGAGGCGGCGGGCGAGGCGGCCGCCGTCGCGCGCGGCGGGCTCGCGGCCGACGTCGTGAAGGTGCCCCATCATGGAAGCCGCACCTCGTCCAGCCTCGTGTTCGCGGAGGCGGTGCATCCCGCGCTCGCGGTGGTGAGCCTCTCCCGAGACAACCGCTTCCGCTTCCCGCACGCGGAGGCGGTCGCGCGCTGGCGCCAGGTGGGCGCCACCGTCCTCAGGACGGACGAGGGGGCGATCCGGCTCCTGTCGAATGGTCGCAGCGTCATCCGCGTGCCCGCTTCGGCCGCCCTCGACCCCCTGGCGATCCTGCGCGAGCGCTCCTAGGGTTTACGCGTGTCCATCGAGGACTTCGACCTGGCGGATGTCACCGACCGGATCCGCCGCCACATCCCGGCTACCGAACCCCCAGTCGGGTATCTTCGGGGTCGCAGCTACTTCCGCGACGTGCTCGTCCACGAGCTCGGGATCAGCGACTTCGAGGCGGAAACCCTCGTCGACACGCTCGAGCTGAACGGATACCTGCGCTTCGAGGGGGACCCCTCGGAGCGATCGCGCGCCGAGAGCCGCTGGCACGTTGGCTCCGAGCCCTGAGCCGCCGGAGCGGCCGCGCGGCGCGTGCGCGGGGTTATCCGGCTGTTCGTCGGCCGCTGCGTCTGCAATGCGGCCGGCGCCGAGCCAGCCACGGGCGTAACAGCCTGGAATACGGGCGCCGATCTTCGTGGCGCGCTGGCACGCACGCTGGATCGACCGGGCGCGTGCGACACGTCCTCACGATCCTCCGGACCGGCGTCGAGCCCGAGGAGCGCGATCTGGCCTCCGCGGCGACGGCGGGTGGATCTCTCGCGGACCTCGTCTCCATTGCCGGTGCTCCCGCCGCCGCGCTCCTGCTGGAGCCCTGCGCCGCGGGCGTCGTCGTCGAGGCCCGCGCGACCGGCGTCCGCGCGGTGGGTCGTCCCCTGGACCCGGGAGCGCGTCGGCTCCTCCGTCCCGGCGAGGAGGTCGATCTCGGCGGGGCGCGCATCCGCCTCGCCCCGGTCGTCGCGCCGGACGCCACCCGCGCCGCGGCAGCCGCGCTCGTGCGCGCAGCCGCCGCGAGCGCCGGCATGCCGATCGCGGCGCCCCTGCTCGTCGTGCTCACCGGCGCGCACTCAGGCGCGTGCCACCCAGTCGTGACCGAACAGATCCTGGGGCGCGGGCGGGCGGCGGCGATTCGCATCGCGGACCCCCAGGCGTCGCGACGTCACGCGCGGCTCTGCCTGGGCGCGTCCGGCCCGTCGATCGAGGATCTCGGGTCCAAGAACGGGCTCCGCGTGAACGGTCTGGCCATCGGGCGGCGGCCGTGCGCGCTGCGCGACGGCGACCAGATCGCCGTCGGTGACACCACCCTCGCCCTCGTCCTCGGGGACACGCACGCGCCCGCCGCCGCCCCGCCGCCGGCCGCCGTAGATGCGCCGGATGCCTCGCCGGCTCGGCTCCCCGGTCGCCACGCCGCCGCCGCGGCGCTCCTCGGGCTGTGCGCCGCTGCGCTCGCGCTCGCGTCGTAGCTGCGGCGCACGCTGGCTGCCTGCGTCTCGTACGGTCCCGCGTCGCGGATCCTACGCTCGGGATGAGCGGACGGCAGACTCGTCCCTGCGCTGCTCGACGTCCTCTTCCGCCTGGAAGGCGCGCCTCCGCTGGTTCAGCGGAGTCGCTGGGGCGAGAGCTCGGCACGCTCGAGGAGCAGCTCGAACAGCTCACGGTGACGCGCGAAGAGGCTCGTGAACTGCACCCGGCCGCGCCGCGTGAACACCGCGTACACGCGGCCACCGAGGCCGTCCTGCACCACGATCTGCCTGATCTCGTCCCAGCGCACGGGCCGCCGGCTGAACGGCGTCGCGGCGACGATCCCGTCGTTCGTCACGGTGATCGACGTGCGGCCGTACACCACCGAGAAGACCGCGAAGAAGGCGACGAACAGGGTCGCGCCGAGCACCGCGCGAGGCTCGGCGCCGGGGACGCCGAGGAGCACGACGAGCACGCCGAACCAGAACGTGAGCGCCGTGGCGACCGCGATCCGGAGCGGCAGGCGCGTCTTGTAGATCCGCGCCGCCTCCATGCCCCAAGTGTACGGCCGCGACGGGAGGTGGGCCAGACGACCGTGCGGGGGACGAAAGGGGCTCCACGTGCCGCACCCGATCGTCCGAGCGTCCCGCGCC
>DATIDF010000080.1:0-3061 GCA_035456445.1 Anaeromyxobacter sp.
GATCCCGACCCCGACCCGACCTCGACCCCGACCTCGACCTCGACCCCGACCTCGACCACGACCACGACACCCTCCGACCTCGCGACGCGGTCGTCGGAGCAAGTCACCAAGCGTGAATGCGGTCGCTCGCGCGAGATCGCGCGTGCAACGGCCACGCGTCGCGCTAGAACGTTCGCGTGCACCCGCTCCGCATCGCAGTCGTCGGCCACGTCGAGCACGTCACCATCGGACGTGTCGCCGCCGTGCCCGCGCCGGGCGAGATCGTCCACCTCGACGAGGCGCGCTGGTTCCCTGGAGGCGGCGGAGGCGTCGCGTTCTGGCAGCTCGTGCGGAGCCCGGCGGAGCTGCACCTCTTCACGGCGATCGGCGACGACTCCGCGGGCGAGGCGGTCGCGGCCGAGCTCGCGGCGAGCGGCGCCCACGTCCACGCCGTGCGCCGTGCAGCGCCGCATACCCGCGACGTCGTGATGATCGATCCCGCCGGGGAGCGGACCATCCTCGTCATCGGCGAGCCGCTGCACCCGCGCGCGGAGGACTCGCTGCCGTGGGCGGCGCTGGCCGGCTTCGACGCGGTGTACTTCACCGCCCAGGATCCGGCCGCGCTGCGCGCCGCCCGGGCGGCGCGCGTCCTCGCGGTGACCGCCCGGCGCCGGGCGGCGCTCTCCGCCGCCGGCGTCCAGGCCGACGTGGTGATCGGGAGCGCCCGGGATCCGCGCGAAGCGAGCGCGCGCGCGGACTACGCCGTGCCGCCGGTCGGGCTCGTCCTCACCGACGGCCCGCGGGGCGGACGGATCGAGACGGGGGAGGGGATCTCCTCGTTCGCAGCGCCGGCGTCTGCGCCCGCGGGCGGCGGCGCGTACGGCGCGGGCGACAGCTTCGCCGCCGCGCTCACGTTCTACCTCGCCGCGGGGATGCCGCTCGCCTCCGCGTGCGTGCGGGCGGGGCACCACGGCGCCGCGGTGCTGGGCGGACTCGACCCGCGCGCCGGCCAGCTGCCGCTCGACGTGCCGCGCTGACGTCGCTGGCTCCCGACGAGCCACGGCTGCGCACGCCGGCGAGCGCCATTAGAGTCGCTCGCATGCTCAGGGGTACGGGCGTCTCCGCGGGAGTAGCGCGTGGCACCGCTTTCGTCATGTCCTGTGGCTACTCGTCCGCTACGCCGCGGCGGAGCATCCAGGCATCGGAGGTGGAGGGCGAACGCTCGCGCTTCGAGGCGGCGCTGGACACGGCCGCGGCGGAGCTGGCCGCGCTGAAGGAGGACGTGAGCGAGCGGATCGGTCCGAGCGAGGGCGACATCTTCGGCGCCCAGGCGCTCGTGCTCCAGGACCCCGATCTGCGCGATCGCGTGCTCCGCGTCGTCCGGGAGAAGCGCATCAACGTGGAGGCGGCGCTCTCGGAGATCATCGACGCGTACGTTCGAACCCTCGAGGCCGTCCCGGACGGCTACCTCCGCGAGCGCGCGGCCGACGTCCGCGACGTGGCCCGCCGCGTCCTGTCGACGCTGATCGAGCGGCAGGGCCCCTACCACCTCGACATCCCGGAGGGCTCCATCGTGGTCGCGGAGGAGCTCCTGCCCTCGGTGACGGTCCGCCTCGACCTCGACCGCGTGCGCGCGCTCGTGACGGAGCGAGGCAACAAGTTCTCGCACAGCTCGATCCTGGCCCGCTCGATGGGGATGCCAGCGGTCGCCGGGGTCCCGGAGGCCGCGGCACGGATCAGGAGTGGCGATCGGCTCATCGTGGACGGACTGGCGGGCGTGGTGTTCGTCGATCCGGAGCCGTCGGTGGAACGCGAGTACGAGTTCCTCGAGGCGCAGCTCCGCGCGGGCGGGGAGGAGCTGCGGCACTTCGTCGGCCTCCCATCGGTCACGCGGGACGGCACGGCGATCCCGTTGCTGGCCAACGTCAACAAGTTCGCGGACACCGAGGCCGCGCTCCGCTGCGAGGCCGACGGGATCGGCCTCTACCGGACCGAGTTCGCGTTCTCGATCCGGCCCGACTTCCCGACCGAGGAGGAGCAGTACGAGTATCTCGCGCGCGCAGCGGAGCGCTTCCACCCGCGAAAGGTCGTCTTCCGGCTGCTCGACATCGGGGGCGACAAGGTCCTGCCCTACTTCCCGTTGCTGCCGTCACGCAACCCATCGCTGGCGCAGCGAGGCGTTCGGCTCCTGCTCCGCCACCTCGACGTGCTGAAGCCGCAGCTGCGGGCCTTCCTGCGCGTCAGCGCCGATCACCCGGCTTCCATCCTCCTCCCGGTCGTGGCCGGGCTCGAGGAGGTGCGGCAAGCCCGCGAGGTCCTTCGCCAGGTCCAGGACGAGCTGACCGCCGCCGGCCACCGCTTCAATCCCGACGTTCCCCTCGGCGCGATGATCGAGGTCCCGTCGGCAGCCCTGATGGCTCGGACCCTGGCGAGGGAGGTCGACTTCCTGAGCCTCGGGACGAACGACCTCGTTCAGTACGTGCTCGCGGCCGATCGCGAGGACGAGAGCGTCGCCTCCTACTACCAGCCCTTGCACCCCGGGGTCCTGCGCCTGATCCACTTCGTTGCCGAGGCGGCGAGGAGCGCGGATCGCGAGCTCACGATCTGCGGGGAGATGGCGGGCGACCCCCTCCACACGGAGCTCCTGCTCGGCCTTGGGCTGCGCGCGCTCAGCGTCGCGCCGGGGCAGATGCTCCAGGTGAAGCGCGCGATCCGCGAGACCCGGCTCGACGAGGCGCGCGAGCTCGCGCGAAGCGCGCTGGAGCTCGGGTCGGTCGCGGAGGTGGAGGCGCTGCTGAACTCCCGCCGCGCGCCGCGCGGCGAGTGAGGCACGCGCTCGACGGGCGGCCGCTCACCGGAGTCCGGCGGCGGCGCACCTGCTCGTCAGGGCGGCGAGGCACGGGCGATCCCGCGCGCGACCGCGTCCACGAGGTAAGGGCGCAGCTCGGAGGGAGCGATGATGCGATCGAGGGAACCGACCTTCAGAGCGCGCTCTACGGTGTGGATCGCGTCGAACTCCTCGGCGACCTCGCCCACCTTCTCGGCGCGGACGAGGCTCATGATCTCCGCGAGCCGGAGCCGG
>DATIDF010000081.1:0-2361 GCA_035456445.1 Anaeromyxobacter sp.
CAGTTCTACGGCGAGTTCCTCGTCAACGCGCAGGGCGAGGACGTCGTCGCCGGCACCCGCACGCCGCAGAAGATCGCCGAGCTCGCGGCGCGCTGGCCCGACATCGCGCGGCAGCTCGAGGACGTCCGCGAACGGCTCGAGAGGCACTACCAGGAGATGCAGGACATCGAGTTCACGATCGAGAGAGGCAAGCTCTACGTCCTGCAGACCCGCACCGGGAAGCGCACCGGCCTCGCCGCGGTCCGCATCGCGGTCGACATGGCCGCCGAGGGGCTCATCACGAAGGAGCAGGGGCTCCTGCGCATCGAGCCGGAGGCGCTGAACCACCTGCTGCGCCCGATCTTCGACGCCGAGCGGAAGGCCGCGGCGCTGAAGCAGGGGCGGCTCCTCGCGAAGGGACTGCCCGCCGGTCCGGGGGCGGCGAGCGGCCGGCTCGTGTTCTTCGCGGAGGACGCCGCGGCGTGGCGTGCGCGCGGCGAGGCCGTGATCCTCGCCCGGCACGAGACCTCGCCCGAGGACATCCGCGGCATGGCCGCGGCGGAGGGCTTCCTCACGGCGTTCGGAGGGATGACCTCGCACGCCGCGCTCGTCGCGCGCCAGATGGGCAAGGTCGCCATCGTCGGGTGCGAGGCGCTCTCGTTCGATTACCGCGGCCGGAAGATGAAGGTCGCGACGCCGGGAGGCGAGCGGACCCTGAGCGAGGGCGACTGGATCTCGATCGACGGCACCGCCGGCGAGGTCATCGAGGGGAAGCTCGAGACGCGCCCGTCGCAGGTGGTGCAGGTCCTCGTGGAGAAGACGCTCGCGCCCGAGGACGCGCCCGTCTACCGAGAGTTCGCGCAGATCATGGCGTGGGCGGACGAGGCCCGGCGGCTCGGCGTCCGCGCGAACGCGGACCAGCCGGATCAGGCGGCGGTCGCGGTGGCGTTCGGCGCGCAGGGCATCGGCCTGTGCCGCACCGAGCACATGTTCTTCGGCGAGGGGAAGATCGGCCCGATGCGGGAGATGATCGTCGCGGAGACGCTGGAGGAGCGGCGGGCGGCGCTCGCGAAGCTCCTACCGGTCCAGCGCGAGGACTTCCGCGGCATCTTCGCGGCGATGGGTCCTCGCCCCGTGACGATCCGCACCATCGATCCCCCGCTGCACGAGTTCCTTCCCCAGGACGAGGCAGGGACCGCCGAGCTCGCGCGCGCGACTGGCAAGTCGCTGGAGAAGATCCGTGCGCGCATCGAGGAGCTCCACGAGGCGAACCCGATGCTCGGCCACCGAGGCTGCCGCCTAGGCGTCTCGTACCCCGAGATCACCGAGATGCAGTCCCGCGCCATCTTCGAGGCGGCCTGCGACGTCGCGGAGCAGGGCGTGAAGGTCGAGCCCGAGGTGATGATCCCGCTCGTCGGAGAGAAGCGGGAGCTCGATGACCAGGCCGCGGTGGTCCGCCGCGTCGCGGAGGAGGTGTTCGCCACGCGCGGGCGCAAGGTGAAGTACGCGGTCGGGACCATGATCGAGGTCCCCCGCGGTGCGCTCACCGCCGGCGAGATCGCGAAGACGGCGGAGTTCTTCTCCTTCGGCACGAACGACCTCACGCAGACGACGTTCGGCCTCTCCCGCGACGATACCGGCCCGGTGATCGCCGCCTACCGCGAGAAGGACATCTGGCCGGGCGATCCGTTCGTCTCGATCGACCGCGAGGGCGTCGGCGCGCTCATGAGGATCGGCGTCCGGGAAGGACGCGCCACGAGGCCGGCGCTGAAGCTCGGCATCTGCGGCGAGCACGGCGGCGATCCGTCGTCGGTCGAGTTCTGCCACGAGCTCGGCCTCGACTACGTCTCCTGCTCGCCGTACCGGCTCCCCATCGCGCGGCTCGCTGCGGCGCAGGCGGCTCTCAAGCAGCGGGTCAAGGCGCCTGCGAAGGCGGCGCCGAAGGGCGCGGTGCAGCGCGCCGCGAAGGTGGCGTCGAAGACCGCCGCACGGGCGGCCGCGAGCGCCGCCGCGAGCGCGAAGGCCACCGCCAGGAATGGGAAGCGCGCAAGGGGGCTGAAGAACGGCAAGGTCGCGAGGGCGGCGGCAGTCGGCCTGAGCGCCGCGCTCGCGGGTAAGGGCATCGCGAAGGCGACGAAGCGCGCGGTGAAGGGCGTGGCGAAGGGCGTGGCACGGCGCGCCCGATGACACTGCGGGTGCATGCGGCCCGATCGCGCACCGATCGGGCCGCGCACCCACGGAAGTAGGTCCTCCAAGTTTTCGGGGCGCCTACTTTGACGCGGTCCCGGGCTTGCGGCACACTCGCGCCGCTTCCCCGCCCGAAGATCGCTACGATGCTCCACCGCGTCCCCTCATGGCTCGTGCCCGCGAGCGCGCTCGTCC
>DATIDF010000082.1:0-11991 GCA_035456445.1 Anaeromyxobacter sp.
CTGGACGCGCGGGAACTCTCGGTCTGGACGCGGGACGCGGGGACGCGCGGGAACTCTCGGTCTGGACGCGGCTGGACGCGGGACGCGTCGGTCTGGACGCGGGACGCGTCAGGAGCAGTTGAGGGGGGCGGAAATGCCTTCGCCGCGGATGCCGGTTACACCGACGTCTCGTTGAAGCCCGATGTCCGCTGGGACACGGACGCGTCGTTGACGGTGAGGTACGATCCCCGCCTTCGTGTGTTCACGAATGAGGAGCGAGTGGGCCGCGTCGACGTGAGATACCTGCCGAACGACGGCGCTCCGTGACACCGCGCCTCCTCGTCGCGCGACGCCCCCGTTCCCGCCGCGCAGGGCCCTGACGTAGACTCAGCCCCAGATGCGACCAGAAGATCTCGCCCGGATGTCCGTGGCCGAGCTGCGCGAGCGGTTTCTCGAGCAGAACCGCGCCCTGTCGGCCGAGTGCGAGGCTGCGCTGGAGATCGACCCTCGGGCCGGCGCGCGCGAGGTGCTCCGCCTGATCCAGAAGCGCCGGCACGCCAACCGCGCGGAGGGCCAGCGCCTTCGCCATCTGCTCCGCTACGAGGGAGATCTCTGGGACAGGGGCGTCACGCTCGTCGCGGGCGTCGATGAGGCCGGGATGGCGCCGCTCGCGGGCCCCGTGGTGGCGGGCGCCTGCATCCTCCCGCGCGACTACCGGCCCCGCGGCATCGACGATTCGAAGCAGCTCGATCGCTGCGCACGCGAGCGGCTCGCAGAGGACATCCGCAAGAACGCGATCTGCTGGGCCGTGGCGCGCGCCGAGGTCGAGGAGATCGACCGGCTCAACATCTACCGCGCCGGCCTCCTCGCCCTCACGCGCGCGGTGCAGGCGCTGGCGCTCGTGCCGGAGCACGTGCTCATCGACGCCCGCAAGCTCCCCGAGCTCCGGCTTCCGCAGACCCCGATCATCCACGGCGACGCGCTCTCGCTCACCATCGCGGCGGCGAGCATCCTCGCGAAGACGACGCGCGACGCGCTCATGGCGGAGCAGGACGTCATTCACCCCGGGTACGGCTTTTGCCGTCACAAGGGCTACCCGACCGCGGAGCACTTCGAGGCGCTCGGGCGCCTCGGCGCATGCCCGATCCACCGGCGCTCGTTCCAGCCCGTGCGCGAGGCGCTCGGGCTCGCCCCGCTCCAGGGAGACCTCTTCGCGCCGCCGCCCCCACCCGACGAAGAGGGCGCGGCCGAACCCCGTGACGGACGCGGGGAAATGCCCCCCGCCGCCGCCGAGCTGGACCGCCCGCATACCCCGGCGGGCGCACGACCAGTTTGACCTGGGCCTCGCCGCTCGCTACAACCGCCCCCGAGGACGAGCCCGACGGTGTAGGCGCGTTCCGCGAGCCGGGGAGTTGACCTCGGCGCGGGCGCCCCCCGATCCGGCGACTGCATGCACGAGCGATCTCCGACCGACCTGTTCCCGGCCTCCCACGAAGAAGACCTCGAAGAGACCCGTACCCACCGCCCGCCGCCTGGCCTCGCGCTCGATCCGCCCGAGGAGCCGCCGCCGGAGCACCCACCCGAGATCCCGGTCGATCGCCTCGACCCCGATGCGGTGAAGGTCATCGCGCGGCTGCGGCACATGCACCACCGCGCGTACTTCGTGGGCGGCTGCGTGCGGGACCTGCTCCTCGGCGCGAAGCCCAAGGACTTCGACCTCGCGACCGACGCCCACCCGGGCGAGGTGCGGGCCATCTTCCGCAACTGCCGGCTCATCGGCCGCAGGTTCCGGCTCGCGCACGTGTACTTCCGTGGCGGGAAGGTCATCGAGGTCGCGACGTTCCGGAAGAACCCGGTGGACGTCGGCGAGGACGTGCCGGAGTCGGACGACCTCCTCATCACACGCGACAACGTGTTCGGCACCGCCGAGGAGGACGCCGTCCGCCGCGACTTCACCGTGAACGGCCTCTTCTACGAGGTCTCGACCGGCGAGGTGATCGACTACGTCGGCGGGCGCGCGGACCTCGAGGCGCACCGGATCGCGACCATCGGCGACCCCGAGATCCGCATGCGCGAGGATCCGGTGCGGCTCCTCCGCGCCGTCCGCTTCGCTTCGCGGCTCGGGTTCACGATCGCGCCCGACACCTTCGAGGCGATGCGCCGGCACGCCGGCGAGCTCGCCCGCTGCGCGCCGGCGCGCGTGCTCGAGGAGATCTTCAAGATCCTGCGCTGCGGCGGCTCTGCGCGCGCGTTCGAGCTCCTCCGCGCGAGCGGCGCGCTGCCCGTCATCCTGCCGGCGCTCGCCGCTGCCCTGGAGAGCTGGGACGACGCGGGTCGCCGCGCGTTCTTCGCGCACCTCGGCGCCCTCGACCGCCTGGTCCGCTCGGGCGCGGACGTGTCGGAAGCGGTGCTGCTCGGCGCGATCGTGATGCACCTCGGAGGCCCGGCCGCCGGCGCTCCGCACACCGATCCCCCTACGGACGACGCCGTGCCGCCCCGCGGGGACGACGCCGCCGACGCGCTGCTCGCGTCGCTCGTCCAGACCGCGCGTCTGCCCCGGAAGATCGCCGAGAGGACGCGGCTCGCCCTCCACGCGCTCCGCAGCTTCCGCGAACCACCGAGGAAGCGGCGCCGTCGCGGCCGCGGCCTGGCGGGGCAGAGCTACTTCGAGGACGCGCTGCAGCTCCTCGAGATCTCGGTGGCCGCGACCGGCGAGGGGCACGACGTGCTCGAGCGCTGGCGCACCTCCGCGGGCGCCCAGCCGCCCCTGCGCGAGCACCCCGAGGAGCGCCGGCGGGGTCCCGAGCGCACGCGGGAGCCGCGCCGCGGGAGAGCGCCCGCTGCGGTCGAGACGGCGGTCTCCGTCGTCACGGCCGTCGAGATCCCCACCGAGCCCGAGGAGGCCGGGGCGGACGAGATCCCGTCCGTGGAGGTCGCTGCCGGCGGGGAGACGCCCCGTCCGGGCGACGCCGCGCCGGCCGCAGGGGATGGGGCGCGCCGCCGCCGCCGCCGCCGCGGTGGGCGCCGTCGGCGCCGCCGTGGCGCAGGCGAGGGCGCTCCGGCGGAGTCCTGATCACTGACCCCCGGCGCGCGCGCCGCGCGTCGGGTAGAATTCCGGCCGAACCGCGCCGCCTTGACCGATCCGGCGCCCTTCTGTAGAACGCGCCGACCATGCCGAGCGACCGAGCCGCAACGCCGAAGCCCAGCTACAAGCGCATCCTCCTCAAGCTGTCGGGCGAGGCGCTCATGGGCGATGGCAAGTACGGTATCTCGCCGAAGACGCTCACCGCGATCGCACAGGACGTGAAGGACTGCGTCGAGCTCGGCGTCGAGGTCGCGCTCACGATCGGCGGCGGCAACATCTTCCGCGGCGTGTCCGGGGCGACGGAGGGCATGGACCGCTCCTCCGCCGACTACATGGGCATGCTCGCGACCGTCATCAACGCGATGGCGCTGCAGGATGCGCTCGAGAAGCTCGGCGTGAACACGCGCGTGCAGTCGGCCATCGAGATGCACCAGGTCGCGGAGCCCTACATCCGCCGGCGCGCGATCCGCCACCTCGAGAAGGGCCGCGTCGTCATCTTCGCCGCGGGCACCGGCAACCCGTACTTCACGACCGACACCGCCGCATCGCTCCGCGCGATGGAGATCCACGCGGACGTGCTGCTCAAGGCGACCAAGGTCGACGGCGTCTACACCGACGATCCCAAGAAGAACGCGGCCGCGACCAAGTTCAAGCGGCTCAGCTACATCGACGTCCTGAAGAAGAACCTGAAGGTGATGGACTCGACCGCGATCAGCCTCTGCATGGACAACGACCTGCCGATCATCGTGTTCGACTCCACGCAGCGCGGGAACGTCCGCCGCGTCGTGCTCGGCGAGCAGATCGGGACCACGGTCGGCCGGCTCGACGAGAAGTAGGACACCAGCGGAGGGGCCATGAGCGTCGCGGACGACATCCTGAACGACCTGCACGGTGGCATCGCGAAGACGCTGGACGATCTCAGGCGAGAGCTGTCGTCCGTGCGCACAGGGCGGGCGAGCCTGCATCTCCTCGACGGCGTCCGGGTGGACTACTACGGGACCTCCACCCCGCTGAACCAGGTGGCCACGCTCTCGGTCCCCGAGGCGCGGCTCATCATGGTGAAGCCGTGGGAGAAGAACCTGATCCCGGTGATCGAGAAGGCGATCCGGGACGCCAACCTCGGCGTGAACCCTCAGTCCGACAAGGATCTCGTCCGCGTCCCGATCCCGCCGCTCACCGAGGAGCGCCGCAAGGAGATCGTGAAGCAGGTGAAGCACAAGGGCGAGGACCACAAGGTCGCCATCCGCAACCAGCGCCGCGACGCGAAGGAGCTCATCGAGGTCGCGGAGAACGACGGCGACATCTCTGCCGACGACGCGAAGAAGGCCCTCGAGAAGATGCAGAAGGAGACGGACGAGGGCGTGAAGAAGGTCGACGAGATCATCACCGCGAAGGAGAAGGAAGTGATGCAGGTGTGAGCGTGCCCCGCTCGCTCCCATCGCTCCTCGTCGTCCTCGGTCCCCTGTTCCTGCTCGGCTTCGTCGCGGGGGCGCTGCGCGCGCTCGCGATGCGGCCGGGGGTGCCCGACCGCAGGCGCCGCGCGCTTCACGCCGCGTGGGTCTTGATGCTCCTCGCCGGCGCGCCGCTCTGGCTCATCCTCGCGGCGGCGCTCGGGGTGTTCTGAGCCGCGGGGCCCGCCGGTTCGTGTCACGGAGTCGTGTGAACGAACCGAGGGTCACCCGTCAGATCCGGATGAAAGTCCGCTCGCCCCGAGCCTGTCGAAGGGCGGTCAGCGAGCGGCGAGCTCCGACGGTCAGATCGGAAACACCATCGTCGCGAGCGCGAGGAGCCAGAGCGTGTGGGCCATCCCGGACCACATCGCCATGCGCTTCACGGGCGCGTCCGCCGGGGGCACGTCCTGCCCGGCCGCGAGCCGCGTCGCCACGGTGCGCCAGGCAGGCCTGAGCCCCGCGAGCACGACGCCGATGCGCACGAGGGAGAGCGCGAAGCCGATCATGATGCCCGTGCGCGGGTGGCCGCCCTGGGCGGTGAGCACGAGGAGCCCGGTGAACACGGTCGCGATGCCCATCGCCACGTCGAGCCCGATCGCCGGGTTCACGCGCGCGGCGAGCCCGGCGGGGTAGGGGCGCCCTAGCGCGAGCGTGCGGCGCACGTCGCTCGCGACCCAGAGCGTCGCGCCGAGCCAGGCGGACGCGGAGAGGACGTGCAGGAACCGGAGGAGGTCGTTCAAGGCGTCTTCCCTTCGAGGAGGCGGATCGTGGCGCGCAGCACCTCCAGCCGCGCGTGCTTCTTGTCGTTCGCCGCGACGATCATCCAGGGTGCGTCGGGCCGGTGGGTGCGATCGAGCATGTCGTCGAGCGCGCGCCGGTAGGCGGGCGCCGCCTTGCGGTTGCGCCAGTCCTCGGGGCCGATCTTGTAGCGCTTCACCGGATCGCCCTCGCGGTCGCGGAACCGCTTCAGCTGCGTCTTGCGATCGATGTGGAGGAAGAACTTGAGGACGCGGATCCCGTCCGCGGTGAGGGTCCGCTCGAACGCGTTGATCTCGTCGTACGCCCGCCGCCACTGCTCGCCGCTCGCGAGCTTCTCCACGCGCTCCACGAGGACGCGTCCGTACCAGCTCCGGTCGAACACGGCGAGCTCGCCGCGCTGCGGAAGCCGCGTCCAGAAACGCCAGAGCCAGTGGTGCGCCCGCTCCTCCTCGTTCGGCGCGCCGATCGGCCAGACCTTGTAGCCGCGCGGGTCCATGAGGGTCGTGAGCCGCTTGATGCAGCCGCCCTTGCCGGCTGCGTCCCAGCCCTCGAACAGCACGATCGCGCGGCCCCGGTCGAGGAAGTTCCGGACCTGCAGCGCGTACGCGCGCTGCTGCAGGTGGACGACCTCCTCCTCGTAGCGCTCGTCGTCGGCCTTCGCCGACAGGTCGACGTCGTCGAGCGAGAGCGTCCCGGGCCGAAAGACCTCGAACGCGAGGGAGGAGTCGAGGGTGCGCTGGCGGCGGTCGGGCATGGCGGTCGGGGCGCGGGGCCCCGGCGGAGCTTAACGCCCCGCGGGGTGAGGGCCTCGTCACGCTCAGGTGCAGGCGGAACCGGGCTCGAGCGGCTTCTCGGCAAGTGTCTCGACGGAGGGTGATGGCCTGACCGGCAGGCGCGAGGCGGCCTCACCCGCGCAGGAGCACCTCGTCGAGTCGGCCGGTGAGCTGACCGCGCGTGAGCACCTCGTCCACTCCGGCCGCCTCGGCCGCCTCGATGAGGTCCGCCTGGAGGTGGCCGAGGAACCCGACCACGCGCGCGCCCGTGTCGCGCTTCAGCGCCGCGAGCTCCGGCACGATTCCAGGCTGGGTCAGGTCGGCGAGCACGCTCGCCCCGGGCGCGTCGCGGAGGGCCTCCGCGAGCGGGCGGTCGCGCGGGGCGAGCAGGATCGGCACGCCGAGCCGCTCCGCGGAGGCGAGGATCTTCGAACGGAAGAGCATGTCCCGGACGGCGACGATGATCATGACCGCCTCGTAATCGCCGCGGCGGCCGGGCGCGAGCCCTGCGGGTGACGGTTGCACGGCGGACGCTCACGACAGCGCTCGGTTGGAAACGATCCCGTGAACTTGAACCGAGCCCGGCTCTCGGGCTCGGGCTCGTTCACGGGCTCAACTCTCAGTACCGATACCCGTGCGCGATCGGGAAGCGCCTGCCCTCGCCGAACGCCTTCTCGCTCACCTTCAGCACGGGCGCCGCCTGGCGCCGCTTGTACTCGCTCGCGACGACCATGCGGAGCACGCGCCGGACGGTCGCCTCGGGGTGGCCGCGCGCGACGATCGCGTCGAGCGGGAGTCGCTCCTCGACGTAGGCCTCGAGGATGTCGTCGAGGATCTCGTAGGGCGGCAGCGAGTCCTGGTCCACCTGGCCCGGCTTCAGCTCGGCCGAGGGCGGCTTCGTGAACGTGCGCTCGGGGATGAGGGTGCGCCCCGCGCGCGCGTTCGCGGCGCGCGACACGCGGTAGACGAGCGTCTTCGGGACGTCGCCGATGACCGCGAGGCCGCCCGCCATGTCCCCGTAGAGCGTGCAATACCCGACCGCGAGCTCGCTCTTGTTGCCGGTCGAGAGGACGAGCCCGCCCGTATCGTTCGAGATCGCCATCAGGATCTGCCCGCGGATGCGGGCCTGCACGTTCTGCTCGGCGAGATCGCCGAGCGGCTTGCCCTCCGCGGCCTCGATCTGCGCGAGGAAGGCGGCATGCATCGGCTCGATCGAGATCTCCTTGAACGGGATCCCGAGGTTCCGGGCGAGCGCGGCGGCGTCCTCGCGCGAGTGGCCGGAGCTGTAGCGGGACGGCATCGCCACCCCGAGGACGTTCTCGGCGCCGAGCGCGTCGACGGCGAGGCAGGCGGTGAGCGCGGAGTCGATGCCGCCGGAGAGCCCCACGACCGCGCTCCTGAACCCGCACTTCCGCACGTAGTCGCGGACGCCGAGCACGAGCGCGCAGTGGACCTCGTCCGCCTCCGGGTCGGCCGCGTCCGCGGCGATCGCGACCTTCTGGCCGTCGAGCCGGATCGTCGTCGCCGCGCCGGTCGCGAGGTCGGCGACGAGGAGCACCTCCTCGAACAGGGGAGCGCGCGCGAGGATCGCGCCGTCGCTCCCGACGAGCATCGACCCGCCGTCGAACACGAGCCCGTCGTTCCCGCCCACCTGGTTCACGTAGGCGATCGGCGCGCCGTGGCCGGCCGCGCTCGCCGCGAGCATCCGCTCGCGGAGCGCGGGCTTCCCCATCGCGTAGGGCGAGGCGGAGATGTTCACGACGAGCCCCGCGCCGCCCTTGGTGACGAGCTCCGCGATGGGATCGCGCGCGTAGCGCGGGTTGAGCCAGAAGCGCTTGTCGTTCCAGACATCCTCGCAGACCGACAGGCCGATGCGGACGCTCACCGACTCGGCATCCGCCGCGGTCGGCGTGGAGGAGGGGAGGAAGTAGCGCGTCTCGTCGAACACGTCGTAGGTGGGCAGGAGCGACTTGCGCCCCACCGCGACGACGCGGCCGCCGGAGATCAGGGCGGCGGAGTTGTAGACGCCGGGCGGCGGCGCGCCGGCGACGGCCTCCGGGAAGCCGACCACGAGCGCGACGTCGCGCGACCAGGCGGCCGGCGCGGCGAGCTCGGCGAGCGTGCGCGCGGCGCGCTCGTGGAACTCCGGGAGGTCGAGGAAGTCTCGCGGCGGGTAGCCGCAGAGGGCGAGCTCGGGGAACACGACGAGGGTCGCGCCCTCCGCGCGCGCCCGCTCGGTCACGGCGCGGATCTTCGCGGCGTTGCCGGCGAAGTCCCCGATCGTGGTGTTCACCTGCGCGAGGGCGATGCGTGCCTGGGGAGCCACGGGGAGGATGTTACATTGGCCGGCGCGCGCCGCGCCCGCTCTTCCGCAGGCGTCCGTCGGAAGCCACAGAAGGCCGACCATGAACGCGTTTCCGCGCCGCTGCGTCCTCGCCGTGCTCCCGCTCGCGCTCGCCTGCTCGCGCCCGGCGCGGACGCTCCCCGAGGTGAAGGTCCACGTCGCGCCGGACTTGCCCGCCGACGTGCTCTCCGACGTGGCAGCGCGGCTCGGCGTCGCGAAGGTCGTCCCGATCGCACGCGCAGAGGAGGCCGAGCTCGCCTGGGTCGGCGACCCCACGCGGGCGCTCGCGCTGGGCGAGCGGCTCGTGCCCGGCAGCGCCCCCGCCGCCGGGGACGTGCCGGCGCGCTGGCGCGATCCGAAGCGCCGTTTCGCCCCCCTCGGCGCCCGCGCGCGCGTACTGCTCGTCTCCCCCAGCGCGCGCCTGCCGTTCTCGCCGTCGAACCTGCGCGACCTCGCCGATCCGCGCGCGCGAGGCCGGATCGCGCTCGTCTCCCTCGGCCGGGCCGCGGGCCCGGTCACCGTCGCCGCGCTGGTGCTCGCCTACGGGGAGGAGAGCGCGGGCCGGTTCCTGTCGCTCGTCGCCCGGAACGAGCCGCAGCTCGCCGGGTCGGACGCCGAGGTCCGCGGCCGCGTCGCGTCCGGCGAGGCGGCGTTCGGGCTCGCGAGCTCGATCGAGGGCGCCGCCGCGGCGGCGAGCGCGGCGCCGCTGGGCGTGGTCTACCCGGACCAGGGCGGCTCGGGAACGATCGCGCTGCCGACCGCGGTCGCGCTCCTCGGCGGAGCCTCCGACGGCGCCCGCGCCCTGGCGGTGTGGCTCGCCGGCCCCGACGCGGAGCGGGTCCTCGTCGCGCGGATCCCGGGGCTCTTGCCGCTGCGGCCGGAGGTGCCGGTCCCGGTCGGGGTCGAGCCGGCGGGAAACCTCGTCACGCTGCCGCTCGACTGGGACGCGCTCGCCGGCGAGACGAGGCGGCAGCAGCGGCGACTCGAGAGGTGGCCGGAGGGTTTCACGGAGCGCCAGCTGGGCAGGTGAGGGCTCGTCGCGCGTCGGGTCGGTGGCCGAACGCGTTGGAGGTCAGTGAGCCGTTCCGGAGCACGTTCGCGAGCACGCACCGGCGAGGACCTTCACCACCAGCGGACCCCGTTCCACCGCGGCCCCGCGACGCCGCGAGACCCACCTTATGCATGGGGATGTGTCCTGCTCGAAGGAGCCGCCATGAGGATCAAGGGAATCCTCACCCTCGCGTTCGCGGCCGTCATGGGCTGCATGCACGGGGGTGCGCAGAGCGAAGCGAAGTCATCGACAGTGTCTGAAGCGGACGTCGGCAGGCTCGGGCCGGAGCAGGAGGCGCTCGTGGACCAAGCCCGGCAGGCTCTGGCCAACGCTGGGGACGCCCTTTCGCGCACGAACCTGAGGCTGCAGGAGGCG
Organism: Anaeromyxobacter sp.; assembly: GCA_035456445.1. Lineage (GTDB taxonomy): Bacteria > Myxococcota > Myxococcia > Myxococcales > Anaeromyxobacteraceae > Anaeromyxobacter. The sequence continues at coordinate 9,818 of DATIDF010000082.1, forward strand.
CAAAACGAGGAGGGCACCGCGAAGGCTGACCAGCATGCGGCCGAGTCTGACCAGAAGGTAGCCGATGCCCAGCAGAAAGTGGCAAACGACAGCCGCGACCCGGACGCGCTGGAGAAGGCGCGCCAGCTTCAGGAGCAGGCGAAGGCGCACAAGCTGGCCGCCGATGCCCACGTGGAGTACGCCAACAAGCTCATCGATCAGCGCAAGGCCGAGATGCAGGCGGCCGAGCAGCAGGTCAAGGTTGCTCAGGCGCGCGTCGAGTGGTCCAAGCTGCAGGCACTCGAGCAGGCCAAGAACCCAGCTGCGACGAAGTACGACCCCGGTCGATTCCAGACGGAGGTGAGTGACGCGCAGGCGAACCTCGACAAGGCAATGCAGAAGGCGCACGACCTCGAGGCCCAAGCGACCGCGGCGCGGCAGCGGTGGGAGGACTCCCAGCGTCGGCTGCAGGCGCAGGGCGACGGCAGCAGCAACCAGACGGGCACGGGGAGCGGCAAGTAGGCGAGCAGGCGGACCTTCTCGCGCCCGATAAGGGGCACTTCAACAACGGGGCGGCGGTCGGGCCAAGATCGCATGCGGCACTTCGGGCACGACCCGGTACCGCCGCAACGGGTTCCGCCAATTCAACGCAGTACGCAACGATGTCGTCCAGCACCCGTCGAACCGCGCGGTTGGCGGCCACGACGCCGCCGTACGGGTTGTCGGAGAGTGCCTCCTCGACGGCCTCGAACTCCCGGGCCCCGAGCGCACGCCGAGAGAGCATGTCTGTGAGCTGGACGCGTACGGTCAGCCGGACGCGGCTCGGCCGCGCGGTGAACTCGTGCTGCAGCCGTACGATCGCGGATTCGAGGCGCAGTCCCACAGCGCCGGCGGTGCGGGCCTCGGCCACGGCCTGGAACCGCCCAGTGCGCTCGAGCGCCCGGACGAGCAGCGGCGCGAGCATGCGCGCGGGCGTATCCACCCACTCGCTGCGCGCGAAGAACTCGAGCTCGTGCGGTCTCCGCACGTAGACGATCCGCGGTCCGTCGAAGCCTGGCGCGGCGGTGGGGACCGCCACCACCAGGGCAGGCCCAGGCCCGGCGACGGGCTGTCCCTCGAATTCCGCCTGGAGCTCGTAGCGCGTCGGCGGCGTTGCCGGCCCGAGGGAGACGCAGGCGATCAGACCCACCATCACGGTTCCGAGCGCCGCCTGGAGCGCCCCGTGGCTCGACGGCGCGTAGCTCACGTCACTCACCCGGTCCCGGTGGCGGCGTCTGGCCGCCGAGGAGCGCTCCCCGGTTCCGCTCGAGCTCGCGCGAGACGCGGGCGAGCGCTGCGGCCGCGTCCGTCAGCTCGGCGACGAGCCGCTCCAGCTCCACCAGCGATCCGCCATTGAACTGCTGAACGGCCCGTCTCGCGTCCTGGGCCGCGCCCGCTGCCTCGTCGACCGCGGCGCGCGCCGCAAATCCTACCCGGGTCACCTCGTCGGCCATCCGTTCCACCGCCTCGGCGCCTCGCCCCATCCGCGCGGCGACCCCGGACAGCCGCGCGCTCGCATCGGCGACATGGCGCAGGGACCTGGCGGCGTCGGCGATCGCAGCGTCGATGTCCCCGGATCTCCCGGCGAGCGAAGCGACGAGCCGCTGCACATCCGAGGCGGTTTCCTCGAGGTCGCCGAGGAGCGCCATCACGGCGATCTCGAGGCGCCTCATCGTCGACGGGGTGGTCCGGATGACGGGGTACGGCTCGCCCGGCGCGCGCGAGAGCGGAGGAGAGCTGCGACTGCCCCCGCTCAGCTCCACGGACGCGATCCCGGTCAACCCCTGGAACACCAGGAACGCGACCGTGTCCTGGGTGACGGGCGTACCGCGCGCCACCTCGAGTACGAGCCGAACCCGCTCGGGATCGGCGGGATCCAGCGTAATGTCCCGCACGGATCCGACCGGGACGCCGCGGTACGTCACCGGCGCGCCGCGGCTGAGGCCGGACACCGATTCCTCGAACCGGGCGACGTATCTCTGCTGTCGCTTCAGGGGGCCGCCTCCCGCCGCGAACCACAGCCCGAGGAGGATCGCGATAGCGCCGAGCCCCAGAACGAAAGCGCCCACGGCCGCGAAGCTCGGTCGCGTCCTCATCCCTGTGCCCCCGCCGGTTCGCTGCGCGCCCGGTAGAAGTAGGCTCGCACCATCGGATCA
>DATIDF010000083.1:0-35393 GCA_035456445.1 Anaeromyxobacter sp.
TCGCTCACCGCCCGCGCACGTTCGGCGGCACGCTCGAGTGGTGGCTCGGCGAGGAGCTGCGGGAGCGGCTCGCGCTCGAGGTGGCGACCGGCGTCCGCTCCGGAGCGCCCGGGGTCGGCGGGGATCTCGACGTGGTCGCGGCGGGGGAGGGGAAGCTCCTTTACCTCGAGGTGAAGTCCTCGCCGCCCAAGCACGTCACCCAGGCGGAGGTCGGCGCGTTCCTGCGCCGCGTCGCGGCGGTCCGGCCGGACGTCGCGCTCTTCGTCGTCGACACCGCGCTCCGGCTGGGGGACAAGATCGTCCCCATGTTCGAGGGCGCGATCGCGCGCGGCGGTGTCGCCGCGCCGCCCCGCCGCGTGTTCCGCGAGACCTGGGCATTCGGCGCGCACATGTTCGTGGTGAACGCGCGCGAGGACCTCGTGGACAACGTGTGCCGCGCGATCGCGGAGGGGATCCGCGCGCTCGCGCCCTCCTTCGAGCTCGGTGAGGACGATCCATCGAGCCGTCGATGACGAGGCCGAGAGCCCGCCGGGGGCGCGGGCGTTCCTGATGCCGTGGGCGTGGCGGGGTCGCCGTGGGTGCCACGACGCGACGCCTCCCGCACGAACGCCCACCCCGGTCCGACCGGAGCGGGCGTCGCACGTCCCCCATCGAGCAGATCCTCGACGGTTCGTCAGGAGACCGGCTGCGGCTCCGAGAAGACCGGCCGCGCGCCCGCCTCGCCGACGGCGAATGGCCGCGCGGGCCCGGCGCCGGGCAGCTTCGGGCGTAGCTCCTCGACGGTGACGTCGAGGCCGATGCCGCCCTGCTCGAGCCAGGCGTGCTCCCCGTCGAGCACGGCGCGGCCCATCGCGTAGGACTTCGCGTCGTCGTTGTGCCAGAGGGCGCCGAAGAGCGCGCGCACCTTCCGGCGCGTGGTGAGGCAGAAGTGGTCGGCGAGCTTCGCCGCGTCCTTCGCCTCGGGCCGGCCGGCATCCTTCATCGCCTGCGCCCGCGTCACGCTCGCTGCCATCGCGAACAGCTCGTTCGCGATGTCCACGAGCCGGAACAGGAACGCCTGCTTGCGCTCCGCGGCTGCCTGGAAGACCACCATCGAGTGGAAGATCTCGCGCGCGAGCTTGCGGCTCGAGCGCTCGATGAAGCGCAGATGCGTCGCGTTCTTCCCGAACTCGCCGTAGCGGGGCGCCCACAGCCCGCGCGCCCACAGGCCCAGGTACCAGGGCACGTAGAACGCGCCGAGCTTCGGGAGGTGGGCGATCTTCTCGCCGACCGAGACCTTCGGGTCGATGAGGGCGCCCGCGATCTCGAGGTGCTTGTCCACGGCCTCGCGCGCCATGAAGAGGTGCATCACCTCCGAGGAGCCCTCGAAGATGAGGTTGATGCGCAGGTCGCGCATCGCGCGCTCGACGTCCACGGGCGCCTCGCCGCGCGCCGCGAGCGAGCTCGCCTTCTCGTACCCGCGGCCGCCGCGGATCTGCATCGTCTCGTCCACGAGCCGCCACGTCCTGACCGTGTTCCACTCCTTCGCGGCCGCCGCCTCGAGCCGGATGTCGTAGCCCTTCTTGTCGGCGAGCGACTGGGCGAGATCGGAGACCGCCTCCATCGCGAACACCGTGGAGGCCATCTCGGCGAGCTTGTGGGCGATCGCCTCGTGCTTGCCGATCTCCTGGCCCCACTGGACGCGGGCCGTGGACCACTTGCGCGAGAGCTCGAGGAACCGCTTGCCGCCGCCCACCACCGCGGCCGGCAGCGAGAGCCGGCCGGTGTTGAGCGTGGTGAGCGCGATCTTGAGGCCGCGCCCCTCCTTGCCGATGAGGTTCTCGACCGGGACCTTCACGTCCGTGAAGCGGATCGCCGCGTTCGCGAGCGCTCGCAGCCCCATGAACCGGCAGCGATGCGTGACCTCGACGCCTTCCCAGTCGGCCTCGACCACGAACGCGCTGATGGCGTTCGTCTTCGGGTTCCTGGCCATGACGACGAGGAGCTCGGCGATCGTGCCGTTCGTGCACCAGAGCTTCGACCCGTTGATGACGTAGTGCTTGCCGTCCGGGGTGAGCTCGTAGCTCGTCGAGAGCCGGGCGGGATCCGACCCGACGTGCACCTCCGTCAGGGCGAACGCGCTGATCGCGCCCTTCGCGATCCGCGGAAGGTACTTCTTCTTGAGCTCGGGAGAGCCGAAGAGCTTGAGGGGCTGTGGGACGCCGATCGACTGGTGCGCGGAGAGCAGCGCCGTCACGTTCGCGTCGTAGCCGCCGACGAGCTGCATCGCCTTCCCGTACTCGACCTGGTTCATCCCCAGGCCGCCGTACTCCACCGGGATCTTCATCCCGAACGCCCCGAGCTTCCTCAGCCCGTCGATGACCTCCGGCGGGTACTCGCCGGTCTCGTCGATCCTCGCCGGATCGACCTTCTCGCGAAGGAACTGCTCGAACTCCGCGTAGAAGCGGCGGAACTCGGGGCGCTCCGGCGCGTCGAGGGGGTAGGGGTGGATGAGGTCGAGGCGCAGCTTGCCGAGGAAGAGCTCGCGGAGGAAGCCGGCGCCCTGCCACTCGGACTCCCGTGCGGACTCGGCGACCTCGCGGGACCTCATCATCTCGTCGGTGCTCTGCGTCATGGCCATGGGGTTACCTCCGCCGATTCTCTAATCAAATTAACGCAACGCGCCTTGCCAACTGACGCGCCCCGTCGAGGGCCCGTCGCACCGTCGGCTCGTCAGCGGTGGCGGGGCTCGATACGCATCCAGCGGGAGGAGCGAGGGATGATCGGACCGAAGATGGACGAGGCGCTGAACCGCCACGTGCAGGCCGAGCTGTACTCGGCCCACCTGTACCTGGCGATGTCTGCCTGGTGCGACGCGCACATGTGGAAGGGCTTCGCGCGGTGGCTCAGGGTCCAGCACGGGGAGGAGCTCGACCACGCGACGAAGAGCCTCGACTTCCTCCTCGCCCGGGGCGGCGCTCCGCGCTTCGGGGCGATCGAGGCACCGCCGGCGGGCTGGACGAGCGTGAACGACGTGTTCGACAAGGTCCTCGCGCACGAGCGGGCGGTCACCGCGCTCGTGCACGAGGTCCACGCGGCCGCCGTCCAGGAGAAGGACACGGCCGCGCGGGTCTTCCTCGAGTGGTTCGTCTCCGAGCAGGTGGAGGAGGAGGCCCGCGCCGACGAGATCGTGCAGAAGCTCAGGATGGTCGGCGATCGACCGGGCTCGGCGCTCTACCTCGACAAGGAGTACGGGAAGCGGGGAAAGGGCGGCTAGACCTCGAGGGAGATTCGCCGAGGCATCAGGGACCGTGAATGTTTCCGTTCGCCCCCGTATCGACCGGAGACATGGTGGACGACTGATCGGGGACATGGTGGACGCACGTCCCCGGCTGACCGCCGAAAGTCCTGGGGAACGGAGCCGACCTCGGTTACGCCTTGGCGCGAGCGTCACGACCCGTGCCGAGGATCTCCGCGATGCCACACCCTGCCGACGACCGCACCTTCCGGCTCCCGCTCCACCTTCGTCCGCACCACTACGAGGCAACTCTATCCGTCGACCTCGACGGCAAGCGCTTCTCCGGGTCGGAGCGGATCCAGCTCGGCGTCGCGCAGCCTGCCGAGGAGATCGTCCTGCACGCCGCGGAGCTGGACGTCACGCGCGCGACGCTGCACGCGGGCGGACGGGTCCTCGAGGCCGTGTCGATCACCCCGGCGGTCGCGAGCGAGACGGTCATCCTCCGCTTCGCCGAGCCGGTGCCGCGCGGCCAGGCGGCGCTCGAGCTCGCCTGGACCGGCCGCATGAGCGCCGGCCTTCGCGGCCTCTACCTCGCGGGGAACGGCTTCGCCGCGACCCAGTTCGAGGCGGCGGACGCGCGGCGCGTGTTCCCGTCCTTCGACGAGCCGGGGTTCAAGGCCACCTGGCGGCTCGCGGTCGAAGCGCCCGCGGGCCCGGTGGTGCTCTCGAACGGCGCGCCGGAGCGCCAGGAGGTGCTCGGCGACGGCCGCAAGCGCGTCGCGTTCGCGGAGACGCCGCCGCTCCCGACCTACCTCGTCGCGCTCGTCGTCGGGCCGATCGAGGGATTTCCCCCCGTGACCGTCCGAGGCGTGCCGGTCCGCACCTGGGCGTCTCCGGAGAAGCTCCCGCTCACCGGCTTCGGCCAGGACGTCGCGGTCGAGGTCTTGCCGCGGCTCGAGGACTACTTCGGCGTCCCATACGCCTTCGGCAAGGTCGACCAGGTCGGGCTCCCCGAGTTCGAGGCGGGCGCGATGGAGAACGCCGGACTCGTCACCTACCGCGAGGTGACGCTCCTGCTCGATCCGCAGACCGCGTCGCTCGCCCAGAAGAAGCGGGTCGCCGAGGTCGTGACGCACGAGCTCGCGCACCAGTGGTTCGGGAACTGGGTGACGATGACGTGGTGGGACGATCTGTGGCTCAACGAGGCGTTCGCCACCTGGATGTCGTACAAGATCGTCGACGCGTGGAACCCCGCCTGGCGCGTATGGCTCGAGTTCGACCAGGGCAAGGCAGCGGCGATGCACCTCGACGCGCTCCGCTCCACGCACCCCATCCACGCCGAGATCCGCGACGTGAACGCGGCGGGCGAGGCGTTCGATCTCATCACGTACGAGAAGGGCGGGGCGGTGCTCCGCATGATCGAGGGCTACCTCGGCGCGGAGCGGTTCCGCGACGGCATCCGGCTCTACATGCGGCGCCACGCGAGGGGGAACGCCGTCGCCGACGATCTCTGGTCTGCGCTCGCGGAGGCCTCCGGCGAGCCGGTGCTGGAGCTCGCGAACGCCTGGATCGGCAAGCCCGGGTTCCCGCTCGTGCGGGTCCTCCGGGAGGGCCGCAAGCTCACGCTCGAGCAGCTACGCTTCTTCTCCGAGGCGGGCGCAGGAGAGGGCGACGACACGCTCTGGCCGGTGCCGCTCGTCGTCCGGCACGGGGAGGGTGAGCGCGTGGTCGAGGAGCGGATCCTCCTGCGCGCGCGGCGCGCCGAGGTGGAGCTCTCCGGCGAGGGCGAGCCCGGGTTCCTGTGCGCGAACGCCGGCGCGACCGGCTTCTACCGCGTCGCGTACGACGCCGCCGGCCTCGAAGCGCTCGGGGAGAACCTCGCGCGGCTCGCGCCGGCGGAGCGCATCCAGCTCGTCTCGGACGAGTGGGCGCTCGTGCGGAGCGGCGAGCGGGAGATCGGCACCTTCCTCGACCTCGTGACGCGCTTCGGCGACGAGACGGATCATGCGGTGCTGGACGAGCTCGTCGCGCGGCTCTCCGCGATCGAGCACCGGCTGCTCGTCGACGGGGACCGCCTCCGCTTCGCGGCGCTCGTCGCGACGATCTTCGGGCCCCGGCTCGCCGAGACCGGCTGGGACGCGACGCCCGGAGAGCCAGACGCGGTGCGCCTCCGCCGGGCGGCGGCGGTGCGGGCGCTCGGGCTCGTCGCGCGGAGCGCGGGGGTCGTCCACGAGGCGACCGCGCGGCTCGATCGCTGGACGGACGGCGATCGCGCCGCGCTCGAGCCCAACCTCCACGATGCGGCGGTGGCGATGGCGGCGCGGAGCGGCGACGGTCCGCGATTCGAGCGCTTCCGGGCGCTGTTCGCGAAGGAGACCGATCCCGCGTTCCGCCGTCGGTTCCTCCTCGCGCTCGCCGCGTTCGAGGAGCCGGTCCTCGCCGAGCGCGGGATCGAGCTCGCCTTCACGGACGAGGTCCCGCTGCAGGACGTCGCGTCGTTCGTCGCGACGCTGCTCGCGAACCGCACAGCGCGCGGGCCGTTCTGGGCGCGGCTGCGCGCGGACTGGGAGCGGCTGCACGGCCGCGTGAGGGGCGCGCCGATGCTCCTCCGGCGCATCATCGAGGCGATGGGCGCGCTCGTCGAGCGGCGCGAGCTCGAGGAGGCGGAGGCGTTCCTCGCAGCGCACCCGGTCGACGAAGCCCGTCAGGCCATCGCCCAGACGCTCGAGCGGCTCCGGCAGGACGTCGCCCTGCGGGAGCGGACGCAGGTCGAGATCGGGCGGTGGCTCGAGGCGAGGTGAACGAGCTCTCGACATCGCGATCGATATCGGGCCTCCGAGGCGTGATGAGCCGGACGCCGAAGCCTCGGTGTTTCGGGATCACGGTCGGCGGTTTAGAGTCCCCCGCGTGACGCCCACCCCCGCGGCCGCTCCCGCCCGCCCCACGCCACCGTGGCTGTTCCTGTTCCTCGACCTGCCGTTCGGGGCGGCGGTCGGCTACGCCATGATCGCGATGCCGTTCTGGCTGCGTCACGGCGGCGTCCCGCTCGACCAGGTCGGTGCGATCTCCGCGGCGGTGTTCGCGCCGCACGCCTTCAAGATCCTGTGGATCCCGGTGCTCGACATCGGGTCCCTCAAGCGCGTCTGGTACCTCGCCATGACGGCCGCGACCGCGGCGCTCCTCGTCGCCGCGTCGCTCGTGCCGGACCCGCTCCGGAACCTGGGCCTCTACACGATGCTCGTCACGCTCGCACAGGCGACCGCGACGACCGGCCACGCCGCGAACAACGCGCTCATGGCGATCACCACCCGCTTCGAGGACAAGGGCAAGGCGGGCGGGTTCTCGATGGCCTCGAACGTCGGCGGGACCGGGCTCCTCGGCGCGCTGGCGCTGTGGGTGTCCGAGCACGTCTCGCCGCGCGCGGGCGGAATCGCGCTGGCGGTCGTGGTGGTGGCGAGCGCGGCGCTGGCGCTCCGGATCGTCGAGCCGCGCCGCGTGGACGCGGCCGTGGCGCGGGCGGGGAGCGTGGCCCGCGCGCTCGGGCTGCACCTGTGGGAGATGCTGAAGGACCTGGGCCGGACCGTCCGCAGTCGCGAGGGGTTCACCGGCCTCGTCATCTGCCTCGTCCCGGTCGGCTGCGGCGCGCTCACGAACATCTTCGCCGGCATGGCGCCGGACTTCGGCGCGTCGGCCCGCACGGTCGAGATCGTGAACGGGCTCGGCGGCGGGGTCGCCGGCGCGGCGGGCTCGCTCGTGGGCGGCTACCTCGCGGACCGGATGAACCGCCGCTTCGCCTACGCGATCGCCGGCGGCGTCACCGCGCTCTCCGCGCTCGCCATGCTGCTCGCCCCGCTCACTCCGGCGACGTACGCGTGGGGCACGCTCGCCTACTCGTTCGCGAACGGGATCGCGTTCGCCACCTGGGCCGGCATGGTGCTCGAGCTCATCGGCCACACGGCGGCGACCACGACGAAGTACGCGCTCTTCAACGCCGCCTCGAACCTGGCCATCAGCTACGTCACCTGGATCGATGGGTGGGCGGCGGCCGCGCCGCTGTTCCCGGCGGAACTCCGCGGCTCGCGCGGCTCGCTCGCGATGGACGTCATCCTCACGTTCATCGGGATCACAGTGCTGCTCGTGATGGTCGCGGTGGTCAGGCGGCGCGGCGCGGCGGTTCCGGCCACCGGGTCGGCGGGCGCGTCGCCGTAGCGGAAGTCAGCGCGGCGGGTACTCGGATTCCGCCTCGAGTCTCCAGTCCCCCGGCGGCGCGGGCACGTAGGCGCGGACCTGCACCTCCTCTCCGCGCCGCACCTGCGCAGTCCCCTGGACCGGCACCGTCCGGCCCGTCGCGCGATCGCGCAGCCGGAAGCTCACCTGGACCTCGCCGTCACCCCCGGCGTTGCGAACGGCCGCGACCGCCACGTAGCCGCCCGGCCTCGGCTCGAGCCAGGACGCCGTGACGGAAGGTTGCGGGCCTGCGCACGCGCGGACGGCCAGGGCTCCTGCGGCTGCGAGGAGGAGGATGGCGAGCGCACGCCTCACGTCACTTCCCCGGGACCCACGGCGGGTGGAGGACGACCGCTGCGAGGATGGCGGTCGCGAGCGCGACGACCACGGTGAGGGCGGTGAGCGACGGCAGCGGGTCAGCGCGCTTCTCGGTCCGCCCGAGGCTCACGAGCCCGAGCGGCTCGGGCACGATGGGGAGCTTGTGCTCCGCCTGGTACTCCCAGTGCGGCAGGAAGCCCTCGTCGCGGAGGGCGGGGCAGATCTCCGAGAGCCGGCGCTCGAGCTCGGCGCAATCCTCGACGGAGAGGACGACGCGCGGCCACAGGCCGTGCCTGCCGAGCGCGGCGCCGAGGTTCCGGCCGAACTCGGCGAGCGCGAGGTACTCGTGCGTCGCGTCGTCGTCGAGCGTTCCCCACTCGACCACCTCGACCTCGCGCCCCTGGCGCCGGCCAGCGATCTCGTGGACCTGATGCGCGAAGTAGGCGAGCAGGTTCGTCGAGCCGTCGCGCCGGAGCGGCACGTGCTGCACGCGTGCTCCATCGACGCGGAGCCGCCCCAGCGATCCCGCGGCGTCCCCGACCATGAGCTCGAACGGGCGCGACGGTGCCTCCTCCCGCTCCAGGACCACGTTGAGCGCGGCGAGCGGACCCTCGCCCCGCGGTGGCCCGAGCGCCTCGTGCTTCGCGCGCTCGGCGGCGTCGTGCCCGCGCGCGCGGGCGAGGAGCGCGTAGCGACCGACGCGCAGCGCGCCGGGGGTACCGCGGAGTCCGAGGTAGCCCACGTACGCGAAGAACACCGCGAAGAAGGCGAGGGTGAGCGTCTCCACGTTCGAGCGCTGCGCGAGGGTGACCAGCACCTTCCCGCGGGAGAAGAGCAGGAGCTCGCCCGCGATGGCGCCGATCGACAGCGCGACGTGCAGCGCCGCGAGCCGCCGGGCGCGGCGTGAGAACTCACGCACGGTCCTCGCGCCCGGCTCCGTGATGACCTGCTTCGCGGGATCCACGCTCCGGAAACCTTGCGTTCCGGCTCGCCCGGCGGTAGAGCCCTCGCGGCGGCAGGCGATCCTCCGCGCCCGCGCGGGCGTGGGGCGGAGCGCTATCCGGGCGGGCCACGGGCGGTCGGCGGCGAGTCCCGGCTGCTGGGCTTCGGACACTGGCGGCGCGCGCACGCTTGGATGGCACCGGAACAGAGGGCGGACCCCGGCCGCCGCGTGGGATGCCCCCCGGCGCGCAGATGCCGCCCGGCGGGGCTCCGCCCCTCTTCTTCAGATCGCTTCGCGACTTCCTGCGGCTCCTCCCGGCGGCCGCGCAGCGGTTCTGGGTGCTCGTGTTCGCGACGGGGCTGCTCTCCGGGCTCGGCGCGGGCGCACTGCTCTGGGTGCTGAGGCTCGTCCAGGGGATCGCCTGGCCGAGCGCCGATCGGTTCATCGCCGCTGTGGAGGCGGCCCCGCCGCTGCAACGCGTCCTCGTGCCCACGGCCGCGGGCGTGCTCGTGACGATCGTGTTCCTCGCCTGGCGGCAGCCGATGGGCGGGCACGGGACCGCGCGGATCATCGAGGCGATCTGGCACCGCGACCGCCAGCTCGCGCTCGGCCCGACCGTGGTGCGGGGCCTGCTCTCGATCGTCGGCGTGGGCATGGGCGCCTCGCTCGGCCGCGAGGGCGCGCTCGTCCAGGCGGGCGCGTCGTCCGGCTCGTGGCTCGCGTCGAGGTTCCGTCTCGACGAGCGGCAGGCGCGCGTGCTCGTCGCGTGCGGCGCCGCGTCGGGGATCGCGGCCGCGTACGACACGCCCATCGGCGGCGCGCTCTTCGGCCTCGAGGTGCTCCTCGGCTCGTTCGCCCTCGAGCTCCTCGGCCCCATCGTAGTGTCCTGCGTCGTCGCGACCGCGGTGTCGCGCATCATCCCTGGCGCTCACCTGACGTACATCATCCCGGAGTACGAGCTCCTCCATCCGCGCGAGCTCGTGCCCGGCCTCGTCCTCGCGCCTTTCCTGGGCCTCGCGTCGGTGATCTACATCCGGGTGATGGGCTGGGTGGAGGTCACGTTCGAGCGGTTTCCGCGGTGGATGAAGCCGCTCCTGCCCGTGCTCGGGCTCTTCACGGTGGGGCTCATGTCGACCCGGTGGGCGCCCGTGCTCGGGAACGGCTTCGACACCGTGCACGCGATGCTGCTCGGGACGGTGCAGCTCAAGGCGTTGCTGCTGTTCCCGATCTTGAAGCTCGTCGCGAGCGCGATCTGCACCGGCTCGGGGGTCCCGGGGGGTCTCTTCACCCCGTCCTTGTTCTACGGGGCGGCGATCGGTGGCGCGGCGGGCGAGCTCCTCGCGCTCGTCTTCCCCGGCCTCGCCCCGCCCGGTGCGCTCGCGCTGGTCGGGATGGCGGGCGTGCTCGCCGGGACGACGCACGCAGCGGTGTCCTCGGTCCTCATCATCTTCGAGATGACGGGGGACTACGGCGTCATCCTCCCGCTCATGCTCTCGGCTGCCATCGCCGCCGCGACGAGCCGCGCGATCGAGCCGGATTCGCTCTACACGGCACCGCTACGACGCCGCGGGGTCCGGCTCCCCGAGTTCCCGCGACCCGACTGGCTGCGCCGCACCCCGGTCGCCTCGCTCGTGGTCCCGGACGCCGAGCGCACCCTGCCGACGTTGCCGTTCGACCAGGTGCTGAAGAAGCTGCTGTCATTGCCGGCCGGCCACGATCTCTACGTGACGACGGTCGACAACGAGCTCCTCGGGGTCATCCAGCTCGACGCGCTCAAGGGGACCATCTCCGACCAGGCCCACCTCGGCATGATCGTCGCCGCGGACGTGGTGAACCGCGACGTCGAGCCGATCACGACGACGATGACGATCGCCGAGGTGGCGGCGCGGTTCGGCGACACCGATCTCGAGCGGCTGCCGGTCGTGGACGACCGGCGCCGGCTCGTCGGAACGGTCGCGATGCGCGACCTGCTCGCGAGGGGGAGCTTCTAGCGGCGGGGCAGCCAGGCGCCGCCACCGCACCTCAATCCCAGCAGTCCTTGCGGATCGCGATGCTGTGCCCGCTGGGCTCGCCGCCGGCTCCGCCGGTCTCGGGCCGGGAGGGGCCCTGGCTCGGCGCCCACAGCGCGTCACCATCGAGCCGCGCGGTGCTCCCGTCCGATCGGATGGCCGCCGGAGGCGGCAGCCGCTGTTGCCGCGCCGCGCCGGGTCCGTCCGCCGGATTCCAGGCGTGAGGGTGATAAAAACGGAGCGATTCGAGAGATCGGGTCGCCATGTCGTAGCCCTAGTGTTCGCCGCGCAAGGGCTCAAGCTCGAGGGGGGTGCCCTCCTTGACGGGCCAGAGCCGACCTCGCCTCCGGCCCGACCCCGACCTCGACCTCCTCTTGCCGTCCGCTGCGCGCCTGCGGCACGCTTCGCACCCCGGTGACGACCCTCGTCCTCCATCGCCGCAGGACCGCGCGCCACGCCCTCAACGTGCTGCTCGGCGCCGTCGAGGCGCACCCGGCGACCGCGGAGCTGCCCGCCGTCGTCGCGACCTCGCCGGAGGCGGTCATCGACGCCGCGCGCGCCGCGCTCGGGACGGGGCGGCAGCCGGTCGTCGCTTGGTCCTTCTACAGCGCGAGCTTCGCCGAGGTCGCCTCCGAGCTCGCGCGCGTCCGCGAGGCGGTGCCGGACGGGCGCGTGCTGCACGTCGCGGGCGGGCCGCACGCGAGCGCCGATCCGGCGGGGACGCTCGCCGCCGGATTCGATCTCGTCGCGATCGGAGAGGGAGAGGAGAGCTTGCCCGCGCTGCTCGCGCGCATCTCCGTGGGCGACGACCCACGCGCCGGACCCGGGCTCGCGTGGCTCGACGGCGGCGGCGTGCGCAGGAGCGAACGCGCGCCGCTCGTGGATCTCGACGCGGTGCCGCCGTTCGCGCCCCGCGCCGGCCGTATCGGTCCGATCGAGATCACGCGCGGCTGCGTGTGGGCCTGCCGGTTCTGCCAGACGCCCTTCCTGTTCCGGGCGCGCCTTCGCCACCGCTCGCTCGAGTCGATCCGCCGCTGGGCGCGCTTCCTCGCCGGGATCGACACGCGCGATCTCCGCGTGCTGACGCCGTCCGCGCTCTCCTGGGGCTCGCCCGAGGGCGGGTGCGAGCTCGCCGCGATCGAGGCGCTCCTCGCGACGGTGCGCGAGGCGATCGGGCCGAACCGCCGGCTCTTCGTCGGATCCTTCCCTTCCGAGCTCCGGCCAGAGCACGTCACGCCGGAGGCGCTGGCGCTCCTCCGCCGCTACTGCGACAACCGCACCGTCCTCATCGGCGGACAGTCCGGCTCCGATCGGCTGCTCGCGGAGATGAAGCGCGGTCACGACGCCGAGACCGTCGCCCGCGCCACCCGGCTCGCGCTCGAGGCCGGCTTCACGCCCTCGGTGGACTTCATCTTCGGCCTGCCCGGCGAGCTCGAGGACGACCGGATCGCGACGCGCGCGCTCTTGCGGAACCTCGCGAGGGAGGGCGCGCGGGTCCACGCCCACGCGTTCATGCCGCTTCCAGGCACGCCCTGGGCTGCCGAGGCTCCCGGCCAGATCGACGCGGCGACGCGCGCGCTGCTCGACCGTCTCGGGGCCTCCGGAGCGGCGCACGGTCAATGGCGGCGGCAGGAGGAGCGGGCGATCCTGGAGTCGCGCAAGGGTGCGTCGCGTCGGGGGCATTGACCGATGACGACCCAAGCGAGCGCGCACGAAATTGATCGAAATCAAACGACTGATCAAGACGCGGAGTAGCCTTCCCCCGAGAGCGGGAGACCTCATGCGCCTCATTCCTCACGCCGTCTCGATGGCCGCCCTCGCCGTCGCCCTCGCGTCGACGTCCGTAGCGCGGGCCGCCGCCGAGAAGCCCGTCGCGCCGCACGAGACTCAGGCCTCGAGCGCCGCGAAGCACCCGGAGCCCCGTGCGCCGGACGCTAGGGCGGAGGCGCGCAAGACGGAGCCGCCGCTCGTCGAGGCGCAGCCGCCGCCGTTCTCGGAGGGGATCTTCCCGTGCAGCAGCTGCCACACGGACCCTGGCGACCGGACGCGCCGGCAGCTCGCGTTCCACGAGGACATCCAGGCGATCTTCGATCACGACTCCGAGCACCGCTGGTGCCTCGACTGCCACGACGCGCAGAACCGCGACGTCCTGAAGCTCGCGAGCGGCGACACCGTGCCCTTCACCGAATCGTACCGGCTGTGCGGCCAGTGTCACGGCGACAAGTACCGCGACTGGCGGGCCGGCGTGCACGGCAAGCGCGTCGGCCAGTGGGACGGCGCGAAGACCTACTTCCTGTGCGTGAATTGCCACAACCCCCACACGCCGGCCTTCAAGGGAGTGAAGGAGGTCATGGTGGACGGGAAGAAGACCACCGCGCCCACGCTCGAGATGCTCCGGCCCGAGCCGCGGCCGCTCCGCCCCGAGGAGATGCGCCGGGCGGTGCCCGCTTCGCCCCCGGCCCGCACGAATGCGGCAGGTGGGAGGTAGCATGACCGACCCCAAGCGCCTGCCGGTCGTCGCCGACGAGCCCATGGATCCTTCGCGCCGCGCGTTCCTGCGCACGGCAGCGGCCGGCGCCGCGGTCGCGGCGCTCTCCTCGTGCGGCGTCGAGATGGAGGACTTCCTCCGCGGCCACTTCAAGGAGCTGTCACCCGACGAGCTCAGGCGCGTGCTCGCGAAGGTGGAGAAGAAGAACCTCGAGCGATTCGGAAAGAAGACGACCGTCTCGGCGAAGGGGCCGCAGCCGGGCGTCGTGTTCGGCTACGGCCTCGATCTCTCGCGCTGCGTCGGCTGCCGCCGCTGCGTCTACGCGTGCGTGGCGGAGAACAACCAGTCGCGCCAGCACCCGCAGATCCAGTGGATCCGGGTGCTCGAGATGGACAAGGAGCGCGGCGTCGATCTCGCCCACGCGAGCCACTACTACGAGGCGGACGCGGTCCCCAGGCCGGGCAAGTTCTACATGCCCGTTCAGTGCCAGCAGTGCCGCGACCCGCCCTGCGTGAAGACGTGCCCGACGCAGGCGACGTGGAAGGAGAAGGACGGGATCGTCGTCATCGATTACGACTGGTGCATCGGCTGCCGCTGCTGCATGTCCGCGTGTCCGTACGGCGCGCGTCACTTCAACTGGGCGACGCCGAACCTCCCCGCCGAGGAGCTGAACCCGAACCAGCACTACCTCGGCAACCGGCCGCGCCCGAAGGGCGTCGTCGAGAAGTGCACGTTCTGCATCCAGCGCGTGCGCGAGGGGCGCTACCCCGCGTGCGTCGAGGTCTGCCCGGTCGGCGCCCGGAAGTTCGGGAACCTCCTCGACCCGGAGAGCGAGATCCGCCGCGTGATGGAGACCAAGCGGGTGTTCGTCTTCAAGGAGGAGCTCGCGACGCACCCTCAGTTCTACTACTTCTACGCGACGTAGCGAGGCGGCCGATGAGAGGAGTCGTCGAGTTCGTGAAGGGCAGCGCGCGGCTCGTGATGAGCGGCGGGCGCGCGTACAAGGCGTGGGTGGCGGCGCTCCTCGCGCTCGTCGCGGTCGGCGCGACCGCCTACGCCCAGCAGATGCGCGAGGGCCTCATCGCGACGAACATGCGCGATCAGGTCTCGTGGGCGTTCTACATCGGCAACTTCACGTTCCTCGTGGGCGTCGCGGCGGCGGCGGTGCTGCTCGTCATCCCCGCCTACGTCTACCACTGGAAGCCGATCAAGGAGGTGGCGGTGCTGGGCGAGTTGCTCGCCATCAGCGCGCTCACCATGTGCCTCCTCTTCGTCCTCGTGGACATGGGCAGGCCGGACCGGTTCCTGCACATCGCGCCGGTCCTCGGCACGCCCAACTGGCCGCGCTCGCTCCTCGCCTGGGACGCGCTCGTCCTCAACGCCTACCTGCTCCTGAACGCCGGGCTCGTCCTCTACCTTCTCTTCAAGACCTACCGCGGGCAGCACTACGACAGGCGGATCTTCCTGCCGCTCGTGCTCCTCTCCATCCCGGTGGCGATCTCGACCCACACCGTGACGGCGTTCCTCTACAACGGCATGGCGGCGCGCCCGTACTGGAACGCCTCCATCCTCGCGCCGCGCTTCATCGCCTCGGCGTTCTGCTCGGGCCCGGCGGTGATGATCATCCTGTTCCAGATTCTGCGCCGCACGAACCAGTTCCCGATCAAGGACGAGGCGATCTGGAAGATCGCGGAGCTCATGAGCTACGCGATGTTCCTGAACCTGTTCCTGCTCGGCGCGGAGCTGTTCAAGGAGTACTACTCGGCGACCGAGCACCTCCGGTACACGCAGTACTTCTGGGGCGGGCTCGGCGAGCACCGCGCGCTCGTGCCGTACGCGTGGCTCTCGCTCACCTGCAGCGTCGCCGCATTCGTGCTGTTCCTCATCCCGCGAACCCGGAAGAACTACGTCACGCTGAACCTGGGCTGCCTCCTCATATGGGCCGGTGTCTACATCGAGAAGGGGATGGGCCTCATCATCCCGGGCTTCACCCCCGACACCCTCGGCGAGATCTACGAGTACACCCCGACCGCGACGGAATGGGCCATTGCGGCGGGAGTGTTCGGGGTCGGCTTCCTCGTCTTCACCGTGCTCGTGAAGATCGCGGCGCCCATCCTCGTCGGAACGTTCCGGGCGCCGGAGCGGATGACCGCGCCGGGCTCGACCACCGCCGGGTTCCCGGCACACTGATCACAGGGGAGGATCACATGAAGCGCTTCGCTCTCGCCCTCGCCATCCTGTTCACCGCCGGCGTCGCCGGCGCCGACACCCCCGCCGCCGCGGAGATCTTCGCGAAGCGCTGCGCCGGGTGCCACGGCAAGGACGGCAAGGGCGGCACGCCGATGGCTCAGAAGCTCGGCGCGAAGGACATCTCGGCTCTCGCGTCGAGCGAGGACGAGATCGAGAAGGCGATCGAGGGCGGCAAGGGCAAGATGCCGGCGTTCAAGGGCAAGATCACCGACGCGGAGATCGAGTCGCTCGCGAAGTACATCAAGGCCGGCCTGAAGTAAGTGGGGACCGTCCGGGCCGCTCCCTCGTTGGGAGTGGCCCCGGCGGGGAGCGCCGGGTGGAGCGGCGTGGTATAGGTTGTCGGCCGCGCGCGAAACGCCGGGCCCGACCGGACGAGCGTGCCTTCGCCCTACGAGCCCGGACCGTTGCGAGCCACCGCACAGACGACCCACCGCCCGCCCAGTACCCATGCCGTCGCCGCGCCGCTCCGCGCCGTCCCGAGCGCTGGAGCGCCCACACCACGGTCACGGATCGCCGCCCTCGACGCGGCGCGCGCGCTCGGCGTGGTGGCGATGGTGTTCGGCCACACCCTCGACGCGCTGCTCTCGACCGACCTGCGCACGACGCCGCTCGTCGACCTCTACTGGAAGGCCCGGGGCTTCACGGCGCCGCTGTTCCTCATGGTGTCCGGCTGGGCCGTGAGCGTCGCGATCTCTCGCGGGCGCGCGCGCGGCCTCGACATCCCGCGCGGCCGGGTCGGGCGAGTCCTCCTGCTGCTCTGCATCGGCTACGCGCTCCGCTGGCCGGGGTGGGGCCTCGATCGGCTCGCCGCCGGCGATACCGAGGTCTGGGCGCACCTCCTGTCCTTCGACGCGCTCCACACCATCGCGATCGCGCTCCTCACCGCCTCGCTCGTCCTCGCGCTGCCCTGGTCGCGGCGCGAGCAGGCGTGGGCGTTCGGCGCGCTCGCGGTCCTCTGCGTCGCGCTCGGGATGCTCGCGCCGGCACCGCTCGTTCCGAGCGCCGCCGTGCTGGCGCGGCCGGTCCCAGCGCTCGCGCTGACTCAGGCGCTGGGCGGGACCTCGCCGTTTCCGGTCTTCCCCTGGGCGGCGTACTTCTTCGTGGGGGGGCTCGTCGGGCTCCTCGCCGGTGCGGGGGGCGGCCGGAGCGCCGCGAGCATGGCGGTCATCGGCGCCGCCCTCGTCGCGGGGACGATGTGGACGGGCGTCGAGGAGATGCCGATGGGGCATCCGCTCCTGTTCACGTTCCGTTCTGGCGTGGTGCTGCTCGCGCTCGCCGCGCTCTCGAAAGTGCCTGCGACGGCGGCGGCTCGGCTCGCGCCGATCGGTCGTGCGTCGCTCGGCGTCTACGCGATCCACGTGCCGATCGTGTACGGGTGGTCCACGTACGCCGGGTTGACGGCTCGCGTCGGCCCGCACCTCGGGGTCGGCCGCGCGCTGCTCGTTGCGTGCGCCGTGCTCGCGGCGAGCTTCGCGCTCCACCTCGCCTTCCAGCAGGCGCGCCGCAGCGTGGTCGTGGGCGCGCGGTGGACGTGGGAGCGCGTCGGCGCCGTGCGCGGCGCCGGCCGGGCCGAGATCGAGAGCGAGTAGGCCGCGAGCCTCGTCATCAGAGACGCGCCGCGACGTCCGCGAGGAACGCGACCGCGCGCCGCTCGGCCCAGAAGTCGGGCCAGAACGGCCACCCCGAGACGAACGCGACGTGCCCGCCCGAGGGCGTCGCCTCGAGGGTGACGAACGGGTTCGCGCGCGCGT
The DNA here is from genome assembly GCA_035456445.1 of Anaeromyxobacter sp. Taxonomy (GTDB): domain Bacteria; phylum Myxococcota; class Myxococcia; order Myxococcales; family Anaeromyxobacteraceae; genus Anaeromyxobacter. The sequence continues at coordinate 17,204 of DATIDF010000083.1, forward strand.
CGGCGACGGGCAGGGTGTCGCCCGGGACGATCGGATCGTCCATCGCGGCGATGACGAGGAGCGGGCGGCGTACGCCGGCGAGGTAGCGACCCGACGACGAGCGCGCCCAGTAGTCCTCCGCCGACGCGAACCCGTGCAGCGGCGCGGTCACCGCCGCGTCGAACGCCGCGAACGAGCGAGCCGTCCGGACGCGCGCGACGTCGAACGCGCCGGGGAAGCGGCGGGCCTTCGCGAGCGTCTTCTCGCGCAGCCGCCGCAGGAAGCGCTCGCGGTAGACCCGGTTCCAGAACCCGGCCGCGTCGAGCGCTCGCGCGGAGCGGAGCAGGTCGAACGGGACGGAGACCCCGACGGCGCCGCACACCTCGGGCGGGAGCGCGTCGCCGCGCTCGCCGACGTACTTCACGACGACGTTCCCGCCGAGCGAGAACCCCGCGAGGGCGATGGGCCTGCCGGGCCGCTCAGCCGCGAGGCGCGTGACGACCTCGTGCAGGTCCGCGGTGTCGCCGGAGTGATAGAAGCGCGGGAGCCGGTTCGGCTCCCCCGAGCAGCCGCGGAAGTTGAGGGCGAGCGCGTCGAGGCCGCGGGAGAGGGCGACCGCGACGAGGCCGCGGACGTATGGGGCGCGTGACGAGCCCTCGAGCCCGTGGCACACCACCACCACCGGCCGCGCGGCCGCGGCGCAGTCCAGGCGCGGCGCGCGGTATCGATCGACGTCGACGAAGTCGCCGTCCGGCAGCTCCCACCGCTCGCGGCGCGCGTTCGGGCGCGGGTACACGCGCCCGAGGCTCGCGAAGACCGTCATCGCGTGGGCGCCGCGGAGCCAGGGGGCGGGGGAGTAAGGGGTCCTCGTCTCCGCACCGACTGCTTCGGCGCCAGGCTCGGGTGGAACGGCTCCCACGGGGCCATCGCGGTCGGGACTCAAGGATCGTCACCGGAACTGCGGGTGCACGCGGATTCTCTCGAGCGCATCCGGCGGAGCGTCGTCGGGGAACGGCGCGCTCGATCGCTCCAGACGCGCGAGCCAGCGCGTGTCGAGTGGCCGCGCGAGGAGCGTCGGGTCGGTGGCAGCGGCGGTGGTCTGCTCCTTCGGGCCGCTGGGGTCGCCCTGGCCGACGAAGAAGCCGGCGAGGAGGAGCGCCGCGCGCGTGGCGGTCGCGGTGCTGTAGGTGTAGAGCGTGGCCGCGTCGCCAGCGCGGCTTCGGGCGATGGAGAACGCCGCCCAGCTCCAGAGCGCCGGGTTCGCCTTCGGCGAGAAGGGATCCCAGAACAGGACGTCCGCGCGCACGTCCTCGCGCGGGAGCGTCTCGAGGAGGTCACCGGAGACGAGCCGCCACAGGACCCGGGGCGACTCGTGACGCCCGTGCTCGAGGAGCGCGCGGGCGGCGCGGAGAGAGCCGCCGTCGAGCGCGAGCCGCGCGGCGCCCTCGTCCGAGGCTGCGAGGGCGAGCGCACCCAGGTCCTTCTCGAAGCTCACGATCTCGAGGCCCCGGCCCGGCACCGCCAGCGTCTCCGCGGCGCGCAACGCGGCGAGCGCGTTCGAGGCGGCACCGAGCCCGACGTCGAGGAGGACGAGCCTTGGCCCCGGCGCGGCGAGCCGCTCGCGCAGGCGCGACTGCGCGACGTAGAGCCGCTCCGACTCGACGTCGGGGCCGATGACGGGGTGCATCACCTCGCCCGCCTCGGCGTCGCGAACCGCGGCCGCGCCGAGGGAGGTCGTGACGATCTCGAAGCGGGCACGGACCCCGGCGGTCGTCCCTCGACTTCGCTCCGCCGCTGACGCGGCCTCGTCCTTCGACTCCGCGCCGCCTACGGCGTCCTTCGACTCCGCACCGCCTGCGGCGGCGCTAAGCTCAGGATGAACGGCCTCGAGAGATTCACACACGCACGGATGACCCCGCACGCTGGTGCTCGCCCTCCTCCCCGGCGGTCGCCGCGACGCGTCGTGCTCGTGCCGATCGATGGCGTCGAGCTTCGCCCTCGCGAACGCGGCGTAGGTCCCGGCCTCGATGGCGGCGCGCGCGTCGCGCATGAGCTCGAGGTAGTGGTGCAGGTTGTGGACGGAGAGGAGCCGCGGCCCGAGCGGCTCCCTGCACTTCACTAGGTGGTGCAGGTAGCCCCGCGTGTACGTCTGGCACGTCGCGCACCCGCAGGTCGCGTCGAGCGGGGCCTGGCTCGCGCGGTGATCACTGCGGGTGAGGCGGACCCGCCCCGTGGACGTGAACGCGGTGCCTTGCCAGGCCATCGTCGTGGGCAGGACGCAGTCGAACATGTCGAGGCCATGGCCGATCGCCTCGAGGATGTCGGGGGGGGTCCCGACGCCCATCAGATAGCGCGGCCGTGCCTCGGGTAGGAGCTCGGCGGTGCGGCCCACGACGTCGAAGCGCTCGGCGCGCGTGTCGCCGACCGCGAGCCCGCCGATGGCGAACCCGTCGAACGGGTGCTGCGTGAGGAAGCGCGCCGACTCTTCGCGGAGCTCGGGGACGAGTCCGCCCTGCACGATGGCGAACAGGGCCTGCTCCGGGTTCGTCCTGGCGGCGAGGCTGCGGAGCGCCCAGCGATGCGTCCGGTCCATCGCCTCGCGGATCGCGGCGCGCTCGGCGGTGGACGGCAGGCACACGTCGAGCACCATCATCACGTCCGAGCCGAGCGCGGTCTGGACCTCGATCGACCGCTCCGGCGAGAGGAGCTGCGCGCTGCAGTCCACGTAGCTGCGGAAGCGCGCGCCCTCCTCGGTGATCGCGCGGTCGTGCGACAAGGAGAAGATCTGGAATCCTCCGGAGTCGGTGAGGATCGGCCCGGGCCAGCGCATGAACCGGTGCAGCCCGCCCATGTCGCGGACGAGCTCGGGTCCGGGGCGGAGCAGGAGGTGGTAGGTGTTGCCGAGGACGATCTCGGCGCCGAGCGCGTGCAGCTCCTCGGGAGTCATGCCCGTCACGCTCGCGCGCGTGCCGACGGACATGAAGGCCGGCGTCTCCACGCGACCGTGCGCGGTCGTGAACGCTCCGCGGCGCGCGCGCGTCGCGGGGTCCTTCGGGCCGGGGTGGTAGGCGAAGGGCATCCTCGTTCCTCTAGGAGAGGGCGGGCGCACGGCGCCGCGCCACGGCCGCCGCGGACTCGGCGCCCCACGTCCCCTTGAGCCGCAGCACCCGCTCCACACCGGCGTCGTGCACGGCGAGGAGCCGCTCCGACGCCTCGTGTGCGCCGAACGCGGCGAGCGCGCCGGCGATCGCCTCGAGCGTGGACATCCCATCGGGCCGGGGCGGGCGGCGGAGCCTCAGCCCGGCGGGCGGGCCCGGGAGCGAGAGGCGCGGGAGGCGCTGGAGCGCCGGCAGGCGCTGCATCATCCGCCGTGCCTGCGTCCAGGTGCCGTCGGGGACGACGACGATGGGCGGCGGCGCGGCCGGCAGCATCGCGTCCTCCGTCCGCGGGGAGGGGAAGAGCGCCACCGCGCCGGGCGCGCGGAGCAGGGTCTCGTCGAGCGCGACGCCGGGCAGCGCGTGCTCGAGGAGCTCCGCCCCCTCGAGCGCGAGGGCCGCCCAGCGGGCGGTGTTCGACATCCGCTCGCGCTCGCTCGCGTGGCGCACCACCACGAGCCGGAACGGCGCCGCGAGCCGAGGGATCGCGGGGCAGAGGCAGAACTCGGGGGGGAAGCGGCAGCGCGGGCAGCGCGCGGGGTTTGCTTGCACGGGCTGCCCGATCTACCACGGCTCCGGGCCGCGCGCCGCGCCGGCCGTACCCGCGCCGGAGTGGAGCCCCGCGGCCGCCCCAGTTACACGCCCGCCCATGGGCGCGATCGTGCGGCTCTTCTCGGACTTCGTCTGACCGTTCTGCTTCGTGGCGGAGCGGAGCAGCCTGGTCAGGCTGCAGGCGGAGTACGACATCGAGGTCGAGTGGGTCGGCTACGAGCTGCACCCCGACACGCCCCGCGGCGGCGTTCCGCTCGGCTCGTACCTGCCGGATCCGGACGCGATGCTGGGATACGTGAAGCGCTTCGCGGCGGGGTTCGGGATCCGCGACCTGCGCTCCCCGGAGCGGCTCGCGAGCACGCGCCGGGCCCTCGCGGTGGCGCAGTACGCGCGCGAGGCCGGCAAGCTCGAGCGCTTCCGAGCCGCCGCCTTCGACGCCTACTGGCGCCAGGGGCGCGACCTCGACCGCGACGAGGAGCTCGCGCATGTCGCGCGGGTGGCTGGGCTCGACCCGGCGGCGGCGCTCGCGGCGGCGGACGAGGCCGGCGCGCTCGCGTGCGTGGATGCGGCGCGCCGCGCGGCGCAGGCCGCGAGCGTCACCGGCGTGCCGACCTTCGACTTCGCGGCCGCGGCGGACACGCGGCCCGTGGCGCGCATCGTGGGCTGCCAGCCGTACGAGGTGCTCGCCGACGCCGCGCGCCGGGCCGGCGCGAGGCGCCGTGGCGAGCGCTGAGCGGTCGTCAGACCCGGTACCGCTGCACGGCCGCCGCGAGCTGCTTGGAGATCTCGGAGAGCGCGGCGGTGCCCTGCTGGATCGAGCGGGTGCCCTCGGCGCTCTCGTTGATCGCCTGCGAAAGCTCGGAGATGGCGGCCACCATCTGGTCGACCCCGATCGTCTGCTGCCGGGTGTTGTTCGCGATTTGTCGTGCGGCCACGGCGGACTCGCGGATCACCATCGCGAGCCCCTCGATCGCCTCTCCCGCGCTCCGGGCGAGCCCCATCGCGGCGGCAGCGCGCTTCGCGCCCTCGTCGGTGGCCGCGGCGGCGTCGCGGGTGCTCCGCTGGATCTCCTGGAGGATCGCGCGGATCTGCACCGCGGCCTGGCGCGACTGCTCGGCGAGGTTGCGCATCTCCATCGCCACCACCGCGAACCCCCGGCCGTGCTCCCCCGCCTTCGAGGCCTCGATGGACGCGTTCAGCGCGAGCAGGTTCGACTGCTCGGCGAGGTCCTTCACGGACGCGATGATCTCGCCGACCTGGAGCGTGCGGTCGGAGAGCCCGCTCATGCTCGCCGCGATCTTGTTCACCTGCTCGCCGAGGCTCGCGCTCGACTTCACCGCCTCCTCGACCGTCTGGAGTCCCTCCTGCGAGAGGTCGTCCGAGCGGCGCGTCATCTCGATGACCGAGTCGGCGTGCTGCGTCGCCTGCCTCGAGGTCTGGGCGATCTCGGAGGCGGTCGTCGAGGTCTCGTTGATCGCTGCCGCCTGCTGGGCCGCCATCGCCGCCTGCCGGGTGACTGAGCCGAGGATGTCCCCCGAGCGGCCGTCGAGCGTGAGCGCCGCCTCGCGCAGCTCGGCGATCGTCGCCTGGAGCCCCTCGATCATCGCGCCGAAGCTCGCGGCGAGGTCGGCGGTCTCCGCGGTCGCGTCCATGTCGATCTGGCGAGTGAGGTCGCCCGCCGCGATCGCGACGGCCGCGTCTCGAAGCTGCTCGAGCGGATGGGTCAGTCTTCGCGCGACGATCCAGGCGATGCCCGCCGCGGCGCAGGCGATCACGATCGCGGCGCCGAGGACACGTGCGAGATCGGCCGCGCGCGCGTCCTCGTAGAGGACGCCGAACGCGACGGTGTCGAGGATCGCGGTCACGCCGGTCGCGACGCCGACCAGCCCCGCGATCTTGAGCCGCATGGAAAGGCGCACCTGGAGCCTCCCGCTCGAGAGCGATGCGCCCTTGTACCCCGGTGGCCGAGGGCCGGCCAATCGGCGGCGGGTGCGTCCGGGTGCGACGGGGGCGCCCGCGCCGCGGACCGCGAGCGCGTCAGCCCCCCGCCGCTACGGGAGCGCGCGCAGCACCGCCGCGCCGGACGGCGTCGCGACGTGGAGCGCGGGCGGGTCCACCATGCGATCCACCTCGATCTGGTTCACGCGATCGCTCGGGATGAGCCCGGAGGACGCGCGGATCGGCTTCGCGGCGGCGGTCGCCGGGTCGAAGATGGACAGGCCGGTGGTGTAGCCGGCGATCGCGAGCCGCCCGTCGGGCAGGCACGCGAGATCGCGCACCGCCGCCTCGGAGAGGCCGACCTGGGCGGCGGTGTAGTAGCTGAAGAGCCTGCCGTCCCAGGACGCGACCGCCTCCCCGCGCGCGGCCGCGATCCCGGTCGTCGGCCCGCGGCTCGCGAACCAGACGCGGCCGTCCGGGCAGACCGAGACCGCGGTGAGGTAGACCGGGTCGCCCGAGTCGGTGACGTCGAAGACCGGCGGGCTCGTGCCCGCGCCGCCGATCCACGGATCCCCGAACGCAGCGTCGAACGCGGCGCCGTAGCGCTTGTGCCACTGCAGGGCGTCGTCCACCCAGGTGATGCGGCCCGCCGTCCACTTGCCCGCGTGCCAGAGTCGTCCCTCGTCGTCGATCGCGAGGCCGAGCCACTCGCCGACCCGCAGGCTCGCGCTCTCGCCGTCCGGGCCGCAGACCTCGTGGTAGCAGACGCGCGCGTGGTGGTGATCGCCCATGTACTCGGAGTACGCGAGGTCGAACCACTCGCCGGGCATGGGCTCGCGGTACTTCGCCGGGAACAGGATCGAGACGCCGTGGTTCGCGCCCGTGTAGAGCGTGCCCTTGTGGACGAAGTGGTCGTACGCGAGCCGGTTGATGGTCCGGTCGTGCCAGTACTTCGCGCCATACTGGTTCGACAGGAGGTCGAACCGGACGACGGTGAGCGTGCCGTCCGCGTTCAGGCGCACCCAGTCCACCTTGCCGCTGTGACGGAGCGGATCGCAGTAATCGAAGCCCTTCCAGCCGACGGGATCGTCCGCGTCGGTGCAGGGGATGGGCTCTCCGTCCGCGCCGCGCGTCTGATCCCCGTCGTAGCCGATGAACACCTCGTCCGGTCCGCCGCCCACGATGGTCTTGATCCCCTCCGAAGCGGCGCCGCCCCACACGAGCCCGGAGTTGCACGGCCCATCGTCGGGGATCGGCGCCATGTTGCAGTACTTCGCCCAGCCGACCGGGCCCGGGCTGCGCCCGGTGATCGCGCCGAGGTGGAGGCCGTCGACCTCGTCGAACCGCGTGAACGACGTCTCGCCGGGGCGGAGCAGGTAGAGCGCGCGGGGCGTCGCGACCCAGCGGTTCTGCGCCTCGTCCGTGGTCATCGCGACGACCGGCGATTCCGCGATCCCCTCCGCGGCGCCGTAGATCGCGTTCTCCACGGGCCAGGGGCCCGGCGTCCCGAACTGGAAGCCCGGAGGCGGTTCCTGGGGCGTCGGCTCCTGCGGCGTAGGCTCCTGCGGCGGGGGAGTCCCTCCGCCGTCACCGCCGGTGCCGGGGTCGCTCGCAGGTGACCTGTCGCTCGAGCCCGAGCCGCCGCACGCCACGAGCAGGACCGCCATCAGCACGCCGGACCCCATCACCCCGCGTCTCGTCATCCGGTTCCCCCCGCGCCCAGCCTACGGGCGCACGTGTGCCGTCCGAGCGATTTGCGAGCCGCGGGCCAGCCCGCAAGGCCGCGGACTTTCGCGGCGTCGCACGATGGCGGGGGCGCGCGTGGGAACGAACTTCCCCACGGGCGCCAGGGCCATGGATAGGCCGCCGGCCCCACGGGCGGGCGCAACGGCGCCCGCTCGTACGCAGCCGGCACGAGGGCCCCCCTCTCGGTGACGTGGGTGAGGGCCGAACGTGGACGGCGCCTCCTCCAGCGCGGTGCTACGCTCGGCGCCATGACCTCGCTCACCGTGAACCTCGCGCCGCGCGTGGCGCTCGCACGCCTGCCGACGCCTCTCGAGCGCTCGCCGCGGCTCGGCGCGGACCTCGGCCTGGAGCTCCTCTACAAGCGCGACGACCTCACCGGCCTCGAGCTCTCCGGCAACAAGGCTCGCAAGCTCGAGTACCTGCTCGGCGAGGCGGAGGCTTCCGGGGCGGACACGCTCGTCACCTGCGGCGGCGCGCAATCGAACCACTGCCGCGCGACCGCGTTCGCCGCGGCGAAGCGGGGCCTCGCGGCCGTCGTGCTGCTGCGCGTGCCGGATCCGTCCCGGCCGCCGCCGCTCGAGGCGAACTCGTTCCTCGATCGGCTGGCGGGCGCGGAGATCCGCTGGGTCTCGCACGACGAGTACCGCCGGCGCGCCGAGGTGATGGAGGCGGTCGCCGCCGACCTGCGCGCCGCGGGGCGGCGGCCGTACGTCATCCCGGAGGGCGGCTCGAGCGCGCTGGGGAGCCTCGGCTACGTGGCCGCAGTGGCGGAGCTCCGCACCCAGCTGCCAGAGGCATGGCGAACCGGACCGGTGACGATCGCGTACGCAGTCGGCTCGGGCGGGACCGCGGCCGGTCTCGAGCTCGGGATCCGCCTCGCGGGGTGGGAGGGCGCCCGCCCCGTCGGGTTCGCCGTGTGCAACGACGCGGCCTACTTCCGGGCGGCGATCGCCGGCATCTGCGCCGACGCCCGCCGCCGATGGCCCGAGCTCCCGGCCGTCGCCGCCGGGGAGGTCGCGATCGACGACGGCTTCATCGGGCCCGGCTACGCGCTGGCGACCGACGAGGAACTCGCGCTCATCCTCCGCGCGGCGCGGACGGACGGCGTGCTCCTCGATCCCGTCTACACTGGGAAAGCCATGCTGGGCGTCGCGCGCCGGGCGAGGGAGCCGGACGGGCTGCCCTCTTCGCGCGTCGTGTTCCTGCACACCGGCGGGGCCTTCGGCCTGTTCCCGTTCGCCGAGCGGCTCGTCCGCGCGGGCTGATCCCGGCTGCGGGGGTGCGGGCGAACGGAGGGTGGACGATTCCAGGCGGCATTATGAGAGCCTCGTTCACCGACCGCGGATACCTCGCGGCGAGGAGGCGCGCATGCCCAGGGCGAAGCAGATCTCGGCGTGGGTGGAGGACCGGCCCGGAACCCTCGGGAAGCTCGCGGACGCGCTCGGGGAGAAGGGCGTCACGATCCGGGCATTCATGGCGGCGTCCATGGACGGACGCGGCTTCGTCCGGCTCGTGGTGGACCGGCCGGCGGTCGCGAAGAAGGTGCTCGCGGCACACGGCTGGGAGAGCACGGAGGACGAGGTGGTCGAGGTCACCGTCTCCGGCCGCGCCGGCGAGGTCGGGAAGGTCGCGGATCGCCTGGGCGAGGCCGGCATCAACGTGGAATACGCCTACGTCGGCACGGCCGGCAGCGCCCGCTCGATGAACCTCTACCTCGCGGTCCCGGACGTGAAGGCCGCGCTGAAGGCGCTACGCTGACCTGTTGCGGCATACGGCGCAGACCGGATGCCGCGCTGCGTAAGCAACGTTAGTATTTAGACTGTGGGCCACACGGGCCTCGTGCTGACGGGCGGAGGCGCCCGCGCCGCGTATCAGGTGGGGGCGCTTCGCGCCCTCGCGGAGGTCCTTGGTCCCGGGCCGCTGCCGTTCGATATCATCGCGGGCATCAGCGCGGGCGCGATCAACTCACTCGTCGTCGCCACCGGCGCGGAGGACTTCGCGCGCGTCACGCAGCGGCTCCGGGCGACGTGGGAGTCGCTCACGCCCGATCGGGTCTATCGGACGGGCACGCTGCGGCTCGCGTCGATAGGGAGCCGCTGGATCCGCGATCTCTCCGCGGGCGGGCTCATCGGGAAGTCCGGCATCAACTACCTGCTCGATCCCGCCCCGCTCCGCCGGCTGCTCGAGAGCGAGGTGCCGATCGGCCGGATGCGACGCCACCTTCGTTCTGGACGGCTGCGGGCGGTCGCGGTCTCGGCGACGAACTACCACACGGGCGCGGGCATCACGTTCTACGAGGGCGCGAACGACATCGAGCCGTGGCTCCGCTCGACCCGCATCGGGACCCGCGCGCGCATCACCCTGGATCACGTGATGGCGTCCGCGGCGATCCCGGTGTTCTTCCCGCCCATCCGAATCGGCCGGACGTTCTACGGCGACGGCTGCGTGCGGATGAACCTCCCGATGAGCCCGGCCATCCACCTCGGGGCGGACCGCATCCTCGCCATCAGCGTGCGCTACCTCCGCCCGCCCGGCGAGACGCTCCAGCGCGAGGCGAAGGAGAAGGACGACACGCTGCCGCTCTCCGAGATCGCCGGCATCCTGCTCAACGCGGTGTTCCTCGACTCGCTCGACTCGGATCTCGAGCGCCTCCAGCGGATCAACAAGACGCTTGCGCTCATCCCGCACGACAAGCTGAACCATTCGGACGTGGACATGAGGCCCGTCCCCGCGCTCGTCCTCCGCCCGTCGCAGGATCTCGGCAAGCTCGCCGCCGACGAGTACGGGCGCTTCCCGGCGATGCTCCGCTATCTCCTGAAGGGCATCGGCGCGACCGGCCACGCAGGCGAGGACCTCCTCTCGTATCTCGCGTTCGAGCCGATCTACCTGAAGCGCGTGATGGATCTCGGCCATGCCGACACCCTCGTGCGGCGGGAGGAGATCGAGGAGTTCTTCCTCGGAGCGCCGCAGCGGGAGCGGGCGCGGGGATAGCGTCCTCCCGGCACCGCCGGCCGACCAACAGCGCGGTCGTCCGATGAATGTTCCGGACCGCGAACAGCAGCCCGGCAAGCCGTCGTTTACCCCTGAACATGGGTCGCATCGCTGGGGAGGGATGCCCAGATCCGACCCAACGGCGAACGACGCAACACCGTCGTACCGCTGGGTTGGAAGGAGGACGCGAAATGCAAGGTGAGCTCTCGATGACCTCTCATGAGGGAGGTCACGTCTCGCTGCTCGAGTCCGACCTGCAGGCGCTAGCGCGGGGGCTCGCAGGCGGGCTCCTCTGGCCCGGGCACCCAGACTACGACGCGGCCCGCCGCGTCTGGAATGGCCTGATCGACAAGCACCCTGGGCTCATCGTGCGATGCGCCAACGAGGCGGACGTCGCAGCGGCCGTGAGCTTCGCTCGCGATCACGACATCGAGCTGTGCGTGCGCGGCGGCGGGCACAACGTGGCCGGCCGCGCCGTGGGGGACGGCGCGCTCGTCATCGACCTCTCCGGGATGCGAGGCGTGAAGGTCGACGAGGAGGCGCGCACGGTGACCGCGGAGGGGGGCGCGCTCCTCGGCGACGTGGACCGCGCGACGCATCCTCGCGGGCTCGCCGTTCCGCTCGGAGCGGTATCGGAGACCGGCGTGGCGGGCTTGACGCTTCACGGCGGGTATGGATGGCTATCGCGCAAGCACGGGCTGACGATCGACAACCTCGTGTCCGCGCGAGTGGTCACGGCGCGCGGCGAGGTGCTCCGGGCCAGCGCGCGAGAGAACGCGGACCTGTTCTGGGCGATCCGCGGGGGCGGCGGGAACTTCGGCGTCGTGACCTCGTTCGAGTTCCGTCTTCATCCCATCGCACCCGAGGTCTGGTTTGCGCTCGTCCTTTACCCGCTGGATCGCGCCGACGTCGTCATGTGCCGCTATCGCGATTTCATGCTCCAGGCGCCCGACGACGTCATGGCGATCGGGCTGTACTGGAGCGCCCCGCCGCTGCCGGCCATCCCCGCAGAGATGCACGGCGCGCCGGTCCTCATCGTCGCGGCGGTGTGCTCGGGTCCGCCCGAGGACGGCGAGCGCGTGATCGCGCCGCTCCGGGCGCTCGACCGTCCCGTCGCGGACCTCACGAGCCGGGTGCCGTTCTCCGACGTGCAGCGCGCGTTCGACGAGGATTATCCGAAGGGAAGGCTCTACTACTGGAAGTCGGCGTACCTCGAGCAGCTGCCGGAGGACGTCATCGCGACGCTGACGCGGTACGCCGGGGAGCGGCCTTCCCCGTTGTCGACGGTGGAGGTCTGGACCCTGGGCGGCGCCGTCGCGCGCGTGCCGGACACGGAGACCGCCTTCTCGCGGCGCGGCTCGCCATTCCTGTTCGCCGTCGAGGCGAACTGGGACGACCCGGCGAGCACCGAGGAGAACATCGCCTGGGCGCGTCGCGCGTGCGGCGACGCTCAGCGGTTCACGAGCGGTGCGTACCTCAACTTCGCCGGGTTCGGCGAGGAAGGGGAGGCGCTCCTACGCGCCGCTTACGGCCCGAACCTCGATCGCCTCCGCGCCGTCAAGGCCAGGTACGATCCGGACAACCTCTTCCGCGGCAACTTCAACGTCGCGCCTCCAGCGTGAGATCGAAGGTGCTCGGAGCGGGCGGGGAAGCTACCCCCTCGCCCCCCACGCCCCGGCGCGGGCCGCGATGACGGGGGCGAGCGTTCGCCAGGCGGTGGCGGTGAGCACCACGGCGCCGCCCGCGAGCGCCCATGGGCCGGGGCGCTCCCCGGCGGCGAGGAAGGTCCAGATCGGGTTCAGCACCGGCTCGAGCAGCATGAGCAGGGACGCCTCGACGGCGGGCGTGTGCAGGAGGCCGCGCGAGAAGCAGAGATAGGCGAGGCCGAGCTGGAAGATGCCGAGGTAGAGGACGAGGCCGAGGTCGAGCGGGGTCGGGGTGGGGCCGCCGATCCCCACCGGCAGCGCGAGGGCCGCGGCGAGGAAGTTGCCGTAGACGAGCGCCGCGGGTCCCTCGTCGCGCAGGAGCCGGAGGCCGATGATCGAGAGCGCGAACGCGACGCCGGAGGCGAGCGCGACGAGGTTCCCGGCCACCTGTCCGCCCGAGAGCTCGTCGAGGAAGAAAAGGCCGAGCCCGATCAAGAAGATCGGCACCGCGAGGAGCTCGCCTCGGGTCGGGATCTCGCTGAGTAGCAGCGGCGCGAGGACGAGGACGTACAGCGGCGCCGCGTCCTGGATGAAGATCGCGTTCGCCGCGGTGGTGAGCTTCGTCGCGACGACGAACAGCACCACCGTGAACGCGTACGCGACCGAGACGAGGAGAATGCGAAGCGTCGGGCGGCGTCGTGCCTCGCGCACCGCGAGGAGCAGGAACAAGCCGGCGACGAGGGAGCGGCCGCCGGCGATCTGCCAGCCATCGAGGGAGCAGCTCTTGATGGCGGCGCCCGCAGTCGACCAGAGCACCGCGGCGGCGAGGATGAGGAGGCGGCTTGCGAGCACTGGGCGCGCAGTCTAGCGCACGAACGGCCCGGCCGCGCCTCTGCGAACCACGCGCGTCAACGACCCGTCACGCTGGCGGGCGAGCGGGCGGCAGGGCTGGCGCGCTGGTTTACGCCGTCACCCAGTCCCTCAGCACCCCGTCGATCTGCTCCTCGGAGAGCTCGCCGGCGTCGGCGAGCTCCTTGATGCGCCGGGTGATCGCCTTCAGCTCCGACTCGCCGAAGGTGATCCCCATCTCGCGGGCGCGGTACGCGATGGCGTGGCGTCCCGTGAGGCGGCTGCCGACGATGAGCCGGCGGGTCAGGCCGAACGCCTCGGGCGGGATGATCTCGTACGCACCGGGGTTCGCCATCATCGCCTTGAGGTGCATGCCCGCCTTGTGCGAGTAGGCGGTCTCGCCGGTGACGAAGTTGTTGAACGGGATCTCGACGCCGGTGACGCGCGCGACGAGCCGCTCGAGCTCGCGGAGCTGGCCGAGCCGGTAGCGCTCGGCGACCGCCTGCGGCTCCAGCGAGAACATGCGCGCGACGAGCCCGCCGAGCGGGGTGATCCCGTTACGCTCTCCGATCCCGAGCACCGACACGTCCACGTGCGTCGCCCCTGCGGCGATCGCCTCGTAGGCGTTGGCGATCGCGCAGCCCGTGTCGTTGTGGCCGTGGAAGCCGATGTCGCACCTCACTGCGGTCCGCACCTCGCGGAAGAGCGCGTAGACCTGGCGCGGGGTGGCGATCCCGACCGTGTCGGCGACGCCGACGCGATGGACGCCGAGCTTCTCGGCCGCCCGGTACACGGCGAGCAGGTCGTGCACGTCGGAGCGGAAGGCGTCCTCGGCGGAGAAGCGGACCTCGAGCCCCGCCGCGAGCGCCGCCTCGATGGGCGGCCCCATCGCATCCACGATCTGCTGCAGCGACTTCGCGTGCGACGCCTCGCGCAGGATGCGGCTCGTCGCGAAGAACAGGCCCACGCCGCGGACCCCGGTGTCCAACGCCGCCTTCACGTCGTCGAGGATGCAGCGGGTATGGGTGATGATCTTGGCGGCGAGCCCGAGCTTCACGATCTGCGCGAGGTCGCGCTGCGACTGCGGCGAGGCGGCGGGGCTGGTGATCTCGATGTAGTCCACGCCGAACGTGTCGAGCGCGCGCGCGATCTCGAGCTTGTCCTCGGTGCGGAACGCCGCCTTCGCGAACTGCTCTCCCTCGCGGAGCGTCGTGTCGATGAGCTTCCAGGTGGTCTTGGCCATGGCGTGTCGGTCTAGAAGCGGATGCCGTCGTGGTCGAGGTCGCAGACGAGCCCGCCGGACGTCGGGTCGGTGCGGAAGCCGTAGCGGCGCAGGTACTCCGGCTGGAAGTACCCCGTCTCGAGCTTGCGCACGCCCCGCGCCCGCAGCCGCCGGAAGAACTCGCGCACGATCCCGTCCGATACGCCCTTGCCGCGGTGCTTCCGGGCCACGACGAGCTTCTCCATGTGGATCCGGTCCGGGCTCACCTGCCGGTAGAAGAGCCCGGCGATCGGCGTGTCCTTCGGATCCAGGGCGATGAGGAACTCGTGCTCGGTCGTGAAGGTCACCTGCAGGTTCGCCTCGTGGAACATGTGGAGCAGGCGCGCCACCTCGCGCGGCGAGATCGGGCCGCGGACGGCGAAGCGGTTCCCCTCCTCGTCGACGAGCGCCACCACCACCTCGGTGACGTAGTGGCCGCCGGAGGGCATCGAGATGAGCGCGACGTCGTCCGTCGGCGCGAGGTACCGATAGGTCATCCGCGCGAGGAAGTAATCCTCCTCGGCGGTCGGGCGAACCGCGGTGCGCACCGCGGCGACCTGCTCCTCGAGGTCGAGGCCGCCGGCGGGGAGAGAGCGCGCGCGGTTCATGAGCCGGTCGAGCGCCGCGCCGAGCTCGGGCCGCGTGCCGGCGAACACGGTGCGCCGGAAGAAGCGGAGCCGCGTGTCGGGCCAGGACGCCTCGATCTCCGAGAGGCGGTAGGTGCCCCACAGCTCGCCGAGCATCTTGCCCTGCGCCTCGATCGTCGCGCCGGGCGTCGCGTCGAGCCAGCGCCGGTAGCGGCGCGCAGCGAACCAGACGCGCTGCGGCGTGAAGCCGCCGTCCCTCAGGCGCTCGAGGAAGGTCTCGATGGCGACCGCGCGGGTCGACCGCTGCGCCGCCTCCTCCAGGAGCGCCACCCCGCGCTCGTACCCGAGCGCCTCGATCACCGCCGACAGCAGCACCTTGTCGTCGACCTCGCCCCGGAGATCCGGCCGCTGTGCCTCGATGCGCTGGATGAACGAGCGGTCGAAGCGGTCGAGCAGCTCGTCGAACGTCCGGCACGGCGAGCGATCCGAGATGGAGACGAGCCGCGCCCCGGTCTGGTAGTCGTGGGTGGGAACGATGAACGCGGCGGGGGAGGGCTCACGGAGGGCGAGCCGCCTTCCCGTGCGGCCCCAGAACCGCACGTGCAGCTCGAGCGCGGTCCAGACGAGGAAGGGCCAGAGCAGCTTCAGGCGGTTCGCCTCGCCCTGGCGCAGCAGGCGCGCCGCCTGGCGCTCCACGTCGGCGCCAGGGATGAACTCCTCGGTGAAGATGCCCCACTCCGCGAAGTACCCGCCGAAGTGCTCCACGAGCGGCGGGGGGGCCCCCGCGGCGAGGAGCCAGGAGACCTCCTGCTTCAGCTCGAGGAAGTTCATGTCCTCGGCGACGTTGATCGCGACGTCGAAGATCTCCTTCGCGCGCGTGTGGATGGACAGCCGGTAGACGCTCTTGCCGTGCTGGCGCCCCAGGAGCGACACGGCGGCGCCGCCGGGCGGGATGTCCGCGAGCGAGAGCAGCACCCCCCTGCCGAGGACGAACACCGAGGCGCGCACGATGGTGGCGTCGGCGAGGGCCTGCAGGAGGTGCGCGCGGCCCTCGGCCGGCACGGACTCGTCGAAGACGAGGACGTCCTTCCAGCCGTACTCGACGCCGGTCAGCGAGTCGATGGCGAGGCGGAGGTTCGGGCCCACCCAGTTCGAGAAGCCGCGGCGAAGCCGGTCGAGCTCCTCTCCAGCGCGGGCGGAGATCTCCGGATCCTCGTGGAGCGTCAGGCGCGCGAGCGGGATCCTGACGTGGGCGAAGTACTGCGGGTGCGCGACGGCCGTCGCGGTGAGCAGCCGCATCGCGCCCACGAGCAGGCGGCGGTCGGAGGGGTCCGAGAGCTCGAACCGGACCTTGTCCGACGCGAGGTGCGCGAGCAGGACCTGGACCTGCGCGTCCGTGAGGCCGCGCTCGCCGAGGTCCGCGAGGTCCTCGTCCCGGAGCGCCATCGCGCCCATCCGGTCGAGGAAGAGCCGCAGCGTGCGGAGCGTCTCTGCCGGCTCCTCGTTGGGGAGCAGCACGCGGAAGGCCCGGCGGCGCACGTCCTCGTCGGGCGCGTCCGCGGCGCGCCGGAGCAGGGCGCGGCAGAGGGCAGCGTGCTCGCTCTCGGAGACGGCGAGGCCGATGTGCAGGTGGCTGATGGCGCGGCGCGCCTCGGGCCGCTCGGCGCGGAGCAGCTCGCCTGCCACGTGGATCGACCAGAAGCTGACCTCGGCGCGATCGACGACGTCGAGCATCGGCCGCAGCCGCTCCGGCTCGGGCGCCGGCCACACCCGCGCGTCGAGCCGCAGATCGGAGGCGCCCTTGCGCCGACGAGAAACGAGCGAGATGAACGCCTCGTCGCCCAGGAAGCGCCGCAGCGCCTCGTTGCCGAGCCAGAGGGCGGGCCGCGCGAGGAGGGCGCCGAGGTCGAGCACGGCGCCCTCGGACGTGTAGGCGAGATCGCCGACGAGCGTCGCCCCTGGGGCCTCGGCGACGGCGCCGACCGGCAGCGAACGATCGCGAGCCCGCAGGACCGCGCCGTCCAGCGTGACCTCGTGCTGGAGGACGCCGATCTCGCGCAGGACCCAGTTCGGGATGCGCAGGAACGTCCCGTCGAGCGCGAGCGCGAGGTGCTTCTGCTCGTACATCTTCTCGACGAGCTCCTTCCAGTTCCGCTCGACGACCTCGCGCTTGAAGGTGTGCTTGAGGGTGAGCTCCCCGTGCTCGAGATCGAGCGCGCGCGGCAGGACCTGGAAGGCCACGACGCGCTCGAACGGCGCGAGGAAGCGGTTCGCGCTCGCGACGAGCGACGAGAGCAGCTCGCGCAGCTCCTCGGGCGACCGATCCTGCACCGCCGAGGACGCGTGGTTCGGCCAGACGAGCAGCGTGTTGTACTCTCGGTGATCACCGACGAGGAACGCCTGGGCGACCGCCTCGAAGTCGCGGAACAGGTTCTCGACGCGCTGGGGCGCGATCGTCTGCCCCTGGCGGTTCTTGTAGATCTCCTTCTTGCGCCCGGTGATGCGGAAGTGACCGCCGGGATCGATCGAGACGAGATCACCGGTATGGAACCAGCCCTCCGCGTCGGCGCCGTGATCGTCCGGGCCGGGCTGGTAGTAGCCGGGCGACACGTACGGACCGCGGATGAGGAGCTCGCCGTCGTCGGCGCGGCGGCACTCGACGCCGGGGAGCGGCAGGCCGATCGAGTCGTCGGTGTACTCGCCCGGCGGCGTCATGGTGATGCCGCCCGTCGCCTCGGTCATTCCGTAGCCGGAGCAGAGCTCGGTGCCGGCGCGGTGGAACGCGCGGAAGACGCCCGGGTCGAGGTAGCCCGCCGCCGAGAGGCCGTGGCGCAGCCGCCCGCCGGTGATCACGCGGAGGTGCGCGGCGACGTCGTCGGGATCGTCCGAGGCCGCCTCCCAGACCGACGCCTCGTGGACCTCCATCCACTTCTTCGGCACCGAGATGAAGACGGTCGGCTTCACGCGGCGGAAATCCTCGAGCAGCGGCGACTGCGCCGTCGAGCGCGCGAACACGTAGGTCGCGCCCCAGAACAGCGAGCCGGTCATCTCGAGCCAGCGGCCGAAGGTATGGTAGAGCGGCAGGTAGCACAGGAAGACGTCGCCCTCGTTCACCTCGCGCAGCGCGAACGCGCGGCAGAAGCGCTTCGAGACGATGTTCTCGTGCGTGAAGATGATGCCCTTCGGCTTGCCGGTGGTGCCGGAGGTGTACATCACCGTCGCGACGTCGCGCGCGCCCACGCCGGCGGCGCGCGCGGCGCGGTCACCGTCGTCGAACTCCGCCCCCTGGCCGACCATCTGGTCGAGCGTGAGCAGCCCGTTCCGCTCCGCGGCGGCCCGGGAGAACACCACGATCTCGCGCAGCTCCGGGAGCGCGGGCAGCGAGGGCAACACCTTCGCCACCTGCTCCTCGTCGGACGCGAGCAGGACGCGCGCGCCCGAGTGCTTCAGCATGTAGACGATCTGCTCGGCGACGGCGTTCGCGGG
>DATIDF010000084.1:0-3100 GCA_035456445.1 Anaeromyxobacter sp.
TCCCGGCGTACTCGCGCTCGAGCTGGGCCAGCGCAGGCAGCACCCGCCGGCAGAACGGGCACTCGAAGTCGGAGGAGACGACCACCGTGACGAGCGCCTGGTCGCGCTTCACCCGCGGGAGGTGGCGCTGGTCGACGAGCGACGCCTTCACCTCCTCGACGTCGAGCCCGGCCTCGCGCGCGGCCGCCTCGATCGCGGCGGCGTCGAGCGTCTGCGCCTCGAACAGCGCGTCGTGCATCGCCCAGAACTTCTCGCTGCCGCCCTGCGCGCGCGCCTCCTCGGCGGCGATCGCGGCCGGCATCGCCCGCGCGTGGAACGGCAGCGGGTTCTGGCGGAACGAGAAGCGGAGCTTGCCCGGGAACGCCTCCTCGAGCTGCTTCAAGGTCGGCCCGACGCGCTTGCAGAACGGGCACTCGAAGTCGGACGACTCGACGATCGTCACGAGCGCGTCCGCGGGTCCGCGGAGCGGCGTGTCGTCGACGGGCACGCGGTAGACCGCACGCGGATCCTCGACCGGCCGCGCCGGCCGCTGCTGCGCTCCGGCGGGCGGACGCGCGGGGCGGCCGCCGGCGTCGATGGCGCCGCGGGAGAAGAAGCCCACCGAGAACCCGATGACGAGGGCGATGACCCAGCTCACATGCCTCATGTCGAAGCCTCTCCTACGCGTGCGGGTGCGTGCCGCGCATCTATCACGAAATCTCGAGTACCGACAAATGGATGAGCCCGCGCCGGGGCGGCGTGTCCCCCCGGAACCGGCCGCGGCGGGGACCATTCCCGCGGCCGGTCGGCTCGCGCCGGCTCAGAAGACGAGCGTCGCGATGCCGAGCAGCTTCATCTCGCCGTCCGTCTCGCTCGTCTCCGGCGCGAGGCCGCGCCGGCGGAACTGGTCCCAGCGGGCGGAGAAGTTGAACACCGCGGAGCCCTCGAGGATCTGGTATCCGAGGCTCGCCTCTCCCGCGAGGTACGTGTCTGGCTTGTTCCACATCTTCATGACGTCGCCCTGGAGCGAGAGGAGCACGGACGGCGGCAGGAGCAGCGTCCAGCGCAGCCGCCCCGCGCTCGCCGCGACGGGGACGTCGGACTCGGTCGCCCACCCGGCCGAGTGCTCGATGTGGGCGTCACCGTGATAGCGGACGAAGGAGGCCTCCACCGGCGACGCGTAATAGTAGAGGCGCATGGTGTCGCCGAGGAGCGGCAGCGAGCCCTCGAAGCAGGGCAGCGTCGCGAGCTGGGCGAGCACCTGCACGCCGAGCGCGGGGTAGCGCCCGACCTCGAGCCGCCCGAGCACGAACCGGAACTCCCGGCGCCCGATCATGAAGGCGCCCTCGATCTCGCCGTCCGACGGGAGGTACACCTCGGTCTCTCCACCCGTGAACATCCGCAGCCGGAGCCTCGCCGCCTTCCCGAAGCCCTCCGACCAGAGCCCGTCCGCCTGCGCGCCGAAGTAGAGCAGCACGCCGGGGTTCTCGCGGTCGGCGTCGAGCTGCCTCCCGCCGAACCTGCCGGCGACGCCGCTCGCCATCGCGTAGCGCCAGTGACCGACCGTCTCGTCGGGATGGAGTGGCGCGGCCGGTGCGCCGGCCGGCGCGATCGGAGCCTCCCCGATGGCGCCGCCCTGGATCGAACCCGGCACGGCCGCCCGCGGCGCCGGGGTCGCGCGCGGCGCGGGCGGGAGCCGCGGGTCGAGCTGGGAGAGCGGCCGGGTGCCGGGGGGTGGCGCAGGGAGGGGGACGTCGCCCTCATAGGCGGGCGGCGGCGGGGGCGGGGGGAGCGGCTCGTCCTCTGCTGCGAGGGCGAGCACCGGGAACCCGACCGCGACGGCGATCGCGACGGCGAGGCGTCTCATCTTCGTGATCTCCACCATGGCTAGAAGCGGAAGGTCGCTCCGCCGCGCACGAGCAGCGGCAGCCCCGCCTCGGACGAGAGCGGCGCGCCGGTGTCCACCTCGGCGAAGAGCCCGAGGACGCTCGTGAAGCGGAGCTCCGCCGCGACGCCGAGGAGGAGCCAGCGCCACCCCATCGAGCGGTCGCGGGCGTTCGCGCCGTCGAGGGCGAGCCGGAGCTGGATCGGAAGCGTGTGCGACGACCAGCGCAGGCCGGGGCGCAGGGCGACGTGCGTGTCCGGGTTGAGCCCGAGCACGAGGCCGATCTCGGGCCGCAGGCCGCTCGACTCGAACTCGTACCCGAACGTCGCCTCGATCTCGCTCACGCCGGCGCCGCCCTCGTCCTCGCCCTCGTCGAGCCCCAGCTCGCCGCCGCCGCCGAAGGAGAAGGTGGCGGCGAGGCCGGTGGTCGGGACGTGGGGCTCCTGGGCGGAGGCGGGCGCGGCCGCGAGCGCGGCGAGGACGGCGACGGAGGCGACGCGGATCATCGCGCAGGAGCCTACCGCTCGCCTGGACCCCGGGCAAGGACGCGCCAGTGCGCGCGCGGCTCCGCTTCGGCGCGCGGGCCACGGGTTGCTCCACCTCGAAAGGACGGCTAAAGGGAGTGCCCGTGGCGCTCCCCGACATGCCCGCACCTGTGCGGACCCTCGACACCTCAGGACGGCTCTGCCCGTTCCCGATCGTCGAGACCGCCAAGGCGGTGCGCACGCTCGACGCGGGCGCGGTGCTGCTCGTCATCTCGACGGACGCGGGGATCGCCAGCGACATGCCGATGTGGTGCAAGGCGACGAGGAACGAGCACCTCGGCACGTTCCAGGACGGCCCGGCGTGGAAGAGCTGGGTCCGGAAGCGCGCGCGCTAGCGGGTACGCTCAAGGAGCACCATGCGGAAGCAGGGCAAGGCGATCGCGATGATCTCCGGCGGGCTCGACTCGACGCTCGCGCTGGCGCTCGTCCGCCGGCAGGGGATCGAGGTGAAGGCGGTGAACTTCTACACCGGCTTCTGCATCACCGAGACGCAGCGCCGGAAGGGCGGGCGCGCCGACGGGTCCGTGCCGCGCAACGAGGCGCTCCGCGCCGCCGCCGACCTCGAGGTCGACATCGAGTACGTGGACATCTCCGGGTCCGAGTACCTCGACATGCTCGTTCACCCCAAGTACGGGTACGGCGCGAACGCGAACCCCTGCGTCGACTGCCGCGTCTTCATGATGCGCAAGGC
>DATIDF010000085.1:0-19007 GCA_035456445.1 Anaeromyxobacter sp.
CCTCCAGGGCGGGCGCCCCGCCGCGGCAGCGACCGCCGCCATCGACCTCGCGCGGGTTCGCGAGAAGCTCGACCAGGCGCGCCGCGCCGATTACTTCACCATCCTGGGGATCGGCCGCCTGTGCACCCCACACGAGGCCCGCGAGGCGGCTGAGCGCCTGACCGCCGAGTTCTCCCCCGCGCGGTTCATCGGGCTGCGCGAGGACGCGCTCCCCGCGGCGCTCGACGAGATCCTCCGCGTCGTGGTGGACGCCCGGGAGGTGCTCGCCGACGACCGGCTGCGTGCGGAGTACCTCGGCGGCCTCGGCGAGTGAGCACGCACGCTCGAGGTGCGGCGCTCGCGCTCATGGATTAGAAGAGTCGTCGACCCGCTGGAGCGAGCCGAACTCATGGTGCGTGAAATAGTCATCTGGCCAGATCCGATCCTGAAGGAGGTCGCGAAGCCCGTCGATCGGGTCGACGACTCCATCCGCCGCCTGCTCGACGACATGGCCGAGACCATGCACGCCGCCGATGGGGTGGGCCTCGCAGCGCCGCAGATCGCGGTGCTGAAGCGCCTCATCGTGATCGACACCTCCCCGCGTCAGGAAGGGCAGAAGCTCATCCATCTCGTGAACCCGGAGATCGTCCGGTACGAGGGCGAGACGACCTGGACCGAGGGCTGCCTGTCGATCCCCGGGGAGGCCGAAGACGTGGATCGCGCCGCGAAGGTCTGGGTGCGCGCGCTCGACTATCACGGCAAGCCCTTCGAGCTCGCGGCGGACGACCTGCTCGCCATCGCCCTCCAGCACGAGACCGATCACCTGAACGGCACGCTTTTCGTGGACCACCTCTCGAGCCTGAAGCGCGAGCTGATCCGCAAGCGAATGAAGAAGCTCAAGACGCAGCGGGCCGAGGAGTCGGCGAGGGCTGTGAGGGAAGCCCCCAAGCACGAGACCGCCCTCTAGCCGCATCCGCTCGTCAGCGCCTCGACACCGGCAGTCCCGCCGCGCGCCAGGCGAGCATCCCGCCCGCGAGCTGCACCGCCTCGAACCCGCGCTCGCGCAGCAACCGGACCGCAGGCGGGCTCCGGTGCGCCGACAGGCAGATCGCGACGATGGGGCGTGCCGGATCGAGCCCGAGGGCCTCCATCCGCGAGAGGAGCGCCGTCACGGGGACGTTGATGGCGCCGCGGATGTGTCCCGCGGCGAACTCGGCTGCGGTGCGGACGTCGAGGAGGTGCGGCGAGGGCTTCCTCCCCAGCCACGCCGACAGCTCTTGCGGCGCGATCTCGGGTACCCGGCCGATGGGGAGCCACCACGGGAGCCTCATCGGAGGTGAGAGCCGCACCGCGCCGGAGCGGTTCGGCGGCTCCGCCTTCGCGCGCGTGGCGGTCAGCGTACCGCTGCGAGGCGCACGAGACCGTCCCTCGACTCCGCTCGCGCGCGAGCTACGCTCGGGATCCCGAGCGTAGGTCCCGCAAAGCGGGACCGAAGTCGAGGGGACGTAGCGCTACAGACGTTCGTCGATTGCCCGGTTGCTCATGGCATCCGCCTGCCCATTCTCCTCGCGCGGGATGTGGCGGACCTGGATCCAGCTGAACGCCTTGAGGAGCTGCTGCGCCTCGTCGTGGAGCGGCTTCAGGTGCTCGGCCTTCACGGCGTAGTCGCCGGCGAGCTGCTTCACGAGGAGCTCGGAGTCGGCGAACACCTCGAGCTCCTTTATCCCCATCGCCTTCGCGCGCCGGAGGCCGAGGATGAGCCCCATGTACTCGGCCACGTTGTTCGTGGACTCGCCGAGGAACTTCCCGACCTTCGCGACGATGTGGCCGTCGGGGTTGACGATGACGGCCCCCGCGCCGGCGGGGCCGGGGTTCCCGCGCGCCGCGCCGTCGGTGTAGAGCCGCGTGCGCTTGGCGCGCTCCTCCGCCTCGGCCGCGGCGGCCTGGACGGCCTCGCGCTCGGCCTGCGCGGCGCGCTCGCGGCGGCGCTGATCGCGCTCTGCCTTGGAGAGGTCCATCGCCTCGTCGAGCTCCGCGGCCGAGCGGGCCGCTGCCTTCTCGACGTCGGTCTGCCTGCGTACCTTGATGCCCTTCGACCCGCCCGGCGCGGCGGCGTCGCGCGCCTTCTCCGCCTCCTCGATGCGATCGGCGGCGGCGTTGATGAGCTTCCCGAGCGTGTCCCGGTCATACCCCGAGTAGCGGTGGAGCGTCAGCGGGAGCTGCTCGTTCGCGGCGATGAAGCGCAGGAGCTCGGCGAGGACGGGCTTCGCCACGGCGTCCTACGCGGGAGACGGCGCGGGCGGGTTCACCGCGTCGGCCGAGTAGATGATGCGGTGGCAGTTCGGGCAGGTCTCGATCGAGTTCGCCCGCTGCAGGGTGATGGCGAGCTGCGGCGGGATGTTGCGGTGACAGCCCTTGCACGTCATGCCGACCACGGGCGCCACGGCGACCCCGGCCCGCCGCTTCTTGATGTTCTCGTACTTCCCCAGGAGCCCGGGATCGACGCGCTTCGCGGCCTCGGCGCGCCGCGCCTCGAGCTCGCGGAGCTTCTGCTCGGCGGCGGCGGTGGCCTGCGCGAGCTCCTCGAGCTCGCCCTGGGCGGCGAGCTCGCGCTCGGAGAGCGTCTCCGCGCGCGCGTCGAGCGCCCTGCGGATGTCGGCAGCCTGGGCGGTCAGCGCCTTCACCTGCTCGCCCTGCGTCTCGTTCGACTTCTTGGCGATGTCGATCTCGCGTGAGAGCGCGGCGTACTCGCGCGGCGTCCTGATCTCGCCGAGCCGGCCCTCCCACTTCTTCACCTTGTCCCGCTCCATGCCGAGCAGGCTGTCGAGCTGGCGGCGCTCCCGCTCGTTCCCGTCGAGGCGCTGCTTCTCCTCGTCGTACGCCCGCCGGGCCTCGACAATGGCGGCCTCGACGGCCGTCCGCTTCGCCGGGATCGCGCTGAGCGTCCCGCTGACCTCGTTCGCTTCGAGGTCGATCTGCTGCAGCTCTTCCAGCGCCTTCAGCTTCTCGCGCAACGACAAGGCTCTCGCTCCCTCGGATGATGGGCCCACCAGGATTCGAACCTGGATCGAATCGGTTATGAGCCGACCGCTCTGACCGTTGAGCTATGGGCCCAAGGCCCGGCAGGCACCGTCTACCACATCATGGCCAACTAATTCTCGACGAAGCTCTTCAGCCGCTTGGAGCGGCTCGGGTGACGCAGCTTCCTGAGCGCCTTCGCCTCGATCTGGCGGATGCGCTCGCGCGTCACCTCGAAGTCCTGGCCGACCTCCTCGAGCGTGTGGTCGCTCTTCTCGCCGATGCCGAAGCGCATGCGCAGGACCTTCTCCTCGCGCGGCGTCAGCGTGGCGAGCACCTTCCTCGTCTGCTCGGCCAGGTTCATGTTGATGACCGCGTCGGACGGGGAGACGAGCGACTTGTCCTCGATGAAGTCGCCGAGGTGGCTGTCCTCCTCCTCGCCGATGGGCGTCTCGAGGCTGATGGGCTCCTTCGCGATCTTGAGGACCTTGCGGACCTTGTCGAGGGGGAGCTCCATCTTCTCCGCGATCTCCTCGGGCGTCGGCTCCCGCCCGAGCTCCTGCACGAGGTAGCGGCTGGTGCGGATGAGCTTGTTGATCGTCTCGATCATGTGGACCGGGATGCGGATCGTGCGCGCCTGATCGGCGATGGCGCGCGTGATCGCCTGACGGATCCACCAGGTCGCGTACGTCGAGAACTTGTAGCCGCGCTTGTACTCGAACTTGTCGACCGCCTTCATGAGGCCGATGTTGCCCTCCTGGATGAGATCCAGGAACTGCAGGCCGCGGTTCGTGTACTTCTTCGCGATCGACACGACGAGGCGGAGGTTCGCCTCGACGAGCTCGGTCTTCGCCCGCTCCGCCTTGTGCTCACCGTCGCTGATCGCGCGGTAGGTGCGGCGGAGCTCGTCCACCGGGACCTCCGCCTCCTCCTGCACCCGCAGCATCTTGCGGTACGCGGTCCGCATCGTCCGGTCGAGCTCCTCGACGTCCTCCGCCGCGCAGGCGAGCTTCTTCGCGAGCTTCTTGCGCGCGGCCTCGTCCTCGCGCGACTCGCGCAGGAGCCGCCGGAGCTCGCGCACCGGGACGCTGGTCGCGCGCTCGCAGTCGTCGAGCTCGCGCTCCGCCTCCTCCACGCGCTTGATGAAGCCCTTGAGGCGCAGCACGATCCGGTCGATCTGCTTCTTGTTGAGCTGGATCGCCTCGAGGTGCTCCATCATCTCGCCCTCGATGGTCTTGATCTCGCCGCGCAGCTCCTTGCGCTTCGGCTCCGAGAGCTTCTTCGTCGCCAGCGTCTCCTTCACCGACGCGACGTCGCCCTCGAGCTTGCGGATGAGGTCGATGTGGCTCAGCACGTGCTCGACCTTGCGCTCCTCCTCCTTCGGGATCTTCGGGCGCTCCGGCTCGGCGCCCTCGACCGGGGCGGCGGCGACGTCCCCGCCCGCCTCCTCGGCCTCCGCGGGGGCCTCGGCCTCGAGCGACTCTTCCTCGCTCTCCTCCTCCTCCGGCTCCGCCTGCTGCTCGTCGCCCGCGTCCTTGATGATCTCACGAACCCGGATCTTGCCCTTGCGCAGCCGCTCGCCGAGCTCGAGGATCTCGCGGATCGCGATGCTCGACGAGAGCACCGCGGCGAGGATCTCCTTCTCGCCCTCCTCGATGCGCTTCGCGATCTCGACCTCGCCCTCGCGCGTGAGGAGCGACACCGACCCCATCTTCCGCAGGTACATGCGGACGGGGTCGTTCGACTTGCCGTAGCCGGCGTCGTCGTCGGGATCCTTCTCCTCCTCGGCCTCCGCCTTGGCCTCGGGCTCCGGCGGCTTGTCCGGGAGCTTCATCTTCTTCTCGGCGCCGTCCACGACCTCGATGTCGTGCTCGCCGAACATCGACATGACGTCGTCGATCTGATCCGAGCTGGTGTCCGACGGCAGCGCGTCGTTCACCTCGTCGTAGGTGAGGAAGCCCTTCTCGCGACCCCGCGCCATGAGCGCCTTCACCTCGGACCGCTCGGTGATGTCGCTCATGTCGTCCTGGGGCAGGACCTCGTCGAGCTCGTCGTCGTCGGAGGCGACGGCTTCCGCCTCCTCGCCCTCCTCGCCCTCCTCGTTGTTCTCTGGCTCGTATGGCGCGGCCGGCTTGCGGAGCTTCGGCCCCTTGCCCTTGGGCGGCGCGGCGATCTCGGCGGGCGCGGCGGCCTCGACCTTCCTCTTCGGCGCCTTCTCGGCCTTCTCGGCCTTCTCCGGCGCGCGCGCGGCCTTCTGGGCCTTCTGCGCCTTCTCGGCCTTGTGCGGGTGCGCCGCCTTCTCGGGCTTGTGAGCGTGCGCCGGCCGCTCCGCCTTCGCGGGGGCCCGGGCGGCCTTCACGGCCTTCCCGGCGGGCTTCGCCTTCGCGGCCTTCGCGAGCCGCTCCTTCTCGCGCGGCGCCGGCTTCGCCTTCGGCTTGGCGGCGGGCTTCTTGAGCGGCTTCTTCGCGGCCTTCGTGGTCATGTGCCTCGGCTCCTTCAACTGCTCGGCTGCTCGATGTGGCGCTTCCTTAACGTCCCTGGGACGGGCGAGCCCGGCGAACTTGCCTAGAATGCTCCGCAGCTTGCGTTTCATCCGCCGCGCTCCAATGACTGCAGCCGGCGCTGCAGATCCCGCTTCTGGTTCACGAGCCGCTGGTAGTGGGTCGAGAGATCGTCGACGGCGGCGGTGCCCGCCTTGACGACGCGCCGCTCCGCCTCGCCCATCTCCAGACCCAGCCGCTCGAGCTTCGATTTCACCGCCGCCTTCCGCAGCTCCGTCCCCGCACGCTCGGCGGGAGGCCGGGCCGGTCCGGCGATCTCGCGCATGCGCCGGAGCGCGTCCTCGTGTCCCGCCGCCTGCACGCGCGCGAGCGCCGCCTCGAGCGGCATCGGCGCCCGAATCAGATCCCGCGCCAGATCGGCGAGCGGGCCGGGGGGCATCAGGCCCGCAAGGTTCTCCTCGTCCGCGATCCCGGCGAGATCCTCCGGAAACGCGGCGAGCAAGCCGAGGGCGTCGGCCGCCGGCCCTGGCAGGAACAGCCTCACCCGGCTCGCCGGGGCCGTCCGTGGGGGCGGCCTCGGCGCGACGGGCACGGCGTCCTGGCGAGCGAGGGGCGGCCGCCTCGGCCGCTCCCCGTCGAGCTCGGCCCGGAGCGCGTCCAGGTCGAGGTCGAGCCGCTTCGCGATCGCGTCCTCGAAGACAGAACGCGCGAGACCCTCCCGCATCATCCGCACGAATGGCGTGAGCTCCCGAACGGCGTCGAGCTTGGCCTCGAGCGCCGCCTCCTGGGCCCGCCCACCGCACGCACGCTCGACGGCGCGGGCGACGAGGTGCTCCGATAGGGGGGTGGCCTTCGCGAGGAGCGCCTCGACGCCGGCGCGACCGTGTGCGCGCGCGTACTCGTCGGGATCGGTCTTCCCTCCGTCCGACGGCAGGAGGGCGACCTTGCCCGCGACGCCGGCCGGGAACAGCGCGGCCGCCGCCTTCGCGGGCGCGGCGAGGCCGGCGACGTCACCGTCGAAGAGGATGGTCACCTCGCGGCAGTCGCAGCGCTGCAACAGCTCCACGTGCTCCGCCGTGAGCGCCGTACCGCAGACGGCCACCGCGCTCGCGATGCCCGCCTGGTGCAGCCCGATGACGTCGAAGTAGCCCTCGACGAGCACGGCGGAACGCGTCTTGCGGATGGCCTCGCGCGCGAGATCGAGCCCGTAGAGGACCTTCGACTTCTTGTAGAGCGGCGTCTCCGGCGTGTTGATGTACTTCGCGCCGGCCTTCTCGGGCGCGTCGCCAGGCATCGCGCGGCCGCCGAACCCGATCACCTGCCCGTCGATGCCGGCGATCGGGAACATGAGGCGGTTGCGGAACCGATCGTACGCGCCGCCCTGCTCCTTCTCGACGAGGAGCCCGGCGCGCGCGAGCGCCGGGACGCCGATCCCCTTCTCCGCGACGCGCGCCGCGAGATCGCTCCAGCCGTCGGCGGAGATGCCGATCCGGAAGCGCCGGACCGCCTCCTCGCCGATCCCGCGCTCTTCCAGGTAGCTCCGCGCCGCCGCGCCGAAGCGGCTCTGCAGGCGGGCCGTCCAGTAGCGCGCAGCCGCGTCACACGCCGCGAGCACCTCGTTGCGCTCCTTTCGGCGGTGGCGCGCCTCGGCGCTGTCCTCCTCCGCCGCCTCGGGGATCTCGACGCCCACCTCCGCTGCGAGCGCCTTCACCACCTCGGGGAACTCCTTGCCCTCGAGCCGCTGCAAGAACGTGAACACGTCACCGTATGCGCCGCAGCCGTAGCACTTGAAGTGCTTGTCCTCGGGATACACGTGGAAGCTCGGCGTGCGCTCCCCGTGAAAGACGCAGCAGCCCTTCCACGTCCGTCCGGATCTCTTGAGCTCCACGTGGCGGCCGATGACCGCCACGACGTCGACACGATCCCGGACCTGCTCGATGAGCGCCTCGGGGATCAGGAGCTTCTCCGATGCGGGTGCGCGGTCCGTCCGCCCACCCCGAAGGGCGCGCTACTTCGCGGCGAGGCGCGCCTTCACCATGTCGCTGACCGCCTTCCCCTCCGCGCGGCCCTGCACCTCGGGCAGGAGGGCCTTCATCACCGCCCCCATGTCCTTCGGTCCCTTCGCCCCCGTCTTCGCGATCGCCTCGTCCACCTTCGCCCGCAGCTCCTCCTCGCCGAGCTGGGCGGGCAGGTATCCCTGGAGGACGTGGATCTCGGCCTCCTCCTTGTCGGCGAGGTCCGCGCGGTTACCGGCGCGGTACTGCTCGACCGAGTCGCGGCGCCGCTTGATCTCCGAGGCGATGACGGCCAGCACCCCGGCGTCGTCGAGCGGCTTCATCACCTCGATCTCGCGGTACTTGATGGCGCTCTTCAGCATCCGGATCACGCTCAGCCTCGGCGCGTCCTTCTCCCGCATCGCGGTCTTCAGATCCGCGTCGAGCGTCTCCTTCAGCGCCATCGTCGCCCCCCCGGCCGAGCTAGAAGGTCTTCCGCATCTTCTTCATCGCGCGCTTCTTCGCGGCGAGGGCCTTCTTCTTGCGCTTCACGGACGGCTTCTCGTAGTGCTCGCGCTTGCGGATCTCCGAGAGGATCCCCGCCTTCTCGCACTGCTTCTTGAAGCGCTTCATCGCATTCTCGAAGGACTCGCCGTCCTTGACGCGCACCCCGGTCATTCAGTTCTTCTCCGCTCTCTCTTCGATCTAGGGTTTACCGCCGAAACGCAAAACGAGCCGGGCACCCTCGGACGCCCGGCTCTCCGTGCGGCTGAAGGGCGGCTATTAGACGAAATCCCCACCCCTGTCAAGGGGTTCCACCCTCGCCCGCCTTCTGCCGGCGAGGCGCGCCGTGCCGCCGCTCGAGCACGGCGTACACCTCCGCCGGCGTCACGTCCGCCGACGCGAGGAGCACGTACAGGTGATACAGCAGGTCGGCCGCCTCATGCGCGAGGTGGTCCTTCGAGTCCTTGCCCCCCTCGAGCGCCTGGTGCGCCTCGTTCACCTCGTACGCTTCCTCGATGACCTTGCGCCGGACCTTGGAGGGGTTCGAGAGGAGCTGCCGCGTGTAGCTCTCGGTCTGGCCGAGGTCGGCCTTGCGCGACTCGATCGTCGCCCAGAGCTGGGCGAGGAAACGCTCGTCTGCCATGGGATCTCCTGTCTTTCCGAGAAGCAGCTCCGCGTGCCCTCGTGGCACGCCGGCCCGGTCTGGCGGACCACGTAGAGGACGGTGTCCCCGTCGCAGTCGAGCGCCATCGCGCGCGCCTCCTGGACGTGACCGCTGGTGTCGCCCTTCACCCAGATCGCCTGCCGGCTGCGGGACCAGTACGTCGCCCTGCCGGTCCTGACGGTGGCGAGCAGGGCGTCGCGATTCGCCCAGGCGACCATGAGGACGGTTCCGTCCTCCTCCTGCGCGACGACCGGGACGAGGCCGCGATCGTCGAACTTCACGCGGGCGACGAGGGCCTCGAGCGCGGCGGGATCGGCCGAGGCCCGAGGGGCGGCGCGGCGCGCGCTCACGGCCTCACCTCGATCCCTCGGGAGCGCAGGTAGGCCTTGGCTTCGCCGACGGTGTGCTTCCCGTCGTGGAAGATCGACGCCGCGAGCGCCGCGTCGGCGATCTCGAGGGCCTTCGCGAGGTCCTCGAGCGACCCGGCGCCGCCGGAGGCGATGACCGGGATCGTCACGGCGCCGGTGACGGCCCGGAGCAGCTCGAGGTCGTAGCCCGCCTGCGTCCCGTCCCGGTCCATGCTCGTGACGAGGAGCTCGCCCGCCCCGCGCCGCGCCACCTCGCGCGCCCAGGCGACCCCCTCGAACCCGGTGGGCCGTGTCCCGCCCGCCACGTAGACCTCCCACTCCTGCGGCGAGGTGCTCGGCCGGCGCTTCACGTCGATCGCGACGACGAGGGCCTGAGCGCCGGCGATCCGCGAGAGCCGGTCGACGAGCGACGGGTCCTTCACCGCCGCGGAGTTCACCGAGACCTTGTCCGCCCCCGCGTGCAGGAGCGCGACGAACTCCTCCTCGCTCCGCACGCCACCGCCGACGGTGAGCGGCGCGAACACGCGCGCGGCGGTGCGGGTCACGAGGTCGAGCAGCGTGCCGCGGTTCTCCTGGGTCGCGGCGATGTCGAGGTAGGTCACCTCGTCGGCGCCCTGCGCGTCGTAGCGCTGGGCCGCCTCGACCGGGTCGCCGGCGTCGCGGAGGTTCTTGAAGTTGATGCCCTTCACGACGCGGCCGTTCTTCACGTCGAGGCAGGGGATGATGCGCTTCGCGGGCATGGAGGGCTCCTAGGCTCCCGCCGCGGCGATCGCCGCAGCGAGATCGATGCGGCCCTCGTACAGGGCCTTGCCCACGATGACGCCGGCGAGGCCGGCGGCGCGGCACGCCGCGACGTCCTCGAGGCTCGCCACCCCGCCCGAGGCGACGACCGGGATCCCCGCCTCGGCCTGGAGCCGCGCCGCGCCCGCGGCGTCCACGCCGGTGAACATCCCGTCCCGCGCGACGTCGGTGTACTCGACGAGCCCGACGCCCGCGGCCTTCACCTTGCGCGCGACGTCCACCGCCGAGAGCCCGGTGCCCTCCAGCCAGCCGGCGATCTTCACCTCGCCGTTCCTGGCGTCGATGCCGGTGCGCACCCGGCCGGGAAACAACTGGCAGGCCTGCTCCACGAGCCCGAGCCGCTCGACCGCGGCGGTCCCGAGCACCACGTAGCGCACGCCGAGCGCGAGCACCTTCTCGATATCCGGCAGCGACCGGAGACCGCCGCCCAGCTCGACCTCGAGGCCCGGCACCTCGCAGATCGCCCTGACCGCGTCGAGGTTCACCGGCCAGCCGGCCTTCGCGCCGTCGAGGTCGACGACGTGGAGGAGCGTCGCGCCCGCGCGAGCGAACTCCTGCGCCTTCTCGGCGGGGCGGCGCGCATAGACGGTCTTCGTCGCGAAGTCACCCTTCTCGAGCCGGACGGCCTCGCCGTTCATGAGGTCGATCGCGGGGATGACGAGCAAGGGTGGCCTCCTAGAGCGCGACGAAGCGCGAGAGCAGCGCGAGCCCGACCTGCTGGCTCTTCTCGGGGTGGAACTGGACGGCGAAGAGGTTCTCACGCGCGAGCGCCGCGCAGTAGGTGGTGCCGTGGGTCGTCACGAGCGCGACGCCGGGGGCGTCGGCGGGCGCGGCGTAGGAGTGGGCGAAGTAGACGTAGGCGCCGTCCATCGGCGCGAAGAGCGCCGGTCGCGCGCCGACGAGCCGCACCGGCGACCAGCCGATGTGCGGGAGCTTCACCCCTGCGGGAAGGCGCGCGATGCGGCCCGGCACGATCCCGAGCCCCTTCGCCCCGCCCGCCTCCTCGCCCTCCTCGAACAGGATCTGCAGCCCCACGCAGATGCCGAGCACCGGCGCGCCGCGCGCGATCGCCTCGCGCAGGGCCTCCGCGACGCCGCTCCGCCGCATCGCCTCGGCGCACTCCGGCATCGAGCCCTGCCCCGGAACGACGACGCGGTCCGAACGCCGCACCGCCTCGGGATCGCGCGTGACCACGACCTCGGCCCCGACCTCGCGGAGCGCGTTCTCCACCGATCTCAGGTTTCCCGCGCCGTAATCGACGAGGGCAATCGTTCCCGGCGGCCGGGTCACAAGAGCCCCTTCGTGCTCGGCAGCGCCGTTCCTTCGCGCGCGGTCGCGGCGCGGAGCGCGCGGGCGGTGGCCTTGAAGATCGCCTCGACGACGTGATGCAGGTTCCGCCCGTAGCGCACGTTCACGTGCAGGCAGATGCGGGCGTGGTTCACGAGCGCCTGCAGGAAGTCCTGGGTGAGATCGACGTCGTACCCGCCGATGAACTTCTTGCCGGAGGGGAGCTTCGCGTTGAACGTGAGGTGCGGCCGGCCGGAGAGATCCACCACCACCTCGACGAGCGCCTCGTCGAGCGGCACGACCGCGTGCCCGTAGCGGGCGAGTCCCGCCTTGTCGGCGGTCGCCTGCCGCAGCGCCTCGCCGAGCCCGATGCCCACGTCCTCGACGGTGTGGTGCGCGTCCACCTCGAGATCGCCCTTCGCCCGGACGGCGAGGGTCATTCCGCCGTGGCGCGCGATCTGATCGAGCATGTGGTCGAAGAACGGGAGCCCCGTCGCGATGCTCGACTCCCCCGGTGCGAGCGAGAGGTCGACCGCGACGTCCGTCTCCTTCGTCTTTCGCGCCGCCTGTCCGCGCCGCGCGCCGGCTGCGCCGGTCCGTGAACCCGCCCGCTTCACCGCGCCCTCCCGCCCGCCGCCGCGCGCGACCCGCGACGCTTCGCCTCGCCCGCGGGCGCCGCCTCGCCCCGCGCCGGTCCGCGCTTCCTCGCGGAGCGCCGCGCTGGGACGGCGGACTTCTTCGCGACGCGGACCGCGACCGCGCGCCAGTGCCCCTCGAGCCCCTCCGCCTTCGCGAGCGCCTCGACCGCCGGAGCGACCGCGGCGAGCGCGCGCGGCGAGAGCTCGAGGACGCTCATGCGCCGGCGGAACGTCGCGACCGAGAGCGGAGAGGCGAACCGCGCGGTGCCCGCCGTCGGCAGGACGTGGCTCGGTCCGGCGAGGTAGTCGCCCACCGCCTCGGGCGTGCTCGTCCCGACGAACACCGCGCCCGCGCGCGAGAGCCTCGCGACGAGCGCCGGCGCGTTCCGCGCGTGGAGCGCGAGGTGCTCGGGCGCGAACGCGTCCGCGAGCCGCACCGCCTCCGCGAGGTCCCTCGACACGACGAGCGCGCCCCGGTCCTCGAGCGACCTCCGGGCGATGTCCGCCCGGGGCAGGTCGGCGAGCTGCCGCGAGACCTCGGCGAGCGTCGCGTCCGCGAGCCGCGCCGAGGGCGTCACGAGGACCGCCACCGCCCGCACGTCGTGCTCGGCCTGGGCGATGAGGTCGCTCGCCACCTCGGCGGGATCGGCAGCGGCGTCCGCGAGGACGAGGATCTCGCTCGGGCCGGCGATCATGTCGATGTCGACCTGGCCGAAGACGAGCCGCTTCGCGGCGGCGACATACGCGTTCCCGGGCCCGCAGATCTTGTCCACCGCCGGCATCGACGCGGTGCCGTACGCCATCGCCGCCACCGCCTGCGCCCCGCCCACCCGGTAGAGACGCGAGACGCCGGCCACGTGGCACGCGGCGAGCGTCCAGGCGTCCATCTCCCCGGTGCCCTTCACCCCGGGCGAGCAGACGTAGACGTCCGGCACCCCGGCCACCTTGGCCGGGATCGCCGTCATGAGCACCGAGGACGGGTAGCGCGCCGTGCCTCCCGGCACGTACAGGCCGGCGCGCGCGAGCGGCCGCACCACCTGCGCGAGCATCGCGCCGATGGAGTCGCGCCGGGCCGGCACCTCGGCGTCGCGCTCGCGGCGGTGGAAGTCCGCGATGCGCTTCGCGGCGAGCTTCAGCGCCCGGCGCCCCTCCGCGGGGAGCCCGTCGAAGGCCGCGCGGAACGCGTCCTTCCCGAGGACGAGCCCCTCCACCCCGCCCGGCTCCCAGCCGTCGAACCGGCGAGTGTACTCGAGCAGCGCGGCGTCGCCGCGCGCGCGGACGTCCTGCACGATGGCCTGCGCCGCCTCGCGGACTGGCGCCTCGTCCTCGTCCGAGCCGCGCGCGCAGACGCGCGCCCACGCTTCGGTGAACGACGGGTCACGGGTGTCGAGCTTCTGCACGGCGGTCTCTCCGGGGGGCTCGTTTTATAGACCACCCGCCCCGACGTTGGCGAGCCTTCCGGCCCGAGAGTGGGCACGCGCGCGCAGGTTCCGCGCCGCGGCGGGGCCGGCCGGGCTGCTCGCGTCGCACGGGTGGATCCGTGGCGCCCCTGCTACATTTCGCTCCCATGGCCCCACGCACGGACCTGTGGCTCCAGAACCTGCTCGACGAGCGCGACGGCGCCGCGATGTACGAGGGGCTCGCACGGCACGAGCGGGACCCCTCGCGCGCGGCGAGCTTCCGCGAGCTCGCGGTGGCGGAGCGGCGGCACGCGGAGCTCTGGCAGCGGAAGCTCGAGCGTGAGGGCGTGGCGATCCCGCCCGATCGCCCGAGCTCTCGCGTCCGCGCCATCGTGTGGCTCGCGAGGCGGCTCGGCTCGGCGGCGGTCGTGCCGATGGTCCTCGAGACGGAGGCGGGGGACGCCGACAAGTACGAGCAGCAGGGCGGCGAGGCGCGCGAGATCGCCGAGGAGGAGCGCGCGCACCGCAGGGCGCTCGTCGGCATGAGCGAGGGGGAGCCCACCGACGCGAGGGAGATCATCGCCTCGCGGGAGCGCTGGCACCGCGCGGGGCGCAGCTCCGGCTCGCTCCGGGCCGCCGTGTTCGGAATGAACGACGGGCTCGTGTCGAACCTCTCGCTCATCCTCGGGGTCGCCGGCGCGGGGGTGGCGCCCCAGACGGTCGTGGTCACCGGGTTCGCGGGGCTCCTCGCCGGCGCCTTCTCGATGGCGGCCGGCGAGTACACCTCCGTCGCGAGCCAGCGCGACCTGCTCGCGCGCCAGGTGGAGATGGAGAAGCGCGAGATCGCCGAGGCGCCGGAGGAGGAGGCCGCGGAGCTCACCCTCATCTTCAAGCAGAAAGGGCTCTCCACCGAGCAGGCGAGCCGCACCGCCGCCGAGATCCTGAAGAACCCGGACAGCGCCGCCGACACGCTCGTGCGCGAGGAGCTCGGCCTCGATCCCGAGGACCTCGGCTCTCCGATGCACGCCGCCGTCGCGTCGTTCGTCCTGTTCTCGGTGGGAGCGCTCGTCCCGGTCCTGCCCTTCCTGTTCACCACGGGCACGCCCGCCGCCGCGACGGCCGCCGCGCTCGCCGGCGCGCTCCTCGCCGCCGTCGGCGGGCTGCTCGGGTTCCTGTCGGGCACGAGCGTCGTCCGCTCCGCCGCGCGCATGGTCGGCCTCGCCGCGGTCGCGGCGGGTGTCACCTACGCGGTGGGGCGGATCTTCGGCGCGACGGTCAGCTGACGCGCGCGCGCCGCTACTCCCCGAGATCGCCCTCGTCGGCCCCGGTCGGCCGGGCGAGCTCCTCGCTGTCCTCCCGCTGCGCTCCGACGATCTCGCCCGCGGGCCGCCCGTCCTTCCGGCGCGCCGCGTAGTAGCGCGACACGCTCGGCAGGCTGAATCGGTTCATCGTGACGCTGTGGGTGGCGAGCGCGTTCAGCCGGTCGATGTCGATGAACCAGTCGGGCAGGAACACCGGCCCGACGCACAGCCCTTCCTCGACGAGATCGCGCACGAGCTCGGCGTCGTCCACGCTCATCTTCCCGGCGAGGAACGCGCGGACGAGCTCGACGTCTCGCTGCTCGAGCGCGGCGCGGAGGAAGTTGAACGTCCGGCAGTAGCCGCGCTGGTAGGCAGCGTCCTTCGTGAACGGCGCGCCGCCCTCCACGAGGCCCCCGCGGAACACGCGCTCGCTCATGAGCGCCGCCTTCTCCGGCGGGAAGCGCGCGAGGAGGTAGCGGTACGCCTCGAGGAAGTCGGCGCCGCGGGCGGCCATGTCGATCGCGATCGTCCGCTCCCCGAGCTCGATGTAGCGCTCGTCCGTGATGTTCCCGGTGAGGAACTCCGTGACGATCCCGCCCCCTTCCTGCGACTCGGTGTGCCGGGGGAGCCCGACGCCGAGGACCGTGAGGGCCGGCTGGCGAAAGCCGTTCAACGAGGTGAGCACGTGCCAGAGCCCCTCGTGATGGGCGAGCGCGCGCACCTGCCGCTCCGAGAACCGCGCGCCCTTCCGCAGCGTGATCCGCGTCGCCCCCGCCGCCGCGTTCGCGGTGAGCCGGGTGGTCACCACCACCTTCACGTTCCCGCCGAGGAGCGGGTTGCAGAGCTCGGCGATCCGCCCTGCCGCCTCCTCCGCCGAGTGGACCAGCTCCTCGTCGCGCGCCCGCGGGCGCGACGCCCACATGCGCGCGATGGCGAGGTTGTCCACGTCGTGATCCGGGAAGCGGTCGCGCGGGTCGCCGTACACGCGGCGCGAGATCTCGTAGAAGCGCTTCGTGCCGCGCGCTGCGAGCATCTGCGCGATCGCGACGAACTCGTCGCACTTCTTCCGCAGGAGCTCCTCCACCGGGTTCTTGCCGCGGATCTGGCGGCGGATCGCGCGGAGCTCCTTCACCTTGTCCGCCGGGTCGAACCCGAGCGTCGCGTACTCGGGGCGCGGCAGCTCCTTCGCCCCGGATCGGAAGAACCGCTCGTGCACGTGCGGGCCCCAGTTGATCGCGCGGAGAACGCGGATCGGGCGCTGGGCATGGACGATCTGGTCGCTGAGGCGGCGGAGGTACTCGCGCGGCACGCGGCGACGTTACCACGGGGACGCAGCCGGCCCCGTACGGGCGTCCGCGATCCGGTCCGGGCGGCCGTCCGCCGCCCGGCGTCGCCTCGGGCTGCGCGGCTCCCGCGGGCGCTGCCGCGCGGCACGCCCGTTGCTCACCCACCGTCACAGGAGGCCACCCATGAAGCCGATCCCTTCGATCCACGTCGCGACCACCACCGAGCGCAAGACCGAGCCGGGCCGCTTCGGCGCCGCGCTCCGCGGCGCCGCCTCGAGCGCCGCCCGCAGCATCGCAGCGTCCGTCGAGCTCGCCGCGCCCTACGTGCCCGGCGGCACCGTCCTCTCCGCCGCCGTGCGCGGTGCGGCCGGTACCCTCGCCGCCGCGGATGGCGTGGGCGCCGCCCGCGCCGCGGCGACCGCCGCGGGCGAGGGAGACCTGCTCGAGGCCACCCGCGCGCTCCAGCAGCAGTCCCAGAGCTTCAACCTTCAGTACCTGCAGCTCCAGGAGCACATGCAGCGCGAGAGCCGCGAGTTCGCCGCGCTGTCGAACGTCATGAAGGTGAAGCACGACAGCGCGAAGTCCGCGATCAACAACATCCATTGAGGCCGCCCATGCCCATCGCGCCCGTCGGCGCAGCCGCGGCGAGCCCCGCCGCGCCGGTCGCGTCCCAGAAGGCCAGCTTCTCCGCCCACCTGGCGCCGCGGGCGCCCCCGAAGTCGCCGTGCCCCGCTCCCGCCCGTCCGAGCCCGGCGCTCGCCGCGCTCGAGGGCATCGAGCGCGCGCAACGGCGGCTCGACGGCGTCCTCGCGGCCGCCCGCCGGGGCGAGACCTTCACCGCGCAGGAGCTCCTCGGCCTGCAGGCCGAGGCGTACCGCGTCGTCCAGACCGTCGATCTCGCTTCGAAGCTCGTCGAGCAGGGCGCCCAGTCGGTGAAGCAGGCGCTCAACACGCAGGTCTGAAGGGGATCCCCGATGGCACGCGCGCTCCCGCTCCTCGTCCTCGCCGCGACGCTCTCCGGTTGCGGCGAAGAGGAGCTCCTGCACGGCCTCGACGAGGTGCAGGCGAACGAGATCCTGGTCGCGCTCGACGAGGGCGGGCTCGCCGCGGAGAAGCGCCGCGGAGACGGCTCGGACGGGCAGTGGACGGTCTCGGTGAGCGCGAGCGACGCGGCGCGCGCCCACCGGATCCTCGCCGAGCGCGAGCTCCCCCGTCCTCGCCCGCCGGGCTTCGGGGAGGTGTTCGGCAAGGGATCGATGGTGCCCACCCCCACCGAGGAGCACGCGCTCTTGCTGCACGCGCTCGCTGGCGAGCTCTCGCGCAGCGTGGAGAGCATCGATGGGGTCGTAGAGGCGCGCGTGCACCTCGGCCTGCCGCAGCCAGATCCGCTCCGCCCTGGCACGAGCCCTCCCCCGCGCGGCGCCGTGCTCGTGAAGTGCCGGCCGGCTTCCTGCGACGCGGTGCGGGCGCTGGAGCCGGGGATCCGGGCGCTCGTTTCGGGGGCGGCGGACGGGCTCGAGGCGAGCGCCGTGTCTGTCGTGATCGCCCCGGGAGCGGCGGCGC
This sequence comes from Anaeromyxobacter sp., assembly GCA_035456445.1. Classification (GTDB taxonomy): domain Bacteria; phylum Myxococcota; class Myxococcia; order Myxococcales; family Anaeromyxobacteraceae; genus Anaeromyxobacter. The sequence continues at coordinate 17,305 of DATIDF010000085.1, forward strand.
CTCCCGCGACCGCGGCGCCTTCGCGCCGGTCGCCCTTGCTCCTCGGGCTCGCCGCGCTCGCGGGGCTCGGCGCGGCCGGGCTCGCCGGCACCGCCGCCCGGGCGCACCTCCGCGGGCGAGGGGCGCCGTGAGCCCGGCGGACCGGCTCCTCGCCTCGCTCGCGGCAGCGATCGTGCCGGAGCGCGCCGCCGCCCTCCTCGCCCGGCTCGGCTCCGCGGACGCCGGGCAGGCGCGGGCGCACGCTGAGCGGCTCGCCCCCACCTCGCGCGCGGAGCGGCTCTCGGCGGTGGCGGCCGCGCTCGCGGCCGTCCACACCGGAGCGCCCGAGCGTCCAGCCGCGTCCTGCGAGCGCGCCCGTGTCGGCGGCGTGCTCCTCTGCCTCCGTCGCGGCCTCCTCCCACACGCGGCGGTCGCGCCCGCGCTCGTACGGATCTGCCGGCAGCTGCTCGGGCCATGAGCGGCCCAAGACGAGTCGCGAGCGCGCTGCGAACCCTCCGGCGATTCTTCACGACGTCTCACGGCATTTCCCGACCCGGCCGCGGCCCGTACGTCCCGTTCGGATCCCGTCCCGCCGGGACCGACCGGTCGGCGAAATAGCGCCGTGATCTCGAGCCGCCACCCGCTGGCACGGTCAGTGGACTGCCCGCGGTCATGCCGCTTCCGTTCGAGCTCCCCGCCGTCTCCCGTGGCCACGCCGAGCTGACCGACGCGGCCCGCGCCGTCGGAGCAGAGGTCGCCTGCGCCGCTGCGCGATCTCTCGCGTCCGTTCTGGGTGCCGAGATCACCATGCGTGGCCGCGCGGTGCCTGCGCGCGCACTGCCCCGCGCGGCGGTCGCTCGGCTCGGCCTCGAGCTCACCGCGCTGCCCGGGACCGCCGCGTTCGAGGTGGAGCCCGCGCTGGTGGTCGCCCTCGTCGACCGGCTCGCGGGCGGCCCCGGCGAGACATGCGGCGCGACGTCGCTCACGGCGGTCGAGGCAGCGGCGCTCGAGCTCTTCGCGCTCGCCGCGCTCGATGGTGCCTGCCGGGTCGCCGCGTGCGAGGACACCCTCGCGCCACGGCTCTGCCGCGCGGCGCCGGAGCCGGTCGCGCCTCTCGCGGTCGAGCTCACGGTCACCGCGGGCGCGCTGTCCGGGCGCGCCCGGCTCCTCGTGCCGGCGGCCGCGGTCCGGGCGCTCGCTGGCACACCGGCCTTCGACGACGGCGCCGCGTCCTGCCTCGGGCTCTTCGTATCGGTGCGAGGTGGCGCCGCGGCGCTCACGCCCGAGGAGCTCGAGGCGCTCTCGGCGGGCGACGTCATGGTGCTCGACGGAGGCGCCGAACCGCGCGCCCTCGTGCTCCCGGGCGGCGCCCGGCTCTCGGGCCGGCTCGAGGACGAAGCCTTTCACGTGGAGGAGGTCGAGATGACGCAGCGGATCGCGCAGCTTCCGGTCGTGCTCGAGGTGGAGCTCGCCCGGGTGGAGATGACCCTCGCCGAGCTCGCCCGGCTGGAGCCGGGCGCGACCTTGCCGCTCGCGCTCGACCGGCGGGGGATCGTCACGCTGCGCGCGGGCGAGCGTCCCATCGCGCGCGGCGAGCTGGTCGACGTCGACGGCGCGGTCGGCGTCCGGATCGCGAGCCTCGAGGTGGCGCCGTGATCGCGACGATCGCCGCGGCGGCGGGGCGGCGCAGCGCGCTCGCCGTCGCCGGCGCGGTCCTCGCGCTC